>JAIVHI010000264.1 GCA_020201155.1 Loktanella sp. | reverse complement strand
TCTGTGACTCAGGTTTTTCGCGAAACGCTTTAGGGAACAGGAGTTTTACGGTCGGACTGACAAGCGCTGACCGCCGCTGCAGTTCAAAATAGCGGGTTCGACTTTTCAGGAACCGACTGGCGTGATTGAGTACCGCCATGACCCAGACCGAACCCCCCGATGCAAAGGCACGGCGTCAGATCGCGCCCGTGATCTGCTATCCGACAGAGTCCCTTCCCCAACCGGACCTCTTGCGTATCGACCGTGCCCGTGCCGCGACGACGGTGATCGCGACAGAGGTGGCACCACCACGCGACGCGGCCAGCATCCTCGTGCCAGCGGGGCATTTCCTGCGGATCACCAGTGTGGATGGGCCGCAGGTGGGTGACCTGAACCTCTTCGCCGCCGACAATCTGGATGAGAGGTTCTATTCCGGCAAGACACGTGCGCTACACGGAACACATCTGACACGGGGCGACCGGATGTGGTCGGGCTTTCCCTATCTGAGGCCGATGGCCACGATCAGTCACGACAGTCTGGCGTGGTATGGTGTCGATCCCTATGGCGGGCGTGTGCATGATGTCATCGGAACCCGCTGTGACCCCTATACCGGGCACCTGCTGGGTGGGGGCGACTACCACCACTGCTGCCATTCCAACCTGACGCGCGCCTTGGCCACAGCGACGGAGCTGACACCAGAGGAGGCAGAGCGGCACGTTCACGACGTGCTGAACGTCTTCATGTGCACCGGCTTCACCAAAGACACGGGGCAGTATTTCATGAAAGCCAGCCCCGTGCGCCCCGGAGACGACATCGAGTTCTTCGCCGAGATCGACCTGCTGGCCGTCCTATCCGCCTGTCCCGGTGGCGATTGCGGGTCAGAGCATTCGTCCGACACCGCAGCCTGCTATCCGCTGCGCATGGATGTCCTGCGGTCGGACGCGCCGGACAACCACGCGCCCCCCGCCATCAACGGCTACGACCGCAGCCACGGCTTGGCTTGATCCTGCGCGACGCAAGGGCGTGCACAGGGCCAGCCTTTCTGTCACGCGAAAGCGGCTTCCAGCGCGATTTCCACCATGTCGCCAAAGCTGCGTTCGCGCTGGTCACTGGGCAGGGCTTCGCCTGTGATCAGGTGATCCGACACTGTCAGAATGGCCAAGGCACGGCGCCCGTAGCGTGCGGCAAGGGTGTAAAGCTCTGCCGCTTCCATTTCGACGCCCAGGATTCCGTGGCGCACCATCTGTTCGTTCAGATCGGGGCGTTCGTCATAGAAGGTGTCGGATGAATAGATGCCACCGACGTGGGTCGTGGTGCCCTTCGCCTCGGCGGCTTTATGCGCGGCAGCGAGCAAGCCGTAATCGGCACAGGGCGCAAAGCCGAGTTCTCGGAAGATACCGCGCGACGGCGTCGAGACCGTCGAGGCGGTCATGGCAAGGATGACGTCCCGGATACCGACCTTGTCCTGCATGCCCCCGCAGGACCCGATACGGATCAGCGTTTTGGCATCAAAGTCATTGATCAGTTCGTTGGCATAGATCGACAGCGAGGGCATACCCATGCCGCTGCCCTGGATCGTGACACGGTGGCCCTTCCAGGTGCCTGTATAGCCCAACATCCCGCGGACCTCGTTCACCAGTTCCGGTTTGTCGAGGTAGGTTTCCGCGGCCCATCTGGCCCGATAGGGGTCACCGGGCATCAGAACGGTTTCAGCGATCTGGCCTTTTTCGGCCCCGATATGGATGGTCATGGCTGCGCCTTTCAATAGCTATTCAAAGCGCAGCCTACCTTCGTGTCGTGGCGGGGTGAACCGCGAAATCAGCCCTTGATTTCCATGCTTTCGCGCGGCGTGCCGGATTCCGTGGCGTCGGTGAACCACTTGGGCGGACGGCCCTTGCCGGTCCAGGTTTCGTCGGCGTTGTCGGGGTTCCGGTATTTGGGCTTGCCCGGCGCCTTGGCTTTCGTCTTTCTGGCTTTTGCGGAGGACGAAAGTTCCAACACCTCTTCAGGCGTAAATCCGAAAGACGCCGCGGTCTTCTTGATCGCTTCCCGCGCTTCCTCTTTCTCTTTCTCGACAAGGTCTTCGAGAGCTGTATCTACGTCGGCCCGGAGTTTTTCCAGTTCCTTGCGGTTCATGTTCTTGAGGTCGAAATTCATTGCAATCTCCATTAGCGATGAAATGCAATAAACCCGTTTCTATTCTTTTGGCAAGCAGTCAAATCATACCTTTCAGGCCGCCGATGATTTTGGGTCAGCCAGCGACACGATATCCCGCATGATGGCATTTATCTGAAAGTCTTTTGGCGTGTATATTTTTGCCACGCCAAGTTGCCTTAATTCCTGCGCGTCTTCATCCGGAATAATCCCACCTGCCACAACCGGAATATGTGCCAGACCTGCGGCTTGCAATTTAAGCATGAAACTGCGCGTCAGGGCGACATGGGATCCGGACAGAATGGAAAGTCCGATGACATGGGGTTCATTTTCGCGGGCGGCGGCGATCAATTCGTCCGGCGTCAGGCGAATGCCCTCATAGCTGATGTCCATTCCGCAATCGCGGGCGCGGGTTGCGATCTGTTCGGCACCGTTCGAATGGCCGTCCAGCCCGGGTTTGCCCATGAGAAACCGCAGCCGACGCCCCAGTTTCTGGCTGACGGCATCGACGTCGGCGCGGATATCGTCCAGTCCGTCCGTGCGGTTCGACGGATGGGCAGCGACGCCTGTGGGGGCGCGGTATTCGCCAAACGCGGCGCGGATCACGTCGGACCATTCGCCTGTGGTGACACCCGCCTTGGCGCAGGCGATGGAAGCGGGCATGATATTCGTGCCGTTCTTGGCTGCTTGCCGTAGGTCTTCGAGTGCTGCACGCACGGCCTGCGCATCGCGACCGGCCTTCCAACTGGCCAGTCGGTTCAGCTGGTCCGCCTCTGCCTCGGCATCGACCGTCATGATCGAGTCTTCGCCCGCGGTCAGCGGCGACGGCTCTCCGGTTTGCCATTTGTTGACGCCGACGACGACGGTCTCTCCGCTCTCGATCCGTCCGATCCTTGCTGCGTTGGAGTCGACCAGTCGGGACTTCATGTAGGCAATGGCTTCGACCGCGCCGCCCATCCCGTCGATCTGTTTCAATTCGGCACGGGCACCGTCTTTCAGGGCGTTTACCTTTTTCTCGATCGTGGGGTTTCCGTCGAAAAGGTCGCCGTATTCCAGAAGGTCGGTTTCAAAGGCAAGGATTTGCTGCATGCGCAAAGACCACTGCTGGTCCCAGGGGCGCGGCAGGCCCAATGCTTCGTTCCATGCAGGCAATTGGACGGCGCGCGCACGGGCGTTTTTCGACAGCGTCACGGCAAGCGTTTCCAGCAAGATCCTGTAGACGTTGTTTTCAGGCTGCTGTTCCGTCAGCCCAAGGGAATTGACCTGAACGCCATAGCGGAACCGGCGGAATTTCGGGTCCTCGACGCCATATCGGTCCCGGCACAATTCGTCCCATAATTCGCAAAAGGCCCGCATCTTGCACAGCTCCGTGACGAAGCGGATACCTGCGTTAACAAAGAATGAAATACGCCCCACCATTGCGGGGAAATCTTTGGCGGGGACCTTGCTTTTCAGATCGTCAAGCACGGCGGTCGCTGTGGCAAGGGCAAAGGCGAGTTCTTCTTCGGGCGTCGCACCGGCCTCTTGCAAATGATAGGAACAGACATTCATCGGGTTCCATTTCGGCATATGGGCGCGGGTATAGGCCGCCACATCCGTGATCATCCGCATGGATGGGCGCGGCGGGCAAATATAGGTGCCGCGCGACAGGTATTCCTTGATGATGTCGTTCTGCACGGTGCCCTGCAGATGCGCGAGATCCGCGCCCTGCTCTTCGGCCACGGCGATATAAAGCGACAACAGCCAGGGCGCCGTCGCATTGATCGTCATCGAAGTGTTCATCTGCTCCAGCGGGATCTGGTCGAAAAGCGCGCGCATGTCGCCCAGATGGCTGACCGGCACACCGACCTTGCCGACTTCGCCCTGCGCCAGTTCGTGGTCACTGTCATAGCCGGTTTGCGTGGGCAGGTCGAAAGCCACCGAAAGACCCGTCTGCCCCTTTTCAAGGTTGCCGCGGTAAAGTGCGTTCGACGCCTTTGCGGTCGAATGACCGGCGTAGGTGCGGAAAAGCCAAGGGCGGTCTTTGGTCTGTTCGGTCATGCTTGATCTCGCTGCGTAATAATATTTCGCTTATTGAGTATTAAGCGAAATAAACCACTGCCGTCAATCCGCTGCATTGCGGCATCGCGGATGCGGCAAGAAACGGCGATTCTTCTTTTTATGCTCGCGGTTTAGGCGTAGTCTGACCGCGATGACGCAAACCGTGACACTGCCATTTTGGGCCTTCGGGCTGATCCTTTTGTTCGCGGCGGTGACCTTTGCGTCGCATTTCCTGTTTCCCTCGGTCAGATGGTTTTTTCGCAAGCGGGCCGAGAGGGTCATCGCGCGTCTGAACGAAAAGCTGGCGCGCCCGATCGAGCCGTTCAAGCTGGCCCGCCGCTACGATATGATCAACCGGCTGGTCTATGACCCCGAGGTGAACAAGGCGATCGTCGCCCATGCCAAGTCGAACAGGGTTCCCGAAAACGTGGCGTTCGAAAAGGCCCGTTTCTACGCCCGCGAAATCGTGCCCGGCTTTTCGGCCACGGCTTATTTCATGGTTGGCTTGCGACTGGCGCGCTGGCTGAGCAGGGCATTCTACCGTGTGCGGCTCGGCTCGTTCGACCGCGAAGCGCTCGAGAAGATCGACCCCGAGGCAACGGTCATCTTCGTGATGAACCACCGGTCCAACATGGATTACGTGCTGGTCACGCATCTGGTCAGCCGGGCATCGACACTGTCCTATGCGGTGGGTGAATGGGCGCGGGTCTGGCCGTTGTCGGGGGTCATTCGCATGATGGGCGCCTATTTCATCCGTGGCGGGCGCGATGTGATCTTCGTGCCTGTGGGCCTGAATTACGATCAGGTTCTGGAAGACCGTTTCCTGATTGCCGCCGGTCAGCGCGGGCAGCGCCGGTTTCGCCCATCGGCTTGGACCGTGATCCGGTCGGTCTCCAACTACCTGTGGCTGCGTCTGCGCGGGCGGTTCAAGGGTTTCGGGACAGCCTCTGTCGGGTTCGGTACACCGCTGGAACTTGCCAGCTTCGAAGCCAACGGCGCAGAGGATCTGACGAAGGCGGTCGCACAGGAGTTGATGGCCCGGATCGAAAAGGTGGTGCCCGTTCTGGCGGCGCCGCTCGTGGCCCGCGCGCTGGTGGTCGGCGGGGTCCGCACCGAGGCCGAGATCGAAGCCTATGTTGAAAGGGCGATCGAAGACCTGAAATCACGGCAGATGCCGCTTCCCCGCCGCACCGGCAAAGACATGATCTCCGATACGCTTGACCGGTTCGCCCTGCGCAAGCTGATCGACAGATCAGGCGACACCGTCACGCTTGCGGGCGACGGGCAACAGGTTCTGGACTACTACGCCGCGACGATCGCCCACCATTTCACCAAAGCCGGGAATCTCGAGGCACCTTGATTTGTCGCATTGTCGGGGCTCCGGCACGCGCCTAGCCTTGGTCCACCTGCAGCTAGAGCGGTGAGGACGCGGATGGCCTTTCATTTCAGACCCCTCGCGATGGCGGCAACGTTCGCTACGGCCTTGGCCGGCTGTGTCGAACCCTCCTCAGGCGGTAGCGGTCGCGAAGCCGTGGAACTGGGGCCCAAGACTGTTCTGATCCGGAATAACACAGGACGGCCGATCTGGCGGTTCTACGGTTCGCCCGTCACGACCAATATCTGGGAAGAGGATATTCTGGGGACCAACATCCTGCCCGCCAGACAGTCGGTGAACATCGATTTCACCGATGGCCGCGATGTCTGCCACTACGACATGAAGGCCGAGTTTCAGGACGGGTCGAGCATCGTCAAGGACAACATCAACGTGTGTAGTGTCAGCTCGGTCTCGTTTCCCTAGCGGGTTTCTGCGATGCGGCAGACATAAAATTACAAAAATATCAGTCTTGGCGTTGCAATATTTCTCAATGGACTCTATTTCTGGCCTCAAGTGCACCGATTCCGCGGTGCAGCAACTGGAGCTTTGAGATCGGAGATGACTGATATGGCCCTCGACACACGTGGCGACGCCGCCAGCCCCAATGCCCCTGCCAAGGCACTGTACGAGGTGGGTGAAATGCCCCCGCTGGGTCACGTGCCCGAACAGATGTATGCTTGGACGATCCGCCGCGAACGTCACGGTGAGCCCGATCAGGCTTTCGAGGTCGAGGTTGTCGATTGCCCGACGCCCGACAGCAACGAGGTTCTGGT
>JAIVHI010000082.1 GCA_020201155.1 Loktanella sp. | reverse complement strand
GGCCCGGGCATCGATCGAAGAGGACAGGACTGTGATGGTACGCCGACCGTCAGGCTCCTATGAAGTCACATCTCGCCCGCTGCCGGGGCAACCTGATGGCCGACACGTCAACGCAATGACACGGGGTCAATCATAGCATGGGTCAGACCATCAGGCTGCAATATCACATTCACAGTCATAACGACGCCGACGCGACACGCAGTGCGGAACGGCTTGTTCCGATTTCAGGCCGGGGGCCGAGCGTCGAGCAGGCAGGTCCCCAAGACAAAATTCTGAACCGCTGCGATATATTCGTCGATCGAAACATGATGACGACGGTATCTTGACCGCTTGACGTACCAATCCTGCAAAAGCGGTTTTAGCAGTGGCGCAAGCAGAGGCGAGGTGTCCGGTCGAAACCGACCCTCTGCGATCCCACTGTTGATGGCACGGGCGAAAAACGCCTCGGTCAGCGCTTCGCTATCTACCGCCATGCGACGTTCGGATGGCGGAAAGTTCCTGGCCTTCCATAAAGGCGAAGGAAAACCATGGCAGCATCGCCTCGGTCAGGCGGATGTGGATATCAATCAGCCAGTTGAGATGTGTGTCAACGGCGCGTTTTCGACATCGTCATCAACAATGCCGGAACCACCTTGTCGGCCCCGGCGCTGGCTCTGGTTCGCGTTCTTCGCCTTTCAGGCCAGACGCCTCAATGGCACCCCGTCAAAGTCCATCCGCAATGCTATCGCTGCACCCATGGTCACGTCCCCCAACTCTCTACATAGAGTCAGATCTTCACCGCCTTGGGAATCCCACGTGAGTCAGCCTTCACGCTGCTTGGTATTAGATGATGGCGGTGCCGCCGCATTCAGGACGCCCGGTCATTGCATGACGCAGCCCACCCACGCTTGATGGCGGTCGGAGTTGGTGCCAGATCTTCTTGCTTGTCGCAGTGCCTTGCAGGACCCGTGCTCCTAACCCCCGCCGTCTCTTACGATTAAGGTAGCTTCTGTGCGGGGGGCGCGCGTAGCAGCGTCAATGCGATGGATGCGACGATCATAGTAAGGGCAACCACCGTCTGCCAGGTCAGGTCTTCGTTCAGTAGCGAAACCGAGGACAAGACGCCGACGACAGGTGCGATCAGCGTGGAAATCGCCGCAACCGTTGCCGACAGGCGGCCCAGCAGGATGGTCCACATCACATAGCAGGCCACCATCGGACCGCAGACGTGAAACGCAAAGATCCACAGGATTGCAGGGCTTGGGATGGTAAACTGGGACAGTGGCTCAATTATCACCACGAGCGGCCAGGTCAGCCCTGACGAGATCACAAAGAACCACACGGCGCGGGCCAGTGGTGACAGGGTCCATGGGCGTGCCTGCACCAGAATATTGCCAATCGACCAGGACAGCGCCGCCAACAGCATGAGCACCGGGCCGGTGGGTGTTGCCCACAGCGCGGGAAGGTCGGCAGAGGCCAGAACGCCGAGCCCGGCCAGCCCGATGCAAATCGTCACCACCACCCGCCTTTCCAGATCCTCGCCCAGGAATATGACCGACAGCACGGCGGTCATGGCAGGCATTGTAAAGGCAATGATTACGGCCTCGGAGGCGGCAGTGAACAACTGGCCCAACGCAGTTAAGATATTGAAACCGAACAAGAGGAAAAGCGATGTGAGAACCAGAGAGACCGCCTCTCCCGGCGCGGGTTTCAGGCGATGCCCCAGGCCGCGCGCAATGGAGATCAAGGCAACGGCCGCTGAAGTGAATCCGAAGGCCCGCAGCGTCAGCGGAGGCACTTCTGTCAGCAAGAGTTTCACGGTGGGCCAGTTCAACCCCCAGAGCACCCCGATCAGGGCGACCATGATCAACGTAACTGCGAATGTGGGTTTCATCATGGGGATGGCCGCTCTTCATGCTATTCCAGCAAAGGGTGTCGGTCTTAAAGAGGTCTGCACAGGCCCGCCCCGCTAGATCAAAGCCCTCGCCCCGGAACAAAATCCGCGACGGTGTTGCCGCGACCGTGACCCTTTCAATGCGACGGCACCGCGTCGAATGCGCTGCTTATGGCATCCAGAAACAGCTGCGCTTCGGGCTGTTTCAGCACAAGTGGCGGGCGAATCTTAAGGATGTTCGCGCCGGGGCCTGTGGCGCTGATCAACACACCGTTCTGGCGCAGATGGTTGACCACAAATCCGGCCAGCGCGGCGTCGGGTGTGTTCGTATTGCGGTCGGTCACACATTCAACCGCCAGAAACAGGCCCGCGCCGCGCACGTCGCCGATATCCCCACGGCGCGCGGTGATCTCCTTTAGCCCATCCTTAAGAAATCCACCGATCTGCGCAGAGTTGGCGTGTAGCCCCTCATCCTCGATCACGTCTAGCACCGCCATACCGGCAGCCGAGGCTACGGGATTGCCGCCGAACGTGTTGAAATACCGCCCCCGTTCGCCAAACTCCTTGACCAGTTCGGGGCGCATAGCGACCCCCGACACGGGAAACCCGTTGCCCATCGGTTTGCCCATCGTGACCATGTCCGGCACCAGTCCGTGACGCTGAAAGCCCCAGAACGCATCGCCCGTTCGCCCAAACCCTGGCTGCACCTCGTCGGCGATGAAAATGCCGCCCTCGGCGCGGATCAGATCGACGGCGGGTTTCAGGAACCCCGCCGGATCGGGATACAGCCCGTCACTGGAGAACACCGTATCGACGATAAACGCCGCAGGCTCGATCCCGTCGGACCGTATCTGTGCAATGGCGCGGGCCAGATCGGTGGCAAAGCGCGCACCCTGCTCCTGGGGGCGGACAGATAGTGCGTTGGGCGCATCAATCAATCGTACGCGGGGGCCGCGCGACGCGAGATCACCCAGCGAGGGAGACAGCTCGGACACCGCTTCGGTCAGGCCGTGATAGGCAAGGCGGGTAACTATCACACCTTGGCGCTGAGTATAGCTGCGTGCGATGCGCAGGGCGAGGTCGTTCGCCTCGGATCCGGTGCAGGTGAACATCACATGTCCCAGCGCATCTGGCATCGTCGCCAAAAGGCGCTCCGCGTAGCGCACGACGCCCTCGTGCAAATAGCGGGTGTGGGTGTTCAGAACGCCCAGCTGGCCGACGATGGCCCCTACCACATGCGGATGGCAATGCCCGACAGAGGCAACGTTGTTATATGCATCAAGATACTTCTTGCCGCCCTTGTCCCACAGCCACACGCCTTCGCTGCGCACGATATGCAGGGGTTTATCGTAGAACAGGCGATAGGCCGGTCCCAGCACCTTGGCGCGCCGCGCGATCAGGGCGCGGTCTTCGGGATCGAGGTCTGATGCGCGGGCGGCGTCATAGGCGTTGACCATTGTCATGTCGGTTTACTCCGTTCGGGCCGCGGCGTGCAGCACGCGGGTGGTGGTCGCATCACCGATCCGGTCTAATGCGTCCATTCCGCGCAGCGAGGCGGCAGAATTGCGCAGGATATAATCGGCGTTGTCCGGATAGCGGCGTGCCCGCCACCCGCCGATGATCAGCGTGGTGGCGTGGCGCAGGCGGATAAGATCGGGCAGCAGGTCCAGTTCTTCGCGCTCGATCGGCAGAAGCGCCGCGTAGCCTGTGACCATCTCGCACATCTGCTCCAGGGGGGCGGCACCGTCGTTGATCTGATACGAACAGGCGACGGCCAGATCGCAGGCGATGGGCGTGTGCACCATATCGCCAAAGTCGATGATACCTTTGGCCCGGGTGGCCTGAGGGGCGTCAACCAACAGGTTGTGCGGGTTGAAATCATTGTGCACCACCTGCGCGCGCAGGTGTGGCAGGCGTGGCGCGATATCGGTATCGAAACGATCCAGCGTGGCGGTCAGGCGGGCGCGCAGGCCGGTGTCCCGTATTGCGTTCAGCATAGGGCGCAGACGCGCGGCCTGCTTTATATCCCATTGCAGAACATGGCCCGCCGCCGGGTGAAAAAATCCGCGCAAGCCCAACGTGACCCGCGCCAACAGTGCGCCCAACTCAAAATGCAGGCCGGGCCGGGGGGACGCGCTGCTTAACACAGTACCGGTCAGAAACGTCATCAGACGCACGACGTGCGGTTGCCCATCCGGGCCAATGGTGATTTCGCTGGAATTGCCGTTCAGGCTAGCACAGATGCGCTGCACGGGCAGGGACGGGTCGGTCACCGCCAGATGCATCAGCGCCGCGGTTTGCACATGGGTCACAGCAGGCTCTTCGACCGCATTGGTGATTTTCAACAAGGCCTCTTGGCCGTTGGCCAGGCGGATGTGAAAATTTGCATCCTTTTCGGCAGAAAGCGGGCGGATATCGCCGGATATGCCGTAAAGCGATCTTGCCAACTCAGCGGCCATCACGGGCGTGATCGCAGGCGCGTCATGCGCCAGAAGATCGGCATTGCCGTCGCTGCTGTCCACCTCGTGTCCGATCAGGACCGGGGGCAGACCGCCGCCCGATGCCAGTGCCGCATCACTCATGCCTCGATGTCCTCCGTGCCACACCATTCTGCGACAAACAACGCCATCGCCTGTGTGATCTTCTTGACCGAACTCAGCCTTACAGATTCGTCGATACCATGGATGTTGCGCGACTTTGGACCATAGCACAGCGCCGGGATCCGGTTATAAAGCGCATAGACGCGAGTATCGAGGTAGCCCGCCGTCATGAAGGATTTCAGCGGCGCACCGATCGCAGTCTTGTGGGCGCGTCCCAGCACAGCCTCGGCGTCGCTTCCCGGTTCCAGCACAGAGCCCTCGGCATGAAAGCCGTTGAACACTACCTTGGGCGGGTTGTTGGACAAGAAGCTGTCGGATTGTGCAAAGGCTGCCACTCGCGCGCGAATCTCTTCAGCGGCATCGTCGGCGCTGCGCCCCGGATAGATTGAGATGCGGCAATCAATGTTGCACCATGATGGCACAGACGACGCCCAATCGCCGCCGTCGATCTTGCCTATGTTCAGGTTGATCGGGTGGGCCTCATCCTCAAAATAGGGGTGATCGCCTTTTTCGGCGTTCCAATCTTCTTCCATTTCGCGCAGCGCGGACATGATGCGGGTGACGCCGTCTATCGCGTTTGCGCCTTCGCCCATTTCACGCACATGGACGGGCACACCGCGCACCTGCACTTGAAACCACAACACGCCGGTGTTGGCACGCACCAGCATCTCTTCCTCGGGTTCGGGGATGAACACGGCGTCGGCGGTATAGTCTTGCAAAAAGGTTTGAAGCGCGCCGTTGCCGGTGGATTCTTCTTCGACGACGGATTGAACATAGACTGTTGCGGCAGGTTGCAAACCGATCCGGCGCAGCG
>JAIVHI010000081.1 GCA_020201155.1 Loktanella sp. | reverse complement strand
AATCTCGCCCGGCTCGACCGCCAGATCGAGCCCGTGTAGGATCTCGGACTGGCCGTAGGCCGCGCGCAGGTTGCTGACATTGAGCATGTGATGTGCCTCCTCAGTGGCCCAGATAGACTTCGACGACCTTGGGATCGTTCTGGACATGCTCCATAGACCCTTCGGACAGAACCTGTCCCTGATGCAGGACCGTGACCCGTGTGGCGATGTCCACAACAAAGCCCATGTCATGCTCGATCACGATCACGCTGCGATCGGTGATGATGCGTTTCAGAAGCTCGGCGGTCTTCTTGCGTTCGGCAACCGACATGCCCGCCACGGGCTCGTCAAGCATCAGAAGCTCGGGGTCCTGGATGAGCAGCATGCCGATCTCCAGCCACTGCTTTTGCCCGTGGCTGAGATAGGCGGCCTTTTCATCGAGCATGTCTTCCAGAAAGATCGTCTCGGCGATCTCCGTGATGCGTCCCCGGATCGTGTCGTCGCACCGGAAGGTAAGCGCCCCAAACACGCTGTAGCCCTTCGGATAATTCAGTTCGAGGTTCTCGAAGACCGTCAGATCCTCGTAAACTGAGGGTGTCTGGAACTTGCGGCCGACACCGGCATGCACGATCTGATCCTCGCGCATGCTCAGAAGTTCCTTGTCGTGAAACTTCACCGAGCCGCCAGACGCCGCAGTGCGCCCACAGATCAGGTCGAGCAAGGTGGTCTTGCCGGCCCCGTTCGGTCCGATGATGACATGGCATTCGTTGGGCTCGATATAGAGGTTCAGACCATCGACGGCCTTGAACCCGTCAAACGACACCGTGAGGTCCTCGACCTTGAGAATAAAACGCTCTTGCATTGGGATCACTCTGCCGGGGCGCGTTTCGGCGCGGTTTTGTCGTCCTTCGATCGGTTGAATAGGCGCAGGATCTGCGGCTCGATCCGCTCCGACCAGATTCCCGCCAACCCGTTAGGGAACGCCATCACTACCGCGATGAAAAGCGCACCAAGTCCGAAGAGCCACAGCTCGGGGTAGCTTTCGGACAGCGTTGACTTGGCCCAGTTCACCAGCAATGCGCCGTAGACCGCGCCGATGATCGAGAGGCGACCACCCACGGCGCAGAAGATCACCATCTCGATGGAGGGCACGATGCCGACCAGCGTGGGCGACATGAACCCCACCTGCAGCGTGAACATCGCCCCGCCGATCCCGGCGAAGGCCGCGCCGACACAGAAGATAAAGATCTTGAAACTGGCGACGTTGTAGCCGGAAAAGCGCA
Source organism: Loktanella sp. (assembly GCA_020201155.1). Classification (GTDB taxonomy): domain Bacteria; phylum Pseudomonadota; class Alphaproteobacteria; order Rhodobacterales; family Rhodobacteraceae; genus JAIVHI01. The sequence continues at coordinate 4,047 of JAIVHI010000081.1, read as the reverse complement.
CGCGGTCGGGTTGGTCTCGCATCGCTCTCAGCAGGCGCCCCAGCTTGGACTTGCGGATGTAATGCGCCACCATCAGCACCGCGAAAAGTAGGGCGCCATTGACGAAATACAGCGTAGTCTTGGCCGCTTCGCTCCGGATGTCCCAGCCCATCAGGGTGCGCAGATCGGTGATGCCGTTCACGCCGCCGGTAAAGCCCTGCTGACCGATGATGAGGATCGTTAGGATCGCCGCGATGGCCTGCGTGATGATCGCGAAATAGACGCCCCCGACTCGCCGGGTGAACATCGCCAGCCCGATGACGAAAGCCAGCGCCACCGGCACCGCGACGACGGCGAAAAGAGCGAAGGCGAAGCTGTTGAACGGCTCCCACCAGGCAGGCAGCGCGGTGATCTGGTTCCAGTCCATGAAATCCGGGATGCCGGGGGTGGACTGAATCGCAGTGTTCTCCGGCGTCGAGGCTTCAAGCTTGAGAAACATCGCCATGCAATAGCCGCCAAGCCCGAAGAACACGCCCTGCCCGAGGCTCAGGATACCGCCCATGCCCCAGAACAGGGCCAGACCGACCGCGACGAAGGCATAGGTCAGGTACTTGCCGAAGAGATTGAGGCGGAACGCGTCCAGTGCGAGCGGCAGAACAAGGAAGATCACCGCGGCGAGAACGAGAAACCCGAAGGCTTCCTTGCGCGTCATGAAACTGGAGAATGTCATCGGCCCGTGTCCCTTACTTGCGCAGTTTCATCGAGAACAAACCCTGCGGGCGCAGCATCAGGATGCCGACCACCACCAGCAGTGTCAGGACCTTCGCCATCGAGCCCGAGAGGAAGAATTCCATGATCGACTGCGCCTGGCTGATCGAGAAGGCGCTCGCGATCGTGCCGAGGATGCTGGCGGTGCCGCCGAACACGACGATCAGGAAGGTATCCACGATATAAAGCTGCCCGGATGTCGGCCCGGTCGAGCCGATCATCGTGAAGGCCGATCCGGCGACACCGGCGACACCGCAGCCGATGCCGAAGGTCAGCCGGTCGGTCCATTCGGCGTTGATCCCCACGGCCGAGGCCATGTCCCGGTTCTGGTTGATCGCCCGGACCTGCCTGCCCCAGTTCGAGCGGAACAGCATCACGTAGACCGCCGTCGAGATGCCGATCGCCAGAATCATCACGAAAATGCCGTTGATCGGAACCTCGATCAGGTCGGTCAGGGGCAGCGATCCCATCATCCAGTCCGGAAGCGAGACACCAACCTCGCGCGCGCCAAAGACCGAGCGGTAGGTCTGCTGCAGGATAAGGCTCAGACCCCACGTCGCAAGCAAGGTGTCCAGCGGGCGCTTGTAGAGATGCCGGATCAAGGCCCATTCGACCAGCAGGCCAAGCGCGCCGGACGCCAGAAACGCTAGAAACATAGCGACGAAGAAATAGAGGCTGAACAGGGCCGGCATATACTCGGCGAAAAAGGTTGACACCAGATAGGTGACATAGGCGCCGAGGATCATGAACTCGCCATGCGCGAGGTTGATCACCCCCATCTGGCCGAAGATGATCGCCAGCCCGAGCGCCATCAGCACGAACACCGCGAAAAGCGTCAGCCCGGCAAAGCCCTGCATGGCAAAGATGGCCCCGAGATCGGCCCAGGAATAGTCGGAAAACATGTGGCGGCCCCGCTTGGATAGTGCGTTCCGTGGAAAATAGCGGCCCGGTGCGCGTGCTGCCGGGCCGCCAGGCTCGGAGTTACTGATAGCCTTCGGGGAACGGGTCCGGCTCGACCAGATCCGCGGTCTCGAAGACAACCTCGTACTGGCCGTCGGGCTTGGCGCGTCCGACGCGGGTCTTGGACCACAGATGGTGATTTTCGTGCACCTTCACATAGCCCTCGGGGGCAGAGGTCAGCTCGATCCCCGGGCTGGCCTCGCGCACCTTGTCGACATCGAAGCTGCCCGCCGCCTCGACCGCCGCCTTCCACAGCCACGGCCCGAGATAGGCCGCCTGGGTGACGTCACCGATCACCATGTCCTCGCCCCACATCTCCTTGAACGCATCGACGAAGGCGATGTTGTTGTCGTTGTCGAGGCTCTGGAAATATTTCATGCAAGCATAGGCACCGTCGATATTCTCGCCACCGATTCCCCGGATCTCGTCCTCGGTCACCGAGATCGTCAATACGATCGGACTCTCTTCGGTCATGTCGATGCCTGCCGCCTTCAGCTGCTTGTAGAAGGCCACGTTGGACCCGCCCACGACGATGGCGTAGATCACGTCCGGCTTGCGCAGGCGGATCTTGTTGATCACCGAATTGAACTGCGTGTGACCCAGAGGATAGTATTCCTCGCCCACCACGCTGGTGCCGTCCATGAAATTCTCGATGTGCTTGCGCGCGATCTTGTTCGAGGTGCGCGGCCAGATATAGTCGGAGCCGAGCAGGTAGAACGTCTTTGCACCCTTCTCGCGGGTCACCCAGTTCAGACCGGCGATGATTTGCTGGGTGGCTTCCTGACCGGTATAGATCACGTTCGGCGACTGCTCCAGCCCCTCGTAGAAGGTCGGGTAGTATAGAAAGCCGTTATGCTGCTCGAAGACCGGCAGAACCGCCTTGCGGCTGGCCGATGTCCAGCATCCCATGACCGACGCGACCTTGTCATTGACGAGCAGCTTGCGGGCCTTCTCGGCGAATGTCGGCCAGTCGGAGGCGCCATCTTCCTGGATATAGTCGATCTTGCGCCCAAGAATGCCGCCCTGCGCGTTGATCTGCTCAATGGCGAGCTTTTCGGCCTGCACCGATCCCGTCTCCGAGATCGCCATCGTCCCGGTGATCGAGTGAAGGATGCCGATGGTCACCGCGTCATCGGTGACGGCCAGGCCTGTAGTGTTGATCTCTGCTGTCGGATAATCCTGAGCCCTCACCGATTTCGGCAGGAAAAGCGAGGCGGTCAGCGCGGTGCCGCCCGCAAGAACTGCGCGGCGGTTCACATCACCGGATTTTCTCTTGGAAGTATCGTCAGTCATATCGACCCCTTTGCTGAGTGCTGATGGCTCGGACGATCCTGAATCGCCCTGATAATCCTATGTTCGCGGCAAATGCTGCGCTGCAGTATACGTAAAATGACGTATGTCCCTGCGCGTTTTGCCCCTTATGCTAGCTGACGGGGAATCGACCGGCGCTTTGGCGCCCGTCATGCAATGGGGGTCGACATGGTTGCGACATTCCGGGCCACGCGCGAGAAACGCATCTACAATCGTTGGGTCGCCAACGAGACGATGGAGGATTTCGCCTTGCGCTTCACCGCGCGGCGAGCGCGTCGCTGGGGCTACGCGCGGGTGGCCAATACCGCCATCGGGTCGATCTCGTTTCTGGCGCTCGAGGCGATCGGCGCGGCTATCACCCTGACCTACGGGTTCGACATCGCGATCACCGCGATCATGCTGGTGGGCGCGCTGCTGTTCCTGACGGGATTGCCCATCTCGTATTACGCGGCGCGCTACGGGCTGGATATCGACCTGATGACGCGGGGCGCGGGATTCGGCTATCTCGGATCCACCATCACCTCGCTGATCTATGCGTCATTCACCTTCATCTTTTTCGCACTCGAGGCGGCGATCCTCGCGCTGGCGCTCGAATTCACGCTGGGGCTGCCGATCTTCATCGGCTACGTGGTGAGCTCGCTGGTGGTGATCCCGATCGTCATGCACGGGTTTTCCAAGATCTCCGCCTTCCAGACATGGACGCAGCCCTTGTGGGTGCTGCTGCATGTGCTGCCCTTCGTCCTGCTGGCCTTCGTCGGCTACGACATCGATGCGTGGACCAGCTTTCCGGGCAACACGGACATCCCCGACGGCGCGCGGCTGATGATGCTGGGGGCGGCCTCGGGCGTCGTTTTCGCGCTGATCGCGCAGATCGGCGAACAGGTGGATTTCCTGCGCTTCCTGCCGGAACCGAAAACCCGCGCCGAGCATCGCAAATGGTGGCTATCGCTGCTGGTGGCGGGGCCCGGATGGTCGGTTCTGGGCGTGCTGAAGATGATTGCCGGATCCTATCTCGTCACCCTCGCGCTG
>JAIVHI010000263.1 GCA_020201155.1 Loktanella sp. | reverse complement strand
CACCGGGCTGACCCGCCTTGTCGTCATGTCGGCCACTTTCGTCGCGGCCAAGGATCGCGGGCCGATCTGGTTCCGGTTTCCCGCAATGGCAGCACTTGATCGGGTCCTCGATGACATGACCGAAATGGAGACCGTCCTGCGCGGCACCGACGGGATCGACTGGACCGCTGTGCGTCCCGGTTGGTTGATGGAGGGCGATCTGACGGCCGACTACCATGTGCAGGCTGATGTCATTCCCGAAGACCACATTCGCACCCGAATGGCCGATGTCGCGCATTTCATGCTGAACCTCGTCGAGGGAACGGAGTGGGCCAGGCAGACACCCGCACTGTCGCGCAGGGAACATGAAAGTGCGACATCCATCGACAAGGTGGTGGCGGATATGGTCGCCTAAAGCGTTTCGCGAAAAACCTGAATCACAGATTTTCGCGAAACGCTGTGCTCCGCTCAATCGTTGCACACGTTCCGCCTTTCGCTGATGTCTCAGGTCAATGGCGGAACGCTTTAGGTGATCAGCGGCATGTAAAGGATGTGTTGCGGGCCGGCTCCACCCTCGAGATACTGCTCGCCCGTATCGTTGAAGCCGCCCCGCAAATAAATATCGCGGGCACCGACATTCCGCAGATTCACGGTCAGGAAGATCCCGCGCGCCTGCGGATAATGCTGGCGCAAATATGGTTTCAGCTGCACCGCCGTATCGGTCGCGATCCCGCGCCCCTGCATGGCTTGATCCACCAGAAAGGTCCGCAGTCCCGGCCTGTCCGGGTCCGCGAACCTGTGGTGGCTGTAGAACCCGCGATCGATGCGGAACATGCCGGCCACGGTGCCGCCGTAAAGGATCACATGCACGTCGATCAATGGCTCGGGCAGGTCGACGAATTCGGAAGGCTGGCCTGAAAAGATGACCTGCCCCGGCGCCACAGTGACCGCGCGCAACGCTGCGCGATGCGCGTCGGTCAGTGGGGCAAGGGTGACCGAGGTCACTCTTCCATGGCCTCCAGTTCGTCGATCATGCCCTCGATCATCGACAGCCCCTTGTCCCAGAAGGCAGGGTCACTGGCGTCGAGCCCGAAGGGTGCAAGCAGTTCCTTGTGGTGCTTCGATCCACCCGCCTTGAGCATCTCGAAATACTTGTCCTGAAAATCGGCGTCGCCTTCGCGGTAGACGGCGTAAAGCGCGTTCACCAGCCCGTCGCCGAAGGCATAGGCGTAGACGTAAAAGGGCGAGTGGACGAAGTGCGGGATGTAGGACCAGAAGGTTTCATAGCCTTCGTGATAGTCGAAAATCTCGCCCAGACTTTCGGCCTGAACCGACATCCAGAGCGCGTTGATGTCGTCTGGCGTCAGCTCGCCCTCGGCGCGTGCGGCGTGCAGCTTGCATTCGAAGTCGTAGAAGGCGATCTGCCGGACGACCGTGTTGATCATGTCCTCGACCTTGCCGGCCAGCAGCACCTTGCGCTCCTGCTTGTCCTTGGCACCTTCCAGCAGCTTCTGGAACGTCAGCATCTCGCCGAAGACAGATGCCGTTTCCGCCAGCGTCAGCGGCGTCGAGGACAGCAATTCGCCCTGACCGGCGGCCAGCACCTGATGCACGCCGTGGCCCAATTCATGCGCCAGCGTCATCACGTCGCGCGGTTTGCCCAGATAGTTCAGCAAGACGTATGGATGCACCGTTGAAACGGTCGGATGCGCAAAGGCACCGGGTGCCTTTCCCGGTTTCACCGGCGCATCGATCCAGCCCTTGTCGAAGAAGGGCTGTGCCAGTTCGGCCATCTTGGGGTCGAAGCCTGCATAGGCATCCATCACCATGCGCCGGGCTTCGGACCAGTCCACTAGACGGTCGGTTTCCATCGGCAGCGGCGCGTTGCGGTCCCATGTCTGCATCCGGTCCAGCCCCAGCCATTTGGCCTTCAGCTTGTAGTAGCGGTGCGACAGGCGCGGGTATGCGGCGACCACGGCGTCGCGCAGGGCCTCGACCACCTCGGGCTCGACGTGGTTGGCCAGATGGCGGCCCGTCTGGGGGGTGGGCATCTTGCGCCAGCGGTCCTCGATCTCTTTTTCCTTGGCCAACGTGTTGTGGACGCGGGCAAAGGTCTTGATGTTGGCCTGAAACACCTCGGCCAGGGCACGGGACGCGGCTTCGCGCTTGGACCGGTCCTGTTCCGTCAGCTGGTTCAGGGTTGCCTCAAGGCCCATGACCTCACCATCCACGTCGAACTCCAGCCCCGCCATCGTCTCGTCAAACAGCTTGTTCCAGGCAGAGGCCCCGACGGTGGACGTGTCGTGCAGAAACTTTTCCAGCTCGTCCGACAGCTGGTGGGGCTTCATCGCCCGCATGCGGTCGAAAATCGGCTTGTAGCGGGCCAGATCGGCATTTTGCGCCAGAAGGCCGTCCAGATGAGCGTCTTCCAGCCGGTTGAACTCCAGCCCGTAGAAGACCAGCGGCGTGGTGTAATCGGTGATCCTGTCCTGACAATCGGACATGAACTTGGCGCGGCCCGCGTCGGTCGTCTGCTGGTAGTAGCGCAGGCCCGCAAAGGACATGATACGTCCGGCGGTCACATCGATCTGTTCGTAGCGCTGCACGGCCTCCAGCAGTCCTGCGGCATCCAGCGAGGCCAGTTTGCCTTCGTAGTCGCTGGCAAAGTCGCAGCAGGCCTTTTCCAGCCAGTCCATGTCGCGCTGCACTTCGGGGGCGTCTTCAGCGGTGTAGAGATCGGTCAGATCCCATTCGGGCAGGTCCCCCAAGGATTTGCCGCCTTGGGCATTTGCGTCGCGAACGGGGGTCTTGTCGAACATGGGTCACCTCGGTTGTTTGTTTGGACCTACATAAGCAGGGGTGCCCTGCGATGAAAGGCATCGCAGGGCTTTTCGCCAGCGCCTTATCCGTACTGCGCCAGCATCGTTTTCAGGTCGTCGAGCGTGTTCGCTTCCTGCACCGGTTTGTCGTGCCGCCACCGCAGCATGCGGGGAAAGCGCAGGGCGACACCGGATTTGTGGCGCGGGCTTTCCTGTATGCCCTCGAAGGCGATCTCGAACACGTGTTCGGGCGGCACCTGCCGGACGGGGCCGAACTTTTGCAGCGTGTTCTTGCGCACCCAAGCCGTGATCTTGCGAAACTCAACGTCCGTCAGGCCCGAATAGGCCTTGGTGAAGGGCACCAGATCGTTGCCTGACCAGACCGCAAAGGTGTAATCCGTGAACAGGTTCGCGCGGCGACCAGAGCCCGCCTGCGCATAGATCATCACAGCATCGATGGTCAGCGGATCGACCTTCCATTTCCACCAGTCGCCCCGCTTGCGCCCCGAAAGATAGGGGCTGTCGCGTCGCTTGAGCATCAGCCCTTCGGCGTTCAGGTCCCGCGACCGGGCCCGTTCCGCAGCAAGGCTGTCCCAGTCGGTAAAGGGCACCGAGGCCGACAGGCGCATCGGTGCCTCGGGCGGGCAGTTGGCCACGAGATGCTCCAACCGGGCGCGCCGGTCGGCAAAGGCCGTCTGACGGATGTCGCGGCCCTGATCTTCCAACAGATCGTAGGCCATCAGGATCACGGGGCTTTCGGCCAGCAGCTTTTTCGGCACCGTCTTGCGCCCGATCCGCTTTTGCAGGGCGTTGAAGGTCAAAGGTGTTTCGTCCGCGAAGGCCAGAACTTCACCGTCGATCACGGTGCCGTCGGGCAGGAAATCCTTGAGCATCGCCAGTTCGGGGAAGCGGTCGGTCATCAATTCTTCGCCCCGCGACCACAGGTGATGCTCGCCTTCGCGCAGGATGAACTGGCCGCGGATGCCATCCCATTTGCGCTCGGCGTTCCAATCTTCGGGCGGGCCCAGATCGTCCAGATCGTCCAGCTGGTAGGCCAGATAAAAGGGGTAGGGGCGCGACAGGTCGGCGCGCGCGTCCTCGGCCTCGATCAGGCTGTGCCATGTGACCGTCTCGGGCGTCCAATTGCCCATCAGCCGGTGGGTCAGGGCAGGTTCGTCCTGTCCCGTCGCCTGCGCCAAGGCGCGGGTCATCAGTTTCTGGCTGACGCCGACGCGGAATCCGCCGGTGAGCAGCTTGGTGAACAGGAAGCGCTGGCGCGTCGGAAGGCTGTCCCAAGCCGCAAGGATCCCCGCTTTCCGGGCGTCGTCGTCCAGCAAGAGGTCTGCAAAGTCCTTCATGCGGGTTCTTCTGCTGCATCCTCGGCTGTCTCGCCGGAATATTCCGTGCTGACGATATGCGCGTCATAGCCCTGATCCGACAGCCATTTCTGAAAGCTGGCCGTATAGCCGTGGGTGGCGAAAACCTTTTCCGCGCCCGTCTCGCGGATCGCGGTGTTCAGCCCGTCCCAGTCGGCATGATCGCTCACGATAAAGCCGCGATCCATCGCCCGCCTGCGCCGCACGCCACGCAGGGCCATCCAGCCGCTCGCGAAAGCGGTGGATCGCTGGCCGAACTTGCGTGCCCAAGGCTGCGCCAGGGCACCGGGCGTGGCCAGCACCAGAGCGCCCGGGTAGTCCCTGACATCCATCTCGCCGGTCACGCGGATCGTGTCGGGCAGGGCAATGTCTTGCCCACGCATCACGTCGTTGGTGTTCTCGATGGCGCCATGCGTCAGGATCGGCCCGATGTCCGCATCGACAGAGCGCAAAAGCCGTTGCGCCTTGCCCAGCGCATAGGCCCCCAGCAGCGAAAACCGGCCGTCAGCCTTGTTGCTGCGCCACCAGTCGTTGATCTGCTGTTTGAGCACGTCCTGCGCCGTCCATTTGAAGACCGGCAGGCCGAAGGTGCATTCGGTGATGAAGGCGTGGCAGCGCACGGGCTCGAAAGGCTCTGACAGACCGTCCGGGACGACCTTGTAGTCACCGCTTGCAACCCAGACCTCGCCTTTCACCGCGACCCTGATCTGCGCCGATCCCGGCACATGGCCTGCGGGGTGATAGGATACGGTCGCATCGCCGATACGGCGTTCCTCACCAAAGGCGATCGTCTCGATCCGCGCATCCTCGCCCAGTCGGTGCCGCATGACGGGGGCCGCTGCGCCCGTCGCAAGATAGCGTTTCATGCCCCAGCGTGAATGGTCCGCATGTCCGTGGGTAATCAGCGCCCGGTCAACGGGTCGCCAAGGGTCGATGTGGAAATCGCCGGCGGGGCAATAGATTCCGCGGTCGGTGAATGTAAGCACGTCAGCCATGACGCTTATCTAGGGCAGGCCGGGCCGGTGTCAGCGATGGGCGTCGAAATGGGCGCAAATCTGGTCGAAAATCCGTGTCCTGATGGCGGGGGCTTCCATCATGACCTCGTGGCGGGCGCCTTCGACCACTTCAAGCCGGCCACCGGGCCAGCGCGCCATGCGATCGCGGACGCGGTCCGTATCGACGATGGTCTCGTCCGTGCCGAGGAAGGTCACGCAAGGATAGGCGGGGGATTGCATCCGTGCCAGCTTGCGCATTTCGATCAGCGCTTCGTTAAGCCAGCGCAGCGAGGGCCCGCCCAAGGCCAGATCGGGGTGCGCTGCAAGCTGGTCCTGCATGTAGCCGAACATCTCGGAATCCGTCGTCAGCTCGTTTTCCGGCAAAAGGACACGCTCTACATAGGTGGCCGTGGACTGGCCGGGTGCGATCCGTGTGCCCAGCCCGACCCGCCGTGCGACGGAAGACAGGGCCCAGGCCGCGGGTCGCATCACGCCCGACATGGCAATGCCCCACATCGGCGCCGAAAATACGGCCGCCTTGACGGGAAGGCCTTCGTGAAGTGCACGCAGCCCGATGCAGCCGCCCATCGAGTGACCGATCATGTAAAAGGGGCGGGGCAGCCGCTGGGTCTGTGCATAGCGCAGAGCCGCATCGACATCGGCCTGAAAGTCCGAAAACGAATCGACATGCCCCAACCCACGATCGGCATTGGCGCGATCGGCCAGACCCTGGCCGCGCCAGTCGATGCAAAGCGTTGCATAACCCCGCTCGGCGAAATCCTTCGCGGCACGGCCGTATTTCTCGATGTATTCTGTTCGCCCCGGAAACAGCAGGATCGTGCCGCGCGCATCCGCGCACGGCCAGTGACCGACGCGAATCTTCACCCCGTCGGCGGCGGTGGCCCAAAAGGCCACGCCACCGGCAGGTCCGTCTGCGACGTCCTCGAAGAAAGGGGCTTCGTTCACGCGATCAGGACAGGGCGCCGGCCAGACGCATGGCGGCCCCCATGTCACCATCCACGCTCAGCTTGCCGGTCATGAAGGCGGCAGTCGGGTTCTGGTCGCCGTCGAGAATCGCCTTGAAGGTCTCGGTCGAGGCGGTGAGCGTGACATCGGCCTCTTCGTCGCCTGCGCGCGCGCCGTTTTCGTCGATCATGATGGCGCCTTCGCCTTTCACGATGAATTTCGCGGTCCCGTCGAACCCGCTGTCCATCTTGGCGTTCAGCTGGCTGACGGCTTGTGTGATGACTTCACTCATGTTGGTCCCTTTGACGTTTTCATAAATGTGACCCTTAAGGCCGACTTCTTGACGATCCACCACTGGCACATGCGGCCCGAGGCGTTACATTGAAAATATGGAACAGCGACTGACCACCTTCAAACGTACCGTTGCGGCACTTCTGACAGCGGCGGTCTGCGCGGGCCCGCTTGCGGCGCAAGAAAAGCCGTTGGACGAGCTTTATCAAGACCTTTTGGACGCCGACGAGGCAACGCACGACCGTGTGGCCAACCAGATCGTATCCCGGTGGGAGCGTTCGGGCTCTGCTGCGATGGATCTTCTGCTGCGGCGCGGCCAGGATGCCTTGGATGAACGTGACGCCATCGCCGCAGCCGAACATTTCTCGGCGCTTGTGGATCACGCCCCTGAATTCGCGGAAGGCTATCACGGTCGGGCACTTGCCTACTTCCAGCGCGATCTGTTCGGACCCGCGCTTGCGGACCTGCAGATGGTGTTACGCCTCAATCCGCGTCACTTCGAGGCGCTTTTCGGTCTGGGCTCGATACTCGAGGGTCTGGATCGCCCGGAGCAGGCGATCGAGGTCTATCGCGCCATTCAGGACATCTATCCACGCGACCCCGAAACCGCAGCCGCCATTGCGCGCGTGATGCAGACGCTGGAAGGACGGACGCTCTGATCGGGCGACCGTGCGTTTATGAAACAAGGTGCCGTCACGGCTGTTCTCGGCCCGACGAACACGGGCAAGACGCATTATGCGTTGGACCGGATGCTGTCCCACAGGACGGGAATCATCGGTCTGCCCCTCCGTCTTCTGGCGCGCGAGGTCTATGACCGGCTGGTTGCCGTGCGTGGTCCCGGTGTCGTCGCCCTAATCACCGGCGAGGAACGGATCGTGCCGCCGCGTGCGGCCTACTGGGTCTGCACGGTCGAGGCGATGCCCGAGGGCATGGGCTGCGATTTTCTGGCTGTCGACGAAATCCAGCTTTGTGCAGACGCCGAACGCGGCCATATCTTTACCGACCGCCTGCTGCACGCCCGCGGCCTGCACGAAACCCTGTTTCTGGGCGCGGACACGATGCGCAACGCCATTGCCGCACTGGTGCCGGACGTGCAGTTCACGCACCGCGAACGCTTTTCTGAACTGACCTATACAGGTTCGAAAAAGCTAAGCCGGATGCCCGCACGGTCTGCAATCGTCGGCTTTTCCGTTGAAAATGTCTATGCCATCGCAGAGCTGTTGCGCCGCCAGAAGGGTGGCGCGGCCGTGGTCATGGGCGCGCTTTCACCGCGCACCCGCAACGCGCAGGTCGAGATGTATCAAAACGGCGACGTCGATTACCTTGTCGCCACCGATGCCATCGGGATGGGTCTGAACCTCGACATCAAGCACGTCGCATTCTCTGCGCTGGACAAGTTCGACGGGCGGCGGATGCGCCCCTTGTTCCCCGAAGAACTGGGCCAGATCGCGGGCCGCGCCGGGCGTCACACGCAGGCCGGCACCTTCGGGGTGACCGGTGAAGCCCATGAGCTGGACGATCCCGAAATCGAGGCGATCACCTCTCACCGCTTTCGTCCGGTCACGAAATTGATGTGGCGCAACAGTGCCTTGCAGTTCGGATCGCCCAAACGGCTGATCCAGACGCTTGAAAAACACACGCAGGACGATTGGCTGACACGTGTCCGTGAAAGTGACGATCTGGCCGCCCTGAAGCATCTTTCGCAGGATACAGAGGTTGCGGCACGCGCCACCGACGGGCCATCCGTGCGCCTTTTGTGGGACGTCTGCCGCGTTCCCGATTTTCGCGGCATCAGCCGGGGCGAACACGCCGGTCTGCTGACCACGATCTACAACGACCTGCACCAGACGGGCCATGTGGACGCCAACTGGTTTGCCTTGCAGATCAAACGCATCGACCGCACCGACGGCGAGATCGACACGCTGTCGAAGCGGTTGGCATATATCCGCACATGGACCTACGTGGCGCAGCGCAAAGGCTGGCTGAAGGACATGGACCATTGGCGTGAGGAAACCCGTGCGGTAGAAGATCGTTTATCCGATGCGCTTCACGGCGCGTTGACGCAAAGATTTGTGGACCGGCGGACCAGCGTGCTGCTTCGCCGGCTCAAACAGAAGGAGAGCCTTTTGGCCGATGTGAACGACAAGGGCGAAGTCACCGTCGAAGGTGAATTCGTAGGCAAGCTGCAGGGATTCCGCTTCCGCATGGACAAGGCGGGCAGCCCGGACGAAGCCAAGACGCTGCGACAGGCGTCGGTGCAGGCGCTGGTGCCGCATTGGCATCTGATGGCGGACCGTTTTTACAACGCGGGCGACCCGGAGTTCGATTTCACCGAACAGGGCGGGCTGATGTGGGGCGACTCTGCGGTCGGCAAGCTGGTGCCGGGGTCCGACCCGCTGAAGCCGCAGGTCGAACCTTTCGTCGATGACGAGGCCGGTGATGACGTCAAAACCAAGGTGCAGCGCCGCTTGCAGCATTTCATCGACCGCAAGATCGCCGCAGGCTTCGAGCCACTGCTGAACCTCAAGTCGGACGAGACCTTGCAAGGTCAGGCCCGCGGCTTTGCCTACCGTCTGGCCGAGGGCTTTGGCATCGTCCCGCGCGGCGAAGTGGCCGACGAGGTCAAGGCGCTGGATCAGGATGCACGTGGCGCCCTGCGCAAGCACGGCGTGCGCTTTGGCCAGTTCACCATCTTCATGCCGCTTCTGTTGAAGCCCGCGCCGACCCGGCTGCGTCTGGTTTTGTGGTCGCTGTCCAAAGGGCTGGCCGAATTCCCAGAAGCCCCGCCACCCGGTTTGGTGACGGTCCCCGCGACGGGCCAAAGCGAGCCGGGCTATTGGGCGATGGCGGGCTACCGCGCTGCGGGCGAACGGGCGATCCGTATCGACATGCTGGAACGCCTGGCCGACATGCTGCGCGACCAGAACTCCCGCACGGGGTTCGAGGCGACGCCGGACATGCTGTCGATCACCGGCATGACGCTGGAGCAGTTCGCAGACCTCATGGAAGGTCTTGGCTACAAGGCCGAAAAAGGTGAGCGGGATAAGGTGAAGG
>JAIVHI010000080.1 GCA_020201155.1 Loktanella sp. | reverse complement strand
TGCACCAGCACGTGACGCATAATCGCCATTATCCCACCCGGAAACAATTCGCCGACGCCATCTTGGCGTTCTTCCGCGAAACCATTCCAAGGGAATGGGATACATTCCGCGAACAGGTGTCAGGCAATTTCCGCGTCATAACCCACCAAGAATTTCGGTTTTTGGAAGGCTAGGAGTATAGCGCTCAGAGGAAGAACTCTGCGATAGCCGCAGAACCGAGATAGGTTCCGATCATCACCAGAACGGCGATCACGGCGATCTTCCAGCCGGAGGTTTTTGCGACATCCATCTCGCGCTTTGCGATGGCGAGACCGGCGTAAGCAAGGCAGGGTGTCGCCAGTGCGAGGAAATCGGCATTCGCGACGCGGTCGGTGATCCATGCGCTTCCCGGCGTCCAGGGCAAGGTAAGAATGATCCCGACAAGAGAAATCCACGCCACACTGGGCAACCGGACAGGCGCGTATTTGGTGATGATCAGACCCACCATCGTCATCAGATAGAGGATGAAGAGCGCGATCAGACCGGGGACCAGCGGTTTCGCGGGGCCAATCGTCTGTCCGACCCAGACCAGCAGCGACACGATGGCAAGGACGGTGGCATGGTAGCCGAGATCGAGGTCACGGCCGTCAGAGCGGTTTTCGGGGGTAATATCGGTCATTTGCTCTCTCCTGTCATCGGGGTGTCATCTGTCTTGCGGCCCAGCAAGGTATAGAGTTTTTCGGTCAGTGGCAGCGCGACGAAAATCCCCAGATACAGCCCTGTCGCATAGGTCAGGACGTTCGAGGCACCCGCGAGAGCCAGGATCTGCTCTTCCATTTCCGGCACGGCATTCGCAAGCGCGCCCGAACAGGCCGCCATCATCGACCCCGAGCCGATCCCGCAGGCCATCGCAAGGGCCTCGATGCTGAAAGCCCCCGTGGTTGCCAGGATTGACGCGAGAATCGCGAATGTGAACGTTCCGAAAAGGGTGCCGACGACATAGACACCCATGACCCCGGTGCCCTCTTGCGACTTCAACCCATACTTTTCGGCGATTATCGCGATATTCGGTTCACGCGCGACGGAGAAGCATGCCCCGATGGATTCTCGGCCCATGCGAAAGACGAGCACGGCGACCGGAAAAGCAATGACGATGGTTCCGAGATTACCGAGTTCCTGCATGATGAGGGCCGGCCCCGCGTCGATGATCTGGTTTATCGACGGCCCAATGATAGTTCCGAACTTGGCTATGAAGGGCATGATCGCGATGACGATCAGTGGTGAAGCGGTCTGTACCTCGCGTTCACGAATCCAGCCTTTGGCAAGTTTGAACACGTGCGGATTAATGATCAATCCGAAGACAAATGCATAAAGCAGAGGCAGAAGAAGTATCGATCCGATCCCGATCGGGATCTGCACGATGCCGATCAGTTCGGCGAGGATGGTGATGGCGAGCACTGTAAGGTGCAGACGCCAATCCATCACGGTTTCTTTTAACTTGTCCATGACATGTCCTTTCATTTGAACGGTTTGACATGACGATCCGAGATGTGACCTTCAAGATGCGGTTTCGACCCAGACAGATTTCGCGCGCGTGTAGGATTGAAGCGCCTCAACCCCCGAAGAGCGGCCATAGCCGCTCATCCCTGAGCCGCCGAAGGGGGTCATCACGCTGATTGCCTTGTAGCTGTTCACCCAGAATGTGCCGGCCCGAACACTTGCGGCCATTCGGTGCGCACGGGCGACGTCCCGCGTCCAGACGGCACCAGCCAGAGCGTAGGGTGTCGCGTTGGCTATCCGCACCGCCTCGTCCTCGGTGTCGAATGTCAGCACCGACAGGACCGGTCCGAAGATTTCTTCGCGCGCGACGACCATCGCTTCGGTGACATCATCGAGGATTGTCGGTTGAAAGAAAAAGCCCTGGCCGAGCCCGTCAGGCGGCGCGCCGCCACAAGCGACGGTTGCGCCTTCGGCCTTGGCTTCGGCGATCATCGATCTGATCTTAGACCATTGTTTTTCGTTCTGGATCGGACCCATCTGGGTGTCCTCGCCGGTCGCAGGGCCCACACGTATGTCAGCACAGACACCCTTGAGACGCTCCACGAGTGCCTCCTTGACGCCAGTATGCACCAGAAGCCGCGAGCCAGCCACGCAGCTTTGCCCCGCACCGGCAAAGATCGCGGCCCGCGCGCCTTGCGCTGCCTTGTCGAGATCCGCGTCATCAAACACGATATTGGCGGATTTACCGCCAAGTTCGAGTATCGTCGGCATCACGCGTCGCGCCGCGGTCTCTGCGATCCTGCGGCCAACATCCGCCGACCCGACAAAGACGGCGATCGCCGCGTCGGGATGTTCCAGCGCGTATTGACCGGCCGTGTGGCCCTGACCGGCAATAATCCCGACCAGGCCTTTGGGGGCACCGGCGGCCTCGCACAGCGCGCCAAGGCCGAGAGAGGACATCGGGGTCAATTCCGAAGGCTTCAGGACAGCCGCATTTCCGGCGCAGATGGCAGGCGCGATCTGCCATCCCGCAGTAAAGATCGGGGCGTTCCACGGGGTGATCTGGACGGCCACGCCATGCGGCTCGCGCAATGTGTAGTTCAGATGACTGGTCGGTAGCGGGATGACATCGCCATGGATCTTGTCGCACCAGCCTGCGTAATATTCGAACATTTCCGCGACCTTGGTCACCTCAACCGTCGCGTCTGCAGCTGTCTTTCCGGCGATCAGCGTCTCGATCCGCGCAAGGGCCGCGAGGTTGTCGCGTACAAGCGCACCGATACGCCACATGACGCGACCGCGATCCGACGCAGTCATTGCCATCCAGTCGCGCTGTGCACGTGCTGCATTCGTCATTACACGGTCGATGACCGCTTTGTCGGCATCGGCATAGGACAGGATCTCCATCCCGTCGGAGGGGTTGACCAGCGCAATCGCCTCGCCCGCCCCGGTGTGTATGTCACCCGCTGACCAGCAGCCGATATCGATGGTGTTCGTGAATGACCTCAGAATCTCCGAGGCGGTCATGTTGTTGGGGTTCACATCTTTCATGTCGAGCGTGCCTCTTTCTTTCCGGCTGCCTCAAGAAGGGTTTCGGGATCGCCCATCTCCGTAAAGTCGGCCCCGTCGGCCGGGGCGCCCGGGCCGGTCCAGTGGTCCGCCACCAGACGGCTGAGCGGAATCTCAAGTCCTGTCTCTTCGGCGAGAGACAGCGCAAGGCCCACATCCTTGCGCATCAATCCCATCGTGAAACCGCTGTCGAAACTACGCGTCATCACCCATGTGGGAAAATGCACCTGGGTGACCGTCGAGCCGCCTGTCGCCGCGTTTACAACCTCCAGCGCCGCCCCGGCCTCGAGGCCCGCCGATTGCGCCAGCGCAAGGCATTCGCGCGCGACGAGGAAATGTGACGCGACCATCATGTTGTTCGCGATCTTGGCGATATTTCCGGCTCCTACTTCGCCTGCGTGCAAAGTTTTTTTCCCCAGGGTCTCAAAGACCGGCCGACAGGTTTCGACGGTTGCTGCAGGCCCACCGACCATGAAGGTTAGCGTGCCATTGGCTGCGCCGGCCGGCCCACCGCTGACCGGCGCGTCAAGAAAGGCACCACCCAGGGCGTCCAGCACTGCGGCCATCTTGCGGCTGATCTCTGCGGTGGAAGTCGAAGCATCGACGACGATCGGAGCCTGGTCGCTGTCGCGTCCGGCAAGACCGGCTGACACCGTCGCCTCGACTATTTCCGCATTTGGCAGACTCAAAAGAACGATGCCGCTATTCTGGAATGCCTCGGCGAGGGATGTGCAGATCCTCAGGCCGTCTTTTTCAGCCGTGTCCCGCGCCGACGCGTCGATGTCGAAACACAGCGGATCGGCCCCTGCGGCCTGAAGCACCCGGGCCATCGGCAAACCCATCTTGCCAAGTCCGACGACTGCGAGGCCGCGATCAGGATCGAATGACATGGCAACCTCCTTTCAATGTCCTGAAAGGCAGGGTGACCCATGCGTTGGGTTGCCGAAAAGTCATGACATGTCGCACACAGCGTTGCGTTTTTCGCAACACATGACAGCTGCTATCCTGGATCCGCGAAACTCTGCATCTCGCCTTGCAGGCAGGCCAGCACAATGTCTACCGCCTTTGGCAGGCGTCGCTGCGGACGGACGAATAGCGTTGTCGTTGCGGTGCGCAGGGTTGGATTGTGCAGGTCTATGATTTGCGCTTCACCTTGCTGCCGCTGGACCTCAGCCGAGAACCTTGGCAGAAACGTGACGCCGTGACCGGCACGCACGAAATGCAGCAGCGCCGCAATCGACCCTGAGGTCAAGGTGGGCCGGAGAACGACGCCGTGGCGATCCGCGCATTGTTCGACAAGCTGCCGAACGCCATGCGTTTTCGGCAACAGCGCCATCTCGGTTGACTGAAAATCTTCCAGAGTGGTGCAGTTGGAGACCGTGGCCCTGTGATCGGTTGGCACGATTGCGCAAAGAGGTTGCTTGGTGGTCGCGATGCGCCGAACCGGCGCGATCTCGGGCAGGGCATATGCGATACCGATATCGGCATGCCCCGTGTCTACCGCTTCAACAATGTCCTGCGTGGCGCCGATATCCAAAACCAGACCGATATCCGGGTTATCCCGGAAAACATCGCGCAGCCCCCGCTCCACAAGATCGGCCAGGAAACCCTCACCGCATCGCAGGCGCACGACGGTTCCGGAGCGTCCGGTCACGCGCGTCAGCTTGGCTTGCAGGCGCCGATCCGCCTCGATCTGCTGCATCGCATGATCGCGCAGAACGCGACCCGCATCCGTCAGAGAAATGCCAGAGGGCGTCCTTTCGATAAGTGTCACCCCAAGCCGCTCTTCGGCAGCGGAAATTGCGCGGCTGACATTCGACGTTGACGTTCCGACCTCGACTGCGCCCTTTCGCAAGCTTCCATGACGAGAAACTGCGGCGAAGGTCA
Source organism: Loktanella sp. (assembly GCA_020201155.1). GTDB lineage: Bacteria > Pseudomonadota > Alphaproteobacteria > Rhodobacterales > Rhodobacteraceae > JAIVHI01. The sequence goes on along the minus strand of JAIVHI010000080.1, from coordinate 424 downwards.
TCAAAAACTTATGATCGCGTCCGAACAAAATGATTTCCTGACCCAGTAACAGTCCAACTTCGTGTGTAACGTGATACCACTTCCCTTACCATTGCGGGTCTTACGCTTGATTCCTTTGACCAGCTTGTCAGCCGCGTCCTTCGATGTTTCGGATTTCTTGTTCATCTTCGCTTCTTGATGGCCGTCCCCGGCGAAGTTTTCCGCTGGGGCCTCTCTACGTCCCAAATCTCGGAATGCGTCACGGTTAAGCGGGGGGCCGATCTTCCCTCTCATGCTGCAACACCCTGCATAAAGCGGCAAGACCTTCAGACAGCGGGACCAGCGGTTTGAATCCGATATCACGTTTGGCAAGGCCATTGGCGATCTTGGAGATGCCCCGGGCGACTGGATCAGGCTGGGCGCAGGTTACGGTCACATCGGGATA
>JAIVHI010000079.1 GCA_020201155.1 Loktanella sp. | reverse complement strand
GCAGACGACATCCATCACGGCGCCGGGGCGATCCCATAAGTGACCCGGTCCGGTCAGCCGGCGCGGATCATCGACGTGAAGGCCGTCGATTGCAGCGCAGTGGATATCAAGGGCGGCCTCGAGTTTTGCGATCCGGTCCATCTGCGCCCCCGGTTCAGTCCCCATCTTCAACGCGATCCCGGGCCAATCGGACGCCTCGGCCATCGCGAACGATGGTCAGGTCGGTGTCCGTCATGTCCTCGAAGGCGACGCTGCTTTGCGTGTTTGTCGATTTCAAAGCACCGACCTCCACTTTTTCACCTGCGTTGAAGTAGATGATCTGTTTCCAGCAGCGTGGACTGTTGTCGCCGAAGATGACCACAAGATCGCCCGGCTGGGCCATCTCGAGGCTGGCGGCAACCGCGTCCTCCTCGTTCGGGACAACCGAGATCTGATCCTCGGATATTCCGTTCGCAAGGAACTCTGCCTTGAACAATTCAGGGATTTCGTCGTGGCCGCGTTTGCGGCGGTCGTCGTCGGCCTTGCAGATGTAGTGGTCGAATTTTCCGGACAGGATCTTTGCGGCCTCGGCCACATCCTGATCGCGACGGTCGCCGGGAACGGACAGCACGACGATGCGCCGACCCTTGACCTCGAGCCTCTCGGCCAGACCCGCCATCGCCCCAAGCGCGGCGGGGTTGTGGCCATAGTCGAGGATCACCTTGAACGGGTGTTCATCGAAAACGTTCATCCGTCCCGGCGCCTGGAAATAGGTGGTGTCGAAGGTCCGAAGACCGTGACGGATGTTATCCAGATCGACCCCGAAACTATACGCCATCGCAGCCGCGAACATCGCGTTCTGAACGTTGTGCACCGCTTTGCCCTCAAGCGTGGCGGGGATGACATGGGACCATAGAACGGGCATGTGCATCCCGTTGTCATAGATCGTGAGCATGTCGCCACTCATGCCCTGTTCAAGCACGATCGCCTGTCCGCCGGCCTTGATGTGTTCTTTCACCAGCGTGTGGTTGGGGTTGATGGTGACGTAGAAGATGGAACCGACATCCGCATAATCCGCCATCTTCAGACAGTTTATGTCGTCGGCGTTCAGCACGGCGGTTTTCGTGGCGCTTTCGATGACGATCCGCTTCACGACGGCCAGTTGTTCGACCGTTTCGACGCCGCCCAGACCAAGGTGATCACCCGTCACGTTCAAACAGGCCGCAACGTCGGAGTGCCGGAACCCAAGGCCGCTTCGGACGAGGCCGCCGCGGGCCGTCTCCATCACGGCGAAATCGACCGTCGGATCACGCAAAACCATCTGGGCCGATTTCGGGCCGGTCATGTCACCCTTGACGCTGAGCTTGCCGTCTACATAGACCCCGTCGGTCGAGGTCATGCCGACGATCTTGCCGCTGGCTTTCATGATATGACCCAACATGCGCGAGGTCGTTGTCTTGCCGTTCGTCCCGGTGATCGCCGCGATCGGGATGCGGCTTTCCTGCCCGAGCGGAAACAGCATGTCGATGACAGCGCCCGCGACATCCCGCGGCTGCCCTTCGGAGGGTGCGACATGCATGCGGAATCCGGGGGCCGCGTTGACTTCCACGATCGCGCCACCGATCTCCTTGTAGGAACGGGTAATGTCCTCGATCAGGAAGTCGACGCCGCCGACGTCCAGACCGACGGCCATGATCGCGCGCTCTGCCATGTCGCGGTTGTCGGGGTGGACAACGTCGGTCAGGTCGATCGCCGTGCCCCCGGTCGACAGGTTCGCGGTCGATCGCAGATAGAACACCTCTCCGGCGGGCAACACCGTATCAATGGTATGTCCGGCATCGGCGATCAATCGCTTGGCCTGATTGTCGATTTCGAGCATCGTGAGCACCTTCTGGTGCCCGATGCCCCGACGCGGGTCCTGATTGACCGTCGCCACAAGCTGCCCGATCGTGTGCTTGCCGTCGCCCACCACATGGCCGGGCACACGTTTGGCCACGGCGACCAGTTTGTTGTTCACGACCAGCATCCGATGATCGAAGCCCGTCACGAAGCTTTCGACCAGAATGGCCGCACTTTTCGAATGCAGCTCCGCTTCGGCAAATGCTGCGGCGACCTCGTCGTCTTTCGTCAGATTGATGGACACGCCCCGACCGTGGTTGGCATCGAGCGGCTTGACCACGACGGGCCATCCGATCTTGCGGGCAGCCTGCATGGCCTCTGCCGCACTGTAGACGATCCGTTGCAGGGGAACGGGCAGCCCCAGATCGCTCAGCAGATTGTGGGTGTCTTCCTTGTCGCAGGAAATCTCTACCGCGATGTGGCGTGTCTGTGACGTGACAGTGGCCTGAATGCGCTGCTGGTACTTGCCATGCCCGAACTGGACCAACGACCCTTCGTTCAGTCGGATCCACGGAATGTCGCGGTCCTGCGCGGCCCGAACCAGCGAACCGGTCGATGGTCCGAACTCCTTGCGTTGGGCATGCAGCACAAAGCTGCGCAATTCGGCCTGCCAGTCAAACGCGGGATCGAAAGGATAATCGACATCCTCGCGCAGCGGGTGCGGCAAGAGATGCATCAGCAGCCGAAGCGCCAATTCCCCCGCGGCCAACCCGACGTCGCGTTGGCGGTAGGCATAGACCATGTTGTACTGGCCCACCTTGCCTGTGCCCCGCGTCCGCCCGAAGGTGACATCGGTTCCGGCGACATTCTGCACTTCGATGGCGCAATGCTCTAGGATATGGCCCATCCATGTGCCTTCGTCTTCCCGCAGGCGGCGCAGAAATCCGCCTGCCGTGCTGTAGGAACAGCCATGATCGGCAAGCCCGGGCAGAGCCTTGACCAGCCCCTCGGTAAAGTCCGGTCCAATTTTCGCGGATGGCCAGTCTTCGAGTATCCCCAGATCAACGACGTGCCGTATGACAGGAAACCCCGCCCAGACGTTCGGGCCGACAAATACGTTGGTGGAGACTATCTTCACAGGTTTACCTCACTGATTGACGATGCTCCGCGTTACGCGGAAGTCTGACCGTTGGCGGTAGGGGTGCCGATCACGGAATGGTCTTTGGGCGGATATCCGATGCGGGCGTTCAGATCGTAACGGCACCCTTCGCCCAACACGTCGAGCCGCAGGCCCAACAAACTCAGCGCCTGACCGGGCTTGGCATCCCAGATGGACGAATGGGTCATCTGGCTGGCGTCCACGACGGTGACCGTTCCGCTGCCGACGACTTCCAGAATGTTGTCAGACCCTATGAAGGCGGCGGTGTCCTCATCGATCCCCAATCCGATCAGGAAGGGATTGTAGGACGACGCAGTCAAAAGGCGTCCCAGTCGATTTCTTTGGGTGAAATGCTGGTCGATGATAACACTGTTGGTAAGGCCAATGCCTGGCGCCAGGGAAACCGTGCCCTCTGCGGGTGGCTCGTTACCGGCACCACCGGCCACCATATGCTCTGACATGATGGACGCACCGGCAGAAGTTCCCGCGACCGGAATGCCTTCGGCGTTCCGACGCCTGATCTTCTGCGCGACAAGGGTTCCCCCGAGGATGGCGGACAGCCGCAACTGATTGCCACCCGTCATGAAGATGCCGGTCGCATTGTCCAGCATTTCGGAGAATTGGGGATTATCGCAGTCTGCCCGACGGGTGATTTCCAGAAAGTCCACATTGCCGGCGCCAAGCTTGGAAAAGATGCGATGATAGTTCTGACCGGTCTCGTGCAGCATGGATGCCGTTGGGATGACGACGATCGACGCGTCCGACCCACCCGAAAGCTCCACAAACCGGCGATGTATCTGCATTTCCTTGATACGGTCTTCGCCACCGCCGATTGGGATAATAAACCCACGGCTGGCACCGCCCGCCACTGATGCTGGGCACATATGTGTCTGATGTCCTTTGGGCTGGGCAATAAGCCGTCGTGCCAGCAATGACATCTTATGACGTTAAATTGGTCGAAGATGCCACCTAAAAGCGAGATGACACCGAAAGACCGACATTTGATCTGCAAAAACGGATGCGGCCTTTCTGATCTGTCGTCGGTTCTGCCCGAAAAGCAAATCCGCAGTCACGGGCCGCCGCTTTGACGTGACGGCCCGTCGGATCAATTCAATCGTCAGCAACCGCAGGCTCCGGAGCCTCTTGCGTGGGCGTAGCCTCAGGCGATGCGTCCGCTGCGGGCGCAGGGGCGGTTTCGATATCTACCGAGACATTGCCGCCTGCGGGTGCGGACGACGTCGCCGGCAGGCCATCGCCCATAACGAAATAGCCGATGACCACGACTGCAACCGCAAGGCCCCCGACAAGAAACCAGATCATCGAGCCGCCACCTGTCGACTGGGTCTCGGTCCGGTTGATTGTCGTATGCGTCGATGTCGGCGTTTCTTCCACCTTCACTTCATCCATTTTGTTTCGCTTTTTCTTTTTCTACGCCGAGAAATTGGCCCGCATCAGCAGGCCATGTCAGCTGTTTCTGTCAGGTCGGTGGCAGGGCCTTCAGGTCGTGGCCCAGGCTCCGACCAGATGGTCCAGTGCACAGCACCAGACCATCCGGTCGTTGAGATATCAGCGCAGAACGCGCAAGATCATTCCCGTTTCGGCGTCGATCAAAACGGTCTGGTTGTTGACCGTCAGATAGCGGAATTCCGGCTGATCCGGCACATCATAGGCCTGGATTTCGGTCGGCACGCCTGCACCCACGGCCACTTCGCCGTTCAGGAAAACCGTCTCGACCGGATTGGATGTGACATAGACCAGCGTTTCTTCAGTTGGTTCAACGGCGGCAACACCTGCCGCGGTGCCAAGAATACCACCGGCGATGATACCGCCGATCGGCCCGCCCGCTGCAAAGGCGATCAGCGAACCAAGGGTCGCACCGGCAGCAGCGGCGTTATTCTCTTCGGTCTGGGTCGCGTCTTCATCAGGCACGGTGATGGTCTGCAACGACAGGCTGCCGGGGCGGTCGATCAACGCCACGGCTGTGGCATCTTCTTCGACATAGAGATATTCAGCCGAGGCCCAGGCTGTCTGTCCGTCAAAACTGATCTGGCACCAGCTGACGTCCTCCAGGCATCCTTCGATGACGACAGGTTGATCAAGCTCCAGAACGCCCACGGCAGGGGCAAATTCGCTTGGGCTTACGCGCGCCGAGATTTCGGCCCCGGCACGGGCTTCGGTCGATTGCGCAAATGTGGGCGCGGCAGCAGTCAGCGCGATCGCCGAAGCGACCGTAAAAGTCAGATATTTCATGGAAACGTCCTTTTGAGCCGCGGAGCGCTTGCCTGATTTTCAGGGGCCGCTGGGCGGTCTGATCTCTCAGTAACAGAAGCAGTGGGAATAAGACGGAGCTAAAGAGCGTGCGTTTTGGGGCACGGCCACTATCCGCCTAAA
>JAIVHI010000078.1 GCA_020201155.1 Loktanella sp. | reverse complement strand
GGCACGGTGGACGCGCCCGGAACCAATGTTCGCCAGAAGGCGGGTCTGAACCGGGCCATCCTTGATCAGGGATGGCACGGGTTTGAGACCGTGCTGGCCTACAAGCTGGAAGAACGGGGCGGACACCTGTGCAAGGTCGATCCGCGCTACACCTCGCAGACCTGCTCGGCCTGCGGAGCCGTGGACAGGGGGAGCCGCGAAAGCCAAGCGTCTTTCCACTGTCGCACCTGCGGCTTCCGTGCTCACGCCGACCACAATGCTGCGATCAACATCCTGCGTCGGAACACGGCGTCTATGCTCGTGGAGGAAGGCCATTGGGTCTCCGTTGAAGCGAGAACTATCGGCGGGGCTGCGCGCCCTCCCGAAAATCCCCCGGCTTCAGCCGGAGGAAGATGTTAACTCTGTCTCCTCACGCGCGGCCGCACAGCATTGCGTTATAGGTGGCTTTCAGCGCCACCTCCTTCAACAGCCAGCTGATCCACAACTCTTCCAGCGGCGCGATGATGCCCGGAAAGGACGGTACGAGATTGTTGTGGTAGTCGAACTCCACCAGCATGGCGTGCCCAATACGGGTGATCATCGGGCAGTACGTGTAGCCGTCATAGACTGCGGACCCTTCGCGGCCCTCGATCCCGGCGACGATATGGTCTTCGATAACCGGCACCTGCCATTTGACGCTGGCCGCCGTCTTCCCCTTTGGCACGCCGGTAACGTCGCCAAGCGCGAAGATTTCGGGGTAGCGCAGGTGTCGCAGCGTCTGCATGTCGACTTCGACCCAGCCCTGATCGGTCCAGCGGTCAGCCCAGTGCAGCCCCGATTCGCGCACGAAATTGGGGGCGCGCTGGGGCGGGATGATGTGGATATAGTCGTAATCCACGTCTTCCGTGCCTGTCTCGGTCGCAAAGGTCGCGCGCTTGGCGCTGGCGTCGATGCCGGTCAGGGTCCGGTTCATCATCGTGTCGATGCCGCGCGGTCGCCGAACAGCATCAGCACCTTTTCAGCCACGATGGGCACCCCGAAAAGCGATTCTTGCGGTGCGGCATAGACCATGCGACCGGCGTTTCCGGCCCGGCGGGCGATATCGTCGATCAGGAAGGTATGCTTGAGCGGAGCGCCCGCGCATTTCATCTCGGTCTCGGGCCGTGTGAACAGTCCGGTGCCACCTTCTTCGGTAAACCGGCTGGCCGCCGCCCATGTGCGCGCTGCATATTCCGGCCCGGCATAAAGCGCGCCGATGCCGTTCTCTCCGACCACATCAGGGCTGAAGCCCTCGATGGCATCGTGATCCAGAACCAGACCGGGTGCCACGACCAGCCAGTCGTATGGTAGCGTCTCACCGTTTTCGGTCGAAACGGTCTTGGCTTCCGCGTCCACCGCGGCAACACGTTCGGGCGGCCAGGTCACACCATTGGGAAGCCAGCCGGCGGTGTCGGATTCAACGTAAGAGGCCGGCTTCAACCCTGCCGCGACAAGTGACAACCCCGGCTGGTAAAGATGCATGCGGCGGGGGTCGATCACGGTGATCTGCGCGCCATCAAGGCGCTGCACAAGCCGGTTGGCCAAGGCCGTGCCACCGGCACCGGCGCCGATGATGACGATACAGGCGGTCGCCTAAACGGGTTGCGCCATCGCTTGGCCGGGCGCTTGGGCCACGGCTGCCGCTGCACTTCCGGCCAGCGCGATACTAAAAACTGTCTGCGGTCCATTTCTGGCCTTCTCCGATACGGGCGCTCTGGTCTGCAGCGTCCTCTGACGTCTTTGGTCTTGGCGTAGACGCTCCCCCCGGTCCGAGGTCAGGCGCGGCAACGCTTCCCGCCCTTGGTACACGTTGGTGTGCACGGAACTTTTGTGACATTGTCACCTTACCGAGGGGTCAAGACCCCCCGGTAAGGGACCGATCTTTCGCTTACTCAGCCGGGGCGAGGCTGACGGCTTCGCGCTTGCCGAAGTGCCGGTGGTTCAAGACAAGAACCAGGGCGATCATCGCGACCTGTGCGGCCAGAGCGAGGGATGTCAGCGACCAGTAGCCGATACCGAACCTGTCGATGAGACCGGCCTCGACCAGACCCTTGTTGATCCAGAAGTGCAGCATGACGCTCAGAGCCACACCGGGGCAGACCAAGGCGTTTGAGTCGGGCGAATTGCCGTCTCCACGCAGGTAGGCATCGGCGTATTTCTGGCAGCGCAGGACCAGCAGACCCAGCGCAAGAAAGACGCCCTGAACCGCAAGGATCGTCGTGGTCAACAGCAGGTTATCGGCCAGTCCGCCCTGTGCGTCGAAAGTCGTGTGAAGCCCGTGCTGCTGACGCATCGCCATGATGCCCAGAATGGTCAGAATCGGAACGACGATCATCAGGGTCGGCGCACTTTCCTTGGCGGTGCCGTGTTGCAGCATCGAGCCAATGGCGACGATTGCGGCCACAAGGGCATAAAGACCCGCGATGGTCCCCAGAACGATCGACAGGATCATCGCGACACCGACGGTCAGCGGGACGGTGCTGAGCGCTGCGGGGGCGGCCATGCCGACAGCGGTCATCGCCAGGGCAAAGGCGTGCAACAGCTGGGCGAAGGAGTTGTTGGCGCTGACATCGAAGACGCCCCCTTCACTCAGCACGCGGCCAAGGAAGCTTCCGATACGCCGGAAGGCCAGATAGGCGATCAGTGCAAAGGTGATCATGGCCAGCGGAAACAGGTATTCGACCACCGACCAGAGGCCGGGAACGAAGACCAGACCAAGGATGAAGGCGGCGTTCACGGTCATGGCCAGCGCCAGCGGCATCGCCAGAAGCTGTGTTTCGCCGTTTGACGTCATCAGCTTGATGTAGGCGTCCGTCTTCCGGAATTCGGACAGGCGGCCAAGGTTCCAGATCAGTGACTTGATGTTAAGGTAGGCAAAACCGGCGATACCGGTGACAGCCACAATGATCGCGGCTTTCAACAGCAGACCGCCGCTGGAAAAGGCCGCCAGAATATCCTCGAACACCGGGACGGGCTGACCGGGATGCGGCACCCAGAACATCAGGTACATGGGGTCGTCTAATCGCAGCCAGTTTTGCAAGCATTTTTTTGGCTCCGATCGTTAACGTTCGGAGGGAGTGTCCTTTTTCAGAGGAATAGCCTGGGAGGCGCGCGGTCGGAACGTCAGCCGAGAGCAGGGTCGTCTTCGCGGTCGATACTTCGATCGCCGCATGATGGGTTTTCGCGGGGGAGCCTTCCAATGTCTGATCCGCATTCGACTTAGTCTGCCGATGCAACCCCAAGAACGGAATGGCTCGATCCACGTCCCGACGAGAACGTTCTGGCGCGCACGTCGTTGTGCGCTATGCCTGAAGCTACTTCGTTGATATCATCCTCAAGCCTTTGCGGTTCTCTCAAAGGTGGTGTTGCTCTTGAGCATGGCGTGCATTGTGACAGCAAGTTTTCGGGCGACCGCAACTGCGGCACGTTTAAACCCAACGCGTTCCTTGAGTTTGAGTCCCCATGTCCGCATATCGCTTTCAGCGCTGCTGCGTGTCAGCATAACGGTCGCCGCCTCATAGAGAAGTCCTCTCAGATGGCGGTCGCCGCGCAAGGAGATATGGCCATCATAGTCGACTTCCCCCGATTGATAGCGGCGGGTCGTAAGACCCAGCCAAGCTCCAACCGATCTGGATTTTCGGAAGTTGTCAGGGCTTTCGATAGCGGTGACAAACGAACTGGCGGTAATCGCGCCGACTCCCGGAATAGACATGAGTAGTTGGCAGGCTTCATTCCGGCGCGCTTGGGCAACGATCTGTGTCTCGAGGCGGACCGCTTGTATGCGCGCGGTGCTCCAAGCCTCTAATATAGGGAGAATGATGGTAGACAGCTTGGGCTGGTCATCGAGAAGGCTGCGCACGTTTCTTTCAAATGTGCGGCCCTTGCCGGACGGGACAATTAGACCGAATGTCTTCATAAGACCTCTGATCGTGTTGGAAAGATCGACAGCAACCCGAACCAGCCGGGTTCGCGCGGCGACCAGTGTCCTGGTCAACATGCTGTCAAAACCCTTCACGCGGACTTCACGAAAGAAGCCAACTTCCGCAAGATGTGCCAGCCCATCAGCATCATTTGCATCTGTCTTATTTGGCGCCATGTCGAGCGCTGCTTTGGCATGACGGGCGTCGATACAGATAGCTGGCAAACCTTCAGCGCGGAGCGCATGATAGAACCATACCGATAGCGGGCCTGTTTCAAAAACCACGCGTGCTGCCTGCGGCGCACGCTTGCCCAAAATATTTGCAATTGTCGCTGGATCAGAGGCACACTTTCCGCGCCAAACACGCTTGCCGTCCCGTCGAATAGACACAGCAGTCTCTTTCATTGAGACGTCCAGACCGATATAATATTCCATGGCTGTTCTCCTTTTGATGCTTGGGCCCGGCGTCCAGTCGTGAGCGCCCGGCGTCCAGTCGTGAGCCCGTATTTTCATCTTATCGGGGAACAGCCACCCTCCAAGGCATCTTCCAAACGGCAGGGTGAATCGCTCCCGCGATTACCCCATGTCTGATGCCGGAGAGTGCAGAATCCTACGCTAAGCACTGAGAACTCGTTTCCCGTAATCGCGTAGATTGCCGTTCGGGTCGACATACCGGTAGAGCGTGACCGGTTTGACCCCCAGTTCCTTACAGAGCTCTGAAACCGATGTGTCGCGGCTGGCCATGGCGGCTTGGGCCATGCGGACCTGCGTCTTTGTCAGCGCAAACTTCCTGCCACCTTTCCGGCCGCGAGCGCGGGCGGCTTGGAGCCCCGCCATTGTGCGTTCGCGGATCAACTCGCTTTCAAATTCAGCGAGAGCCGCAAAGATACCAAATGAAAGCCGACCAGCCGCAGTCGTGGTATCGATCTGCGCGCCTTGCCCGGTGAGCACTTTGAGGCCAACGCCGCGCTCGGACAGCATGCTGACAGTCTTGACCAGGTGATGCAGGCTGCGGCCCAATCGGTCGAGCTTCCACACAACCAGCACATCGCCGTCACGCAATGCCTTGAGGCAGGCCTCCAGACCGGATCGGTCATCCTTCTTGCCAGATGCCAGATCCGAGTAAATCTGTTCTTCTTCTACGCTTGCAGCGGTCAAGGCATCCCGCTGCAAGTCAAGGGACTGGCTGCCGTCGGCTTTCGAGACCCGTGCATAGCCGATCAGCATGTTTCACAAACGTTCGTTTGAGGCGTTCTGGAAAGCAGCATGCTTTCAGCCATCTGGATAATTCCTTATTCAGTATCTTAATCATCAATAAGCAAACCATGGCAAGAAGGCAAAAGATACATGGCGCATCGCACCGTCCTAACCGAGCGCCAGCGCTCAGCACTTTTTGACCTTCCGACTGATCGAACCGTGATGCTGCGTCATTACACTTTGGCGGACGACGACTTGGAAATCATCCGTGCCCGCCGCCGCCCACACAATCGTTTCGGCTTTGCTCTCCAGCTTTGTGCGTTGCGCTACCCCGGTCGGTTGTTGACCTCGGGCGAGATCATTCCAATGGAGGTCACGCGGTTCCTGGCAGCGCAGCTTGGGCTGAAGTCAGACGATCTGGCCGGATACGCAAGCCGCGAGGAAACGCGTCATGAACATCTGGCTGCCCTGCGGGGTCTCTATGGTTACAAGATGTTCACTGGGCGAGGATCGCGCGACTTGAAGGCCTGGCTGGAGAAGAGAGCCGAAACCGCCCGATCGAACGAGGATTTGGCGCGGCGGTTTGTGGAACAATGCCGGGCGACCCAGACCATTCTGCCGGGGGTCACGGTTATCGAACGCCTTTGCGCGGATGCACTTGTCGCTGCTGAGCGACGGATTGATACCCGTATTGCCGACCAGTTGGATGATGAGATGCGCAGCCGACTTGACGCCTTGTTGACGGAAACGGCGGACGGCTCTGTCACCCGCTTTGTCTCGCTGCGCCAGTTTGAGGTGGGCCAAAACTCGGCCGACATGAACCGGCTACTCGACCGGTTGGAATTCTTGCAGGCCATGGCCGTGGATAGATCCACTCTGTCCGGTGTGCCACCCCACCGTATCGCGCGCCTCCGGCGACAGGGAGAACGGTATTTCGCCGGTGATCTGCGGGATATCTCGAGCGACCGCCGCCTTGCCATCCTCGCGGTCTGCGCTTTGGAGTGGCGCAGTGCCATTGCCGATGCAGTGGTCGAAACCCATGACCGTATTGTCGGGAAAACATGGCGTGAGGCAAAACGCGCATGCGATGCCCGGGCTGATGACGCCAAAGCTGCCTTGAAGGACACCTTGCAGGGCTTCTCTAAATTTGGATCAGCGCTGCTGGAAGCACATGAAGATGAAGCGCCCCTGATTGATGCCATTCAAAGCGCAGGCGGCTGGTCGTCGCTCAGGGGGCTTATCGCCACCTCTGCCCAACTCACCGACACATTGGCCGCTGATCCGCTGGCACATGTTGTTCACGGGTATCATCGCTTTCGACGTTATGCGCCGCGCATGCTGAGGGCGCTCGATATTCAGGCCGCCCCGGTTGCCGAACCTTTGCTGGCCGCCGCCGCTATCATCGCGGGGACGGAAACCACCGCCGACCGTCCCCTGACCTTTCTGCGCCGCGCCTCGAAATGGCATCGGCACCTGAATGAAGATGATGGGCACCGCCTCTGGGAGGTCGCTGTCTTGTGCCACTTGCGCGATGCATTCAGAGCTGGCGACATCTGGCTTGCCCATTCCCGCAGGTATGGCGACCTCAAAGACGCGCTGGTTCCGGCCGAAGTTGCCAAGGCCACGCCAAGGCTGGCCATGCCATTCGAACCGGAAGTCTGGCTGGCAGATCGTAAATCTCGTTTGGCTGACGGCTTGCAGCGACTGGCCCACGCCGCCAGGGCCGGTGCCATTCCGGGAGGTTCTATCGAAGACGGCGTGCTCAAAATCGACCGCTTGACTGCTGATGTTCCCGAAGAGGCTGACGCCTTGGTGCTCGATCTTTACCATCGCCTACCAGAGATCAGGATCACCGACCTGCTGCTCGAAGTGGATGACGAGATCGGCTTTACTGAGGCCTTCACCCATCTGCGCACAGGCGTCCCATGCAAAGATAGGGTCGGCATGCTGAATGTATTGCTGGCTGAAGGGCTAAATCTTGGCCTCAGCAAAATGGCCGGGGCCACAAACACCCACGACTATTTCCAACTGTCGCGTTTGTCGCGGTGGCATGTCGAAAGCGAGGCGATGGCGCGCGCCCAGGCCATGGTGATCGAAGGCCAATCCGCCTTGCCAATGGCCCGGTTCTGGGGCGGTGGCACCAGCGCGTCCAGTGACGGGCAATTCTTCCCCACCACGCGCCAAGGCGAAGCGATGAATCTGATCAACGCCAAATACGGCCATGAACCCGGGTTGAAAGCCTACACCCATGTCTCCGACCAGTTCGGCCCCTTCGCCACTCAGACGATCCCGGCCACAGTGAACGAAGCGCCCTACATTCTGGATGGTTTGTTGATGACTGACGCAGGCCGGAAAATCCGCGAACAGTATGCCGACACGGGCGGCTTCACCGACCACGTCTTCGCTGTTACCGCTCTGCTGGGCTTCCAGTTCATCCCCCGTATCCGGGATCTGCCATCCAAGCGCCTCTACCTCTTCGATCCAGCATCCTGCCCGAAAGAGCTGAAAGCATTGATAGGCGGCAAGATCAGAGAACCCGTCATCAGCTCGAACTGGCCCGACATACTGCGCAGCGCGGCCACCATCACGCCCTCAAGAATGCCCTGCGCATCGGGCGGCAGGGTGAAATTCGCGATAGAACAACCGAGGGACAGCACTTCCGCATGGCCGGGCTGAATCTGCTCGCCGCGATCATCATTTACTGGAATACCAAGCAACTCGGGCAGGCAGTCGATGGCCGCCGCCGGAATGGAATGGATTGCTCTCCCGACCTGCTGGCGCATATCTCGCCACTCGGATGGGCCCATATCTTGCTCACTGGCGAATACAGGTGGCCCAAAAGATGATCAAGCCGCCTTAGCGTAGGATTCTGCACTCTCCGGCATCGGACCCCTACATGAAGAAGGTTACGGAAAGGCCGCCAGCGCCCAGCGAGGCGAGGAAGTAAAGCGGTGACCATGTGTCTGCGGGACTGTTTGCATGACGATTCTCCATTGGTTGTGAGAACGTCTTGCCATGTTCGAACCGCCAGGCACGGTGACTTGGTCACAGTTTCGTCAACTCTTGTCACGGGCGGGCCCACACACCTAATTTCGACCCATTCTTTGAGAAACTTGCGCTGCGCCGCTATGCGGTATATTTTTGCGGTATGAAACGGAGTCTAGGCACATGGTATCTCCGACAAAGCGCAAGACCTCTCTGACGCTCGATATCGAGGCACTTGAGGCCGCAAAAGACCTTGAGATCAACGTCTCTGCCGTCGCCGAGACGGCACTCATCAAAGCAGTTGCCGAGGCGCGTCGCGAGAAGTGGCTTTCAGAGAACGCAGAGGCCTTCGCCGCTCAATCAGACTGGCATGCGCGTCATGGGCATCCGCTTGCAGAGATCATCGTCGCATCCACTGGGTCTTCATGGACATCCTGACCCGATTTGACGTCGCAGAGTACAATGGTGTTTCCATGGTCGTTGTCGAAAGCGACCTTCTGCCGCCAGACTCTTCTATCGTCGTCATCCCTCTGCTCTCGGGCTACCCTGCGGTTCGGCACCTCAATCCTGAATTCGCGCACGATGGTAGAAACCTCATCCTTGCGACCCGGTTGATTGCGGCTGTCCGTCGATCAAGCCTGAAGCGCACCGGCAGTGTCGCCGATCAGGGTCATCTGATTATGCGGGCGGTCGATATCCTGATAACAGGTGTATAGCGGATCAACCTGAATGGCAGTCAATCGGGCTTGTCCGGTCCGGGCGTCGTATCGGGGCTATTCAAGGTCGACCACGTCCCATCCCGCGAGGTCGGTGGAGGTGTCTCGGTCGTGCGGTTGTGGATGCTGACCTTTGCAAGAAAATGGGCGGAAATGGGTGCGGTCACGAACAGGAAGGCCATGATCAGCAGCTCGTGCATCGATCCGTCGCCGAAGACGACCGAGTGAAGCACCGAGGCAAGAAGCAGCATGCCGATCCCCATGGTCCCGACCTTCGTCGGGGCATGCAGGCGGGTCATCGGGTCGTTGAACTTGATAAGGCCGATGACGCCGACCATCGCGAACGCGGCGCCGATCAGCAGGCAGACTGCAATGGCGTAGATACCGATGATCTCGAGTGTCATTCGATCACGTCCCCTCTGAGAATGAAGCGCGCCAGCGCAACCGTCGACACGAAACCCAGCATCGCGATCAGCAGGGCGACCTCGAAGTAGATCTGGATACCCTGAAATATACCAATGGCGATCACGAGGCCAAGCGCGTTGATCACCATGGTATCGAGCGCCAGAATACGGTCACCCGGCGTCGGCCCGATCAGCAGTCGGATCACAGAGAATATCAGCCCCAGCGCAAGGGCGATGAACGCAATTGCAAGGGCCACGTTCATGACGTTCAGAGCGATCACCATGAAAAGATCTCCTTTACCCGTCTCTCGTAGCGGTGCTTGATCTCGTCCCGCACCGCTTCAGGGTCGTCGGTATGCAAGACGTGAACCAGCAGGCATCTGCCATCGTCCGAAATGTCGGACGACACGGTGCCGGGCGTCAACGTGATCGTGCCGGCCAGAACCGTTATCGCTTCTGGCTGACGCAGGTCCAGCGGCACTTCGATCCACGCAGGCTTGAGCCTGGAATTCGGAACCGTCAGCACGATCCACGCGACCTCGACATTGGCGACGATAATGTCCCAGAGCACCAGAAACATGTAGCCGATCATTTTGATCGGCCGAAATCCCTGGGGCACGTTCGGCCACCAGATGGACGTGGCCCATGGAATGATCATCCCGAGAATAAGCCCGAACACGAACATGCCCGGCGAAAATTCATTTTGCAGAATGATCCAGACCACGGCCAGAAGAAGGGTTACATTCGGATGTGGCAGCAACCAACGGAAAGCGCGACCCATGTCAGTACTCCTCCTGCGGGGTGCTCAACTTGCCCGGCGTGTCGATCACGGTAGAGATATAGGGATCACTCGCGAACAGCTGATCGGCGATCACGATGGTGAACCCGTGAACCTGCCCCGCAAAGACCGTGTGCCCGATCAGTAGGGTCACAAGGCCCCCGACAGCCACGTAGGACAGGACGCTTGGACGCTCTCCCGCAGGCTTGTTCGCGGTGGCGTCCTCTGTCACACCATGCGCCTTCCAGAACAGGACGCTGCCGGCCCGGGCGAAACCGACGATACTGATAAGGCTTGCGGTCAGGACGGTCGCCCAGATCCACACGACAAGGTCCGTGCCGTAAGCCGCGTTCAGCAACAGCAGTTTTCCCAAAAAGCCCGAAAGCGGCGGCAAGCCGGCCATGGCGATTGCACCGACGAAGAAAAGACCGGCGGTCATCGCCGTGCCGACCATCGGGCGCTGTGTCGTCAGGTCGACATTGCCCCGCCCCGTCCGCACCAGGTCCGAGATGAGGAAAAGCGCGCCTGCGGCCAAGGTCGAATGCACGATATAATAAAGCGCCACCGCGATACCCGCCGGGGTGAACAGCGCGATCGACACCATCACCATCCCCATAGATCCGATGACGGAAAAGGCGACCAGCCGGTCGAGTCGCTTTGCGGCCAAGACCCCGACCATCCCAAGGGCCAGCGAGACAAGCGCCGCAGGCAAGAGCCAGACCTCGTGCAGCCCTGCCGTGACCTCCAGATCGGGCGGGAAAATCATCGTGTAGACCCGGATGATCGCATAGGCGCCCACCTTGGTCATGATCGCGAAAAGCGCAGCAACAGGCGCCGGGGCTTCGGCATAGCTGGACGGCAGCCAGAAATGCAACGGGACCAAGGCGGCCTTGATCGCGAAGACCAACAGCAAAAGCACGGCGGCGACACGGATGCCGACAGTCTCTTCCGCGCCGATCAGCCTGACACGGTTGGCCAGATCGGCCATGTTGAGCGTGCCGGTTTCGGCATAGATCGACCCCAGCGCGAACAAGAACAGCGTTGATCCGATCAGGTTGAACAGCACGTATTGCACGCCCGCCCGCATCCGCCGGTTGCCACCCGAATGGATCATCAGCCCGTAGGACGCGATCAGCAGCACCTCGAAGAAGACGAACAGGTTGAACAGGTCGCCGGTCAGAAAGGCGCCCATGACGCCCATCAGCTGAAACAGGAACAGCGAGTGAAAGTGCCAGCCGCGATCGTCCCAGCCTGATGCGATGGCATAAAGCAGCACAAAGAACGCCAGAAGCGCCGTCAAAAGCACCATCATGGTGGACAGCCGGTCACCGACCAGCACGATGCCGAAAGGAGCCGCCCAGTCACCCAGTTGATAAAGCATGATGGTGCCGTCGGCGGTCTCGATGACCAGCCCGATAGCAATCGCGATCATCGCTGCCACACCCGCCAGTGAAAAGACGCGCTGGATCGAGATATGGTTGCGTGCCGCCAGCACCACGAAGGGCGCCATCAAAGCGGGCAGAACGACGGGTGCGATAAGCCAATGGTTCATGATCCGCCCTCCGCCCGATCGTCAGGGGTCTCGGGTTGATCGTCCACATAGTCGTTGTCAGAGCCGAGAAAGGCCCCCAGCGCAATCATCACCACGACCGCAGTCATGCCGAACGAGATCACGATCGCCGTCAGCACAAGTGCTTGTGGCAACGGGTCGGCATAGCCTGTGATGCCGTCGCGCAGGATCGGCGGAACGCCGACGGTCAGACGGCCTGCCGAAAACAAAAAGACGTTCACGGCATAAGTCAAAAGCGCGATACCCACGATGACGGGAAATGTCCGAAGACGCAGCAGAAGGTAGAGCCCCCCGGCCGTGAGCGTGCCGATGGCGGATGCGATGAGAAATTCCATGTCAGCCACCCTCCTTTGGCGCCGCGGTTCCGGGCGGCAATCCATCGTCCCGCACCGCCGCGTCGCTTTGCGGTTCATTGGCCTGACGCGCAAGTCGCGAAAAGCTTTCGAGTGACAGCATCACCGCGCCGACCACGGCAAGGAACACGCCAAGGTCGAAAAGGGCCGCTGTCGCCAACTCGAACTCTCCGAAGGGTGGAATGCGGACATAGGTGAAATCCGAGGTCAGGAAGGGTTTGCCGAAGACCCACGATCCGATACCGGTCAGCCCGGCGATCAGCACGCCCGCGCCGATGACGCCGTGATAAGGATACCTCAGCCGTTCGGAGGTCCATGCAAAACCGTTTGCCATGTATTGCATCAACATGCCGATTGCCACGATCAGACCGGCGATGAAACCGCCTCCGGGCTCGTTGTGGCCGCGCAGGAAGATGTAGAAACCGACCATCAGCACCACAGGCATGATGACCCGCGTCAGCACGACCATCATCATCGGGTGAATGTCGCCCGCACGCGGCATGGCGGGTTTGCGGCCTGCAAAGCGCGCACGCACCGGCCCGCTGAGAAGCGTCTGGGTCAGCGCATAGATGAGCAAGGCCGCGATGCCCAGAACGATGATCTCGCCGTAGGTGTCGAAACCCCGGAAGTCGACAAGGATCACGTTGACCACGTTCGTGCCGCCACCGCCCTTGTAGGAATTGGCAAGATGGAACTCTGATATCGGCGACCCGACGGCGTCGCGCAGCAGATAGTGGAAGGCCAGCCCGAAGGCCGCCAGACCACCCAGAATGGCGATGCCCCCGTCGCGCATGCGGCGCAGGACCGAGCTTTCCACAGGTGTTTCCCGTGGCAGGAAGTTCAGCGCCAGCAACAGCAGGATGATCGTCACGACCTCGACGGTGAACTGGGTCATCGCAAGATCGGGTGCGCTGAAGAACACGAAACCGATCGAGACGATCAGGCCAAGGATGCCGATCAGGATCAGCGCAAGCAGACGGTTGCGGTGCATCAGCACCAGCGCGCCCGTCCCCGCGACAAGCAAGGCCCATCCCGCAATTGGAACCAGACCGGGGTTCTGCACGGTCCGGGTGGCTTCGCCCACGGTGCCTGTGATCCACGCATGATAGCCAACCGCGATGATCGCGACCGAACCCACGGCGGCATAGCGCGAAAACGCCCCGTTGTGCAGCGGCAGGATCAGCTT
>JAIVHI010000262.1 GCA_020201155.1 Loktanella sp. | reverse complement strand
ACCCGCAGGACCGCGATGACACTGACCCAAGCTGACGCGATCCCCGCCCGTCCGCGCGACCGGCGGGCCATGGCGCGCCGCGCGCATCTCTGGCTGGGGCTCTTGTTGCTGGCGGTCTGCGCCATCAGCCTCGAGTCCGGTGCCTCGGGCGTGTCGCTGGTCGATCTGGTGATCGGCGGCGCGGGCGCGGACAGCCTGAGCGCCGTCATCCTGTGGGAGATCCGCCTGCCCCGCGTGGCCCTGGGGGCGCTGGTGGGCGCGGCGCTGGCAGTGTCGGGCGCGGTGATGCAGGGGCTGTTCCGCAACCCGCTGGCCGATCCCGGCATCGTCGGCGTCAGTGCGGGCGCGGGCCTCGGCGCGGTGGCGGCGATCGTGCTGGGCGGGCTGCTGCCGCCGGCGCTGCAGGGGCTGATCGGCATCTATACCGTGCCGCTCGCTGCGTTCCTCGGTGGGTGGGCCTCGGTGCTGCTGCTCTACACCGTGGCGACACGCGGCGGGCGGACCTCGGTGGCGACCATGCTGCTGGCGGGGATCGCGCTCGGGGCGCTCGCGGGTGCGATTTCCGGCCTGCTGGTCTATGCCGCCGATGACCAGCAACTGCGCGACCTGACCTTCTGGGGGCTCGGCTCGCTGGCAGGGGCGACATGGGCCAAGGTTGCGACCGCCGCGCCGATCATCGTCGTAGCGCTCGTCGGGTCGGCGCTTCTGGGGCGCGGGCTCAACGGGCTCGCGTTCGGCGAGGCCACCGCGTTGCATCTCGGGATCCCGGTGCAACGGGTCAAGCGCGCCGCCATCCTCGCCGTCGCCGCGGCCACCGGCGCGGCGGTCGCGGTCTCGGGCGGGATCGGCTTTGTCGGCATCGTCGTGCCGCATCTCCTTAGGCTGTCGACCGGGCCGGATCACGGGCCGCTGCTGATCAATTGCGCGCTGCTGGGGGCGAGCCTGCTGCTGGCCGCCGACATCATCAGCCGGCTGATCATCGCCCCGGCGGAACTGCCCATCGGAATCGTGACGGCCGTTCTGGGTGCGCCGGTCTTCCTGTGGATCCTGCTGCGGCGGCGCGGGCTGGTGGATCTGTGATGCTGCACGCACGCGATCTTTCGGTCGAGATCGACGGCACGGCCATCCTGACGGCGGTGGATTTCACGGCCAAGCCGGGCGCGGTCACGGCCATCGTCGGCCCCAACGGATCGGGCAAGACAACGCTTCTGCGTGCGCTCACGGGCGAGATCGCGGCGCAGGGCACCTGCACGCTCGACGGCATCGCCATCGGTCCGCGCAACGCCGCCGCCCTTGCCGCGCGGCGCGGCGTGCTGCCGCAAGCCTCGCGGCTGGCGTTTCCCTTCACGGTCGAGGAGGTCGTGCGCATGGGCCAGCTTGCCGGGCGTTACGCCGACCGGCCCGGGATCGTGGCGCGGGCGCTCGACCGGGTGGGGTTGCGGCACATGGCCGGGCGCATTCATCAGGACCTGTCGGGCGGCGAGCAGCAACGCGCCCAGCTGGCGCGCGTGCTCGCGCAGATATGGGAGCCGACGGGGCGCGACGGCGCCAACTGGCTGTTTCTGGATGAACCGGTCGCGAGCCTCGATATCGGGCAGCAACTGACGGTGATGCGGTTGGCGCGGGATTTCGCGGCACGCGGCGGCGGCGTGGTGGCGGTGATGCACGATCTGAACCTGACGGCGATGTTCGCCGATGCAGTCTGCGTGCTGCAGGCCGGCCGCATCGCCGCCACCGGCCCGCCGCGGCAGGTGCTGACCTCGGACATCCTGTCGCGCGTCTATGACTGCGACCTGCGGGTCAGCACACCGCCGCCGGACGCGGTGCCCTATCTGCTGCCGCAGGCCAGTGGCGCCGCAACGGATGCCGGCGCCGCCGTGAGGCGTTTCGAGCCCTCCTGAACATCATGGTAGCACCCGCGACGGATTCGCGCCGGCAGCCGATGCGAACGACCCTAATGACAACCAACACCCTCGGCTGTTTTTTCTTGACTGAATTTGTCAGAAACCGCTACCAATAAATTGTTGAGTATTTGTGTCGTGATTATGCTTCGGACCGCAAGGTGCCCCGCAAGCTTTAAACCGTAGCGATCACACCAAAACACGCCCGCCCCTTGCCACAGGCGCCAACGGTTGGCGCGAGATCATCCAAGCTGGCGCGGAGGGTGGCGAGGCCGATGGCGTCTCGCTGGAACACTTGATCGACCTGCAACGCGCGCGTGTGCGGCAGGCAAACGACACGCGGTGACTGGCATGTGCAACATTCCGAGATCCCAGCATGTCGGCGACACCACCGACCCGCTCACACATGACGCGCGTGACCTGGTGCCGGACGGCACAACGGCCAGGATAGTTCTGGATGGCCAACCCTACACGCTGCGTATCACGCGCTCTGGCAAGCTGATCCTGACCAAGTGACAGATCGAGACATGTCCCACCGGAGGCCCGCATGAGCAAGGTTCCAAGCCCCTGCATCGACGTCTGCAAGTTCAAACGCGACGGGCATTGCATCGGATGCTCGATGACCAAGGCACAGAAATCGGCCTTCAAGGCGCTCAAGACCGACACGCATCGCGAGGCGTTCGTCGAGCTGGTCGTCGCGCAGCAGGCCGTCATGGGGCGCTATGCGCATTGGGAAAAGGCATTCGAGAAGAAGTGCCGCAAGAAGAAGGTGTCGCTGACGATCTTCGACGGGACCAAGGCAGCGTGACGCGGTTATCGCTCCCCGAGATCCGACCCACCTGCCGGGCGCAGCGGGGGATCATCCTGGCACAAAACAAGAGGACCCGTGCGGCATGACATCGGCCCCGTCTCGAAAGACCTCCGGAAACGCGGCCGATCAGGCCCGCGCGCACGGCACGCATCCCTCCGCGGAGCCGCTGCTGGACCATTTGCGCCACGTGGCCCGGGCCACCCGGTGCAAGGGATATGTCGACATGTTCGGGGCCTGCGCGGCGCTGTCCGGCAACGACCGGGTCGCGGCGCAGGCCGCCTCGGACGTGCTCATGCGGTGTCTCGCGCAGGCGCTCGGGCGGCGTCCGATCCTCTACCGCGAGGGCGAGTCCGAGATGTCCTTTGACGAGGCCTGGCTCATGATGCTGGCGCGCAGCCTGGGGCAGGGCGATACATCAAGCGCCACGTTCCTCTTGCATTCGCGAGTGCCGGCGCATGCGCGCCGCCATCTGGTGTTTCTTCTGCGGATGGTGGTCGACAAATACGCTCAAGTTTAGAAAGATTCTAAAAACTCTTGCCTCCGGCACAAAACGAGCCCATGTATCGGCACAGCCAGCCGACGAGCCAGCCAGAATTTGTTCCATGACGCAGGAGGCGGGGATGACCCAGACCGCGCAATCACTTTCGACGGATGCAAACACGCAGATCATCGAGGCCCTGAATCAGTGCACGGCCGAGACGGTGGTCACCACGATGCTTGCGCAGAACTTTCACTGGAACGTCACGGGCATGGCCTTCGGCCCGCTGCACGCCCTGTTCCAGACCATCTACGAGGATCACTTTGTCGCGCAGGACGATTTCGCGGAACGGATCAAGGCGCTGGACGGGCATGCCGAGGGCGTGCTGGCCGGCATGATCAAGCGGTCCAAGGTGGCCGAGAGCGACGGCGCGCCCGCCGCCGAGGAGATGATCCGCCTGCTGAAGGTCGCCCAGGAGACGCTGGCCGAAACACTCGCCGGGGCGGGCGAACTGGCCGCGAAACACGGCGACACGCTGACCGAGGATCTGTGCATCGAACGCGGCCGGACCCACGAGAAATTCGCGTGGATGCTGCGCGCACACCTGAAATGATCGGTTGGCCGCAGGATCCGCGTGCGGCTATCGCTTCCAAGAATAGCAGCGCATGCGCGAACGTGACGTTGTCACTAAGGTGACAGATGACGTCAGTTTCTATCATGACATGCCCATGAAGGACCACGAAGCAGAAATCACGCAGGCCGACAAATGGTTGCAAGCCGCCAGCGGGGTTGCACGCGCAGAGCGGGCCCTGCGTCTGCCCGGTGCCACGGCGCGAACCGTCGCCGAGCGCGCCGTAAACTGGGCCGAAATCCGCCCGGAATGAGGCCTTGCGGACTGCGCGGGCTTCGTTGCCGCGCCTCGTGGCGTGACATCAGGTGCAGACCTGCAAGGACGGATATTCCTGCACACTTATGACTGGAAGGCCGACAATGACTTCACCACGCTGGAACTGATCCTGACGGCGCCGGTCGTTTTCGCAAGCTGGATCAACCTGCAATATTACGGCTCGGCCGTAGCGCCAACGGCATTCGGGGGTGGAAACAAGCTGATCCACAATGTGGTTGGCGGCATCGGCGTGGTGCAGGGCAATGGCGGCATCCTGCGCCCGGGCTTGCCATGGCAGACGATCCATGATGGTGACAAGCTTATGCATGAGCCGCTGCGCCTGTCGGTGATGATTTAAGTGCCACCAGAGACGATCATCGATATTCTGGAACGTCATCAGGAGGTGCGTGCCCTCTTCGATAATGGCTGGCTGCATCTCTTCGCACTGGAGGATGGCCATGTCGCGGCGCGCTATCGGCCCGGCCTGACATGGGTTGAAATGCAGCGTCCCGCCAAACCGGCATGATGCTCTCATCTCAGCTTATGCATCGGCACGATGCATCAAAACGAGGTTGCGATCGTGCCCCAACCAACCTGACAGAAGACAGCATCAATCACGTGCCTATAGGTTTAGAAATTTTTGCAACGGGGGAAGCAAAGAAGAAGCTTCACGGCATCTCGATCAATGTTGAGCCGGATCTGGCGAATTTTTTCGGCATCGTGCCTTGCGGCATCACTGAGCATGGCGTCACCAGCCTTGTGGATCTCGGCCTGCCAGTGGCCATGGCCGATCTCGACTTGGCGCTCAGGCGGAGTTTCGACCCAGTCTTTGACCCGGTTTTCGACCCCGCCTGAGCCGGCATCTTCAGAACTTCAATTCGACATTGAGCGAGGCGACCGCATCCGGGCTTTCGTCAGTCAGGCCCGCGAAAACACCCAGTCGCGGCTCGATGACCCGACCGCGCCCGACATCGAATTCGGCATAGACAGCCGGACCGAAGAAATGCGTGCCGTCGCTGATACTGCCGCCATCGAACACCTCCTCTATCTCACCATGCGCCTCGAAGCCGAGCGCGTATTCGGCCCCCTGCGTCTCGGCCACGGGCCATGAGATCTGCGCGGCATAGCTCAGGGCCGGATCCTCGCCGTCCTCGAAGGGAAATTCCAGAAACAGGTTGCCGATCAGGTTGGCGCCTCCAAGTCCCCATTCGGCCACCGGGCCGAGGGCGAAGGCACCGTCGCTGATGCCGCCTTCCTGGGGGATTTCAAGCACTGTGAAAAGACCCGCAGAGCGCAAGCCTGTCTCGTCACCGTGATGGTGCCCATGATTGTGACCGTGCCCGCCTGCGCCGTAAAACAGGAACAGGTTCTCGATTTCGATGGCTTCAAGCACGGGTGTCCCGCCCTTTGGATCGGCGATCTCGAAGGCGATCTTGGGTTTCCAGTAATCGGTTGGTGCGTATCCGATGGCAAACTCGTAAACGCCCTTTTCTTCGCCGGAATCGACGCTGTCGAGGCGCACCCCGCTTAGAAGTTCCACCTCGAATCCGCCTTTCTCGATCTCGGGATGGATCACCTCCAGCACCTGGGCGTGACCGGGGCCGGCTGCCAGAACACCGAGCGCGAGGCCCGCAATTGGGATATATCGTGTCATGCGCTTTTCCTTGCTTACAGAAGACGTAATGTTATTACATACCAAATCAACATGCGCAAGGGCGCGGAGGATGAAACCTTCGAAAGCGGCTTTTTGCAATAGATAGACTCATCCGAATATGGTCGGCGCAGGTAGCAAGACGCACGGATAGGGTTTTACATCACTGTTCCGTGGTTCCCGTAGAGTAGCAATTTTGACCGGTCCCTCTATGTTACTGGTTATCATGCCTTTAACATGTCTAAAGATGGGGACGCGTACCCGCATTCACAGTCTGTATGGCCCCTCAGGGGAGAATGAAGCAGTTGGCACCCACTTTTTTGTGCCCTGCGGGTTCATTTTGCGCATCACACGCGATGGGCCTACAAAGTTCTGCTCAGTCGGTCAGCGGCGCGGTCTGCTCCAGATAGGCGGCGGCCTTGCCGCGCAAATCCTCGGTGTCATCCCCTTCCGAGGCGAGATGCACATCTTCCAGCACCGCGGCGATTTCGTCCATCGACGTGGCGATGCGGGCGACAGCCTGTTCCATCGTGTAGGTGTATTGGTGGATCTCTTCCATGTCCGAGGCACTCAGCTCGTCGCGTGCTAGGACTTCCTCGACCCTAGCGTTATAGGTAACAAGGTTTTCCATCGCTTCTGAAAGTGTCTCGGATGGCACGGCCTCGTAGTGATCAACCTCTTCTGCAACGCTGGGCAGGGCGAAGAAGGCAAGCGCGACCGGTGTCGCAAGATATGTCAGGCGCATTGGTTAATTCTTTCTATCAGATTTAACACTGATGATTTTAGTAAGGTTTATTCGCGTCTGATGCAAGCAATTGGTCTCGGTCAGCAAGGCAATCCTAGTGTCGCGCTCGGTGATCGGACGCTTTAAGAAGTTGCGTGTCGCGATGTAGCTCTGCGGATGCTCTTGGCATGATGAGGAAACGATGCGCAGAAACTTCGCTTTCCCCGATATCAGTGTATTCAATTCAACCGCCACCAAGGTGAAATCCAAGCACCGATCATCCAAGGTCGGCCAGAGCTACCCGCACGTCATCGTCATCCACGCTGGCGACCGGCTTGTGAATGCGCGCACGTCGTTGCAACAGGTCAAACGAGACGATCCGGATTTCCGTGGCGAGGCCCTCGCAGCCGGGATCCTGGCATATGATTTCGGTGATGGACACCATGCATGCGGTCGCGGAGCCGAACTGTTGCCGCACATTCGTTTTCACCCGCTGGATATGCCACAGATGCGCCGCCTTGTCGCGCATCATGCTGGCAAAATTCTGGGTTGTTTGGGTCATGATCCTCGGCGTTCGTTTCACATGTTTTGGGCATGCCGGACAAAACGGCCCGCCCGATCCACCTCAAAGCGTGATCACCTGATCGGGCATGTTGCCGGAAAGCGCTGTGTAGAGCTGCGGGAAACAGCCAGCGACGACGCCCTGTACACAGCCTGCGGCCCTGACCTCGCCCGACCCGCATTGCGCGAAGTGGCCTTCGGCCATGCCACGACGCACCGCGCAGTCGTCGCAGATCATCAGCAGAATGTTTTGCTCTGTGGCGATCTTTGCCAGCCGCTCACCCACCGGATCGCCCGCGCGCAGCGTGAAGAGGTTGTCGTCAAAAAACATCATGCCGACGACCTCGACGCCGTGCGCCCCTTCCTCAAGCTGCGGCAAGATCATGCGGGCGAGCTTGAAGGTGGCGGCCATCGGGGTTGTGAAGATATAGGCGACTTTCATCGGGGTTGGTCTTTCCTGTCAAAGCTGCGTGGGGTTTGGCGCGTCGCCGTAAACTGCTGCGGGATCGAATGTCTTG
>JAIVHI010000077.1 GCA_020201155.1 Loktanella sp. | reverse complement strand
GCACTGGACCGCCATGCCGTTCGACACGCGACCGCGTCTCTATCTGCACGGGCTCAGCCTCGGCGCGTTTCTGTCCCAGGAGACGGTGCCGCTGCTCGATCTTTACGCCGAACCCATCGATGGCGCTCTCTGGACAGGGTCGCCCTATCTGAGCGAGTTCTGGCGGATGGTGCAGGCCCGTCGCAACCCCGACAGCCCTGTCTGGCGGCCCCGGTTCGGGAATGGCTCACTGATCCGTACACGCAACCAGCAGAGCGGGCTGCAACGGTTCGATGCCCCTTGGGGGCCGATGCGTTTCGTTTTTTTGCAATATGGCAGCGACCCGATCGTTTTCTTCGACTGGTCGCTGGCCTGGTCTCGGCCCGACTGGCTGACCGGCGAGCGTGCGCCGGATCTTTCCCCGAAGATGCGCTGGATCCCCATCATCACAGTGTTCCAGGTTGGCCTCGACATGGCTGTGGCGTTGGGAACGCTTGGCTACGGGCATGACTACGTGGCGCGGCACTACATCCCCGCATGGGCCGAGACGCTCGCGCCCGACGGCTGGACCACCCATGACGAGGCCCGTCTGCAGGCGCATTTGAGCGACCTCGTTCCGCGGTGAGCGTCAGGGGATCGCGGACAGCGTCAGGAACGCGCCGAAAATCACCAGGTGAATACCGCCCTGAAGCGATGTCGTGCGTCCGGTCGCCAGCGTCAGCGTCGCCATGAACAGGCTCAGCAGCAAAAGCACGATATGCTCGGCGGCAAGCCCGAGGATCAGGTTCTGCCCCATGAACACCGAGATCATCGCCACGGTCGGGATGGTCAGGCAGAGACTGGCCAGCGCCGACCCGAGTGCAAGGTTCATGCTGGTCTGCAGCCGGTTCTCCCGCGCTGCACGGAGCGACGCGATGCCTTCGGGCATCAGCACGACCATCGCGATCGCGACGCCTACCAGCGCCTCGGGCAGGCCTGCACGGGCGATCCCGATGGCAACCGGATCGGCAAGGGTCTCGGCCATCAGTATGACCGCGACAAGCGCCAGCGGCAACAGGCCAAGCGCCAGATAGAACGTGCGTTGATCCACCGCTATATGGGGGCGTTCAGCGCCATCCGGCTCGGCGTAATCATCGCGGTGAATGACTGTCTGGGAATACAGGAAAAACCCGTAAAGCGCCAGCGACACAGCGGTCACGAAAATCAGTTGAGCCGGGGCGTATACCGGGCCGGGCACGGCCAGCGTGAAGTTTGGCAGCACCAGTGTCAGAATGGCCAGCGTGGCAAGAACGCCAAGCGCCGCCGTGGCACTTTGGGGCTGCAGGGTCTGACGGTGATGGCGTATGCCCCCGATCAGCAGGGACGCGCCGAGGATACCGTTCAGAACGATCATGATAGCCGCAAAAACCGTGTCGCGCGCCACCGCGCTTTCGCCCGCAGGGGCCGACAGAAGCAGCGACACGATCAGCGATACTTCGATCAGCGTGACCGCGAGCGCCAGAAGGATGGAGCCGAAGGGCTGTCCCAACCGGTGCGCGACGGTTTCGGCATGATGCACGGCGGCGAAGACCGAGGCGAAGAGAAGGCTGGCGGCGGGCACCATCAGCCAAGAAGCCATAGGCTGACCAAGCCAGAAGATCTCGGCCGAAATGAAGCCGAGTGCGAGCAACGGCACAAGGATCGTCCAGAGCGGTGTGCCGTTCTTGCGATTAGTCGCCTCGGCGGGTTGCGCGGCGTCAGAGGTTGGAGCGTTGGTCATTGGCTGCACCCGGGTAAGTCGGCGAGCGGGAAGACGAAAGGCACCGGCAACTCGAGGGCGGTGGAGCTTTCGTCCGCCAGAAAGTGATGGTCCTGTCGCCGCTCGGGTCCGACATCGACAGATACACGGTCGCGGCTCGGCCGAGCGGTCACAACTCCGACCACGGTGGCTTGGCGGTCGCGCAGGAAACTTGGAAAGACCGACAGCGAGACCGCCGGCCTCTCGCTGTCATCTTCGTAATAGGTCGCTTCCATCTCCGACTGAAGGTCCACGTTCAGGTTGCTCACACCGGCCGGGTTCCGGCCCATGCTGCGGCACGTCGGGACACAGCCCATGTGTTTCCTCACTCTGCTTCTGACCGGTCTGCGGATTGGTCCCATGCCGCGGGCGTCAGAAACGCCAAGTCGCGCCAACGACAGGGCCGGTTAGGCTGATTTCGAAGTCCGCACCTTTTTCGAAAAAATCGACATAGAGGTGGCGCCAACCGACCGACAGGTAGAGATTGTCGGTCGCTTGGTAGTTTGCCGTGGCCGCAAATTGCCACGTCAGATCCGAACCGACACCAAAGCCGCCGATGTCGAAATATCCCAGCAGCGACCAGTCGTCTGAGAGGGGCGTGTTCACCCGCAGGCCGAGGATGGGATCCACAAAATCAACGTTTGGAGCAATGCTGACGAAGGGCACCGATATGCGCCCTTCGATGTCCCAAGCCCGCAGGCCGCCCATCGCGTCCACGGTAGTGCCGCCGGTCGCTTCGAAGCGCTGACCGGCAGCCAAAGTCAGCGACCGAACGGTCAATTCACCCGTGGCCGGGATGCCCAAAGGCAGTCTCCCCGACCGCGACAATTCGGTCGAGGTGTAATCCGCAAACAGCACCAGATCGCCCCGCCGGGCGAGACCGGTGATGAAGAACGCGCCATCCAGATCCTTGAGCACCTCGGACAGCGACTTGTCGAACGACAGGGTTGGCCTGCCCGCAATTGGCGTGAAGTCGCCCGTGACGCTGGCGCCCCAGCCGTAGAGCGTGACCTGTCCCGACCAGTCACGCGCTCCGGCTGCCGCTGGCGCAGGAGTGAGTGCGCCGGCCATCATGGTGACGGTTGCGACGACGCATAGGATTGATCTGGCAAATCGTGTCATGCAAGCTGCTCTTTGAATATGCGACCACCCTTCATCACGAGGCGGAGATTGGTATCAGGGTCTGACAGGAAAGCCAGATCGGTTTCTGGGTCGCCATCCCACACCAGTATATCGGCCAGCGCGCCTTCGGCGATCACACCCAGCTTTCCCTCATAGGGCGCACGCGTGCCCGACATCGACAACAAATCGCCCGCCGCGCCCGTAGCCATACGTAGGGCTTCAAGCGGGGGCATGAAACGCGACAGCTTTGCCAATTGTCGGCCCTGCGTCGCAGCACCGGTGGGGTTGAACAGGACGTCGGTACCGAAGGCCATATTCACACCCTCGGCGCGGCCTTGTTCGAAGGCGCGCACGGTGCCTTGCGCCACCTGCTGCTGCTTGGCGATGCTGCGCGGATCGGTATACTTGTTCGCGTCCTCGTCCGCGAGGAAGGGCTGGATGCTCCACCACGCATCGGCCTCGGCCATAGCGCGGATCGTCGCGTCGTCTGCAAGTTGGCCGTGCTCGATCGACCGCACGCCCGCCTCAAGGCAGCGCATAATTCCGGTGGGGGTGTAGACATGTGCGCAGACATAGGTCCCGTAATCGCCCGCGGCCTGCACGGCAGCCCGCATCTCGTCGAGTGTGAATTGCGCCGTTTCCAGTGGGTCATAGGGCGAGGCGACGCCACCACCGGCCATGATCTTGATCTGGCTCGCGCCGCGCATCAGTTGCTCGCGGGTACGGCGCAGCACCTCGTCTCGACCGTCGGCGATTGCGGCCACGCCGGTCCGTTCCGTGTAGTCGGCCGCATCGCCGGGCATCCGAGGCAAGCTGGTAAGGAATCTGAAATCACCATGGCCTGAGCTTTGCGAGATCATCGCGCCCGAAGGGAAGATCCGTGGCCCCGGCAACGCGCCCTGGTCGATCGCCATCTTCAGTCCAAACACGGGCCCGCCGGTATCTCGGATCGTGGTGAATCCGCGCATCAGCGTGGCACCCGCCTCACGCCCGGCCATCAGGTGCACGAAGGCAATGTCCTGCGTCAGCGCAACGATCTGGCTGACCCCGACCAGCGTAGCGTGCCAGTGGCAGTCGATGAGGCCCGGCGTCACCGCGCGACCGCCGCAATCGATCACGTCGGCGTCCACCGGGCCTGTCCCCTTGGCCGGCAGCGCGACAACCTGACCGCCGTCGATCAGGATGTCGCGGCCGGTCTGCATGGCGAGTGTCGTGCCGTCGAAGAAGCGTAGGTTCGTCAGAAGCGTCGGACGCCCGGGCGTCTGCGCCCGCACCTCCCGCGGAGCGAGGCCGAAGCCTGCGAACATTCCCACGACCGCGGCGGCGCCGCCCAGAATTTGTCGACGGGAGATGTCCGCTTGAATCCGGTCCATCGCCGCCTGGGTCTCGGGTGCGCCGCAGAGGCAGTGGTTTATGGACGCCGCCCCGCTTTCAATTCTTTCACAACAGGTAAAACACATGTTGATAAAATCCTCTTAAAGTCTGACGTTTCGGGTCTGATCACAATACTGAGATTTGAATAGTGCGACTTCTATCATTGCGCAAACAAAAAAGAAGGTCCGAAGTAAGGCGGGCTCAGAGACGCGCAGCCTCAATCAGCACCGTATCATCGGGACCGCCGATAAGCTGAAATGCTCCGTCGTCGGTGATGTCGAAGTATACGTACCTGTCGAAGCGCTGGTGTCCAATGCCGCAGCAATCAGCCTATCATCCCAGCCCCCACCTTCGGGCGACACATCCGCCCTGAGCATAATCCGTGCTTTCAGCAGCCGGTAAGCAGCATCCCGACCGGTCCGGATCGTCCCCTCAAGGCACCACCGCTCATCACCACTCAGCCTCACCACGTATTTCGCCAAGGGACCTTTCTTCGTCATCTCAATAACTTCTCGACCATTTTCGACAAGGGTTCGGAGAAATGTCGTCGTGTCAAATGACCTGAAGCGGAGGACTAGATCATTTTTGATTGGCCGGACAGACCTGTTCTGCCGCTGTCGTTCGGTTTGCATCTGGATCGTGGCCACCTGCATGATGGTGGTGCTCAAAGTCGTTGAATCACTCCAAGAATATGCGCGTGGCAACGCAGCACGAGATCTCGACCGATCGCGTCAAACCGCTCAGTTTGCGCACAGTGCTTTCTGCGCACTGCCCCCACTCAGGGCAACCCATGCTGCACCAGCAGCGACCGTCCGCTTGGTCCCGCACTGCTGCCGGTCGGGCGCGAATCAGCATGCCGCACTGCCACAAGTCGGCTTGGGGCCTTCACCGGACGGTCGCCCCCACTTTAAATGCTGCGAGTGCAGCAAGCTGATACCAGCCGCTTTGCGGACTGTTATGCAAGGTGCAGCACCGGCCATACTGAAACAGCAAAATCAGTGGCGTCGTAACCGGCAGTTGTGCGGATAAAGCTGCCCGTCGCTGCGAACGCAGCGACCAGTGCTGCGCCTGCTGTAGTACGGAGACTATTGCAGTGAAGCAAAACGCAGGTTCCGAAGTCAGCTGGCCGCTGATAGGCTCCAGAAAAGAACATGCCGAGCAGGGAGTATCAAAAATGATC
>JAIVHI010000009.1:50519-66511 GCA_020201155.1 Loktanella sp. | reverse complement strand
GCCCCTCGGTCGATGAGGCGTCGCTCCCCTCATCCGAGGATTGCTGTTCGGACGATTCATCCGCGTCTTGCGATTGACCGGACTCGCTGCTGTCGGAGGCGTTGAGTTCAGCGATCCGTTCCTCGATCTCCAGTAAACGGTTGGAGCGGTCTTCGACCTGCGCGGTCAGGCTTGTCAGGATGTCCTGCAAGTCGTTCCGCTGGGTCTCTGCTGCTTCCGTGTCGTCGTTCAACTGCTGACGACGCTCGGTCAGGTCAGCCACCTCGTCTTCCAGCGAAGCTGCCTGGGTCTGCAGCTCTTCAAGGCCACTCTGTGCCTCTTCGTAGCTTGCGCGCATCTCTGCCTCGCGTTCGACAGCGGTTTGCATCCGCGTCTCTGCTTCGGCAACCTCGTCGGACAGCCTCGAACTGTCATCGCTCAACGTCGAGAGCGTTTCGCGCAGGGCGCTTTCGTCCGCGCGGGCTTCTTCGAGACGGGAGCCGACCTGAGACAACTCTTCGGTCTGCTCGGAGATCTGACCCGCCAACTCGTCCCGACGCTCTTCGAACGTCGCGATGTTCTCTTCCAAGGGCTGCGATTCTTCGCGCAGGCGCGCAAGCTCGTCTTCGGCGGCACTGATCTCTTCGATCAAACCGGATTGCGCGGCTTCGAGATCGGCGATGACGGGTTCAAGCTCTTCGAGATTGGCAAGAGACTCCTGCTCTGTCGCGCGAAGTTCGTCCAGCCGCGGCTCCAGCTCGACGATCAGCGCCTCGACCTCTTCCAGCGTGCCGACGTTTTCCTCGAACTGCACGACTTGGCTTTCCGCATCCTGAACGGCGGCTGTCATGTCCTGTTCGAGCTGCGAGCGCGTGAGACCGAAATATGCAGCCAGAAGCCAGCCTACGACCGCCACGAGCCCCACCCAGATCAACTTGCTATCCGTCGATCCAGTTTTCTTGTTCGTTTCGGCCATCGGTGTCTCCCGGTAAAACAGTGTCAATAATGATAGAAACGCGAATGATGAGCGCATGGTTCCCAAAGCGATTCCTCAACTACACCTTAATAGAACTGCGCCAATTCCCAATCAGGCAATATCTTGCCATCCAAACCGGCTGGAGAGGCGGTCCTTCGCGCACCGATTTGCCACGGGTTGGGACTGCTCTTAGGTCTTTCGCAACCGAGCGGGCACCCGCGCGGGTGAAATGGAGAAGGAAGGACAATTCCATGATGATTCAAAAGCATATGAGCGCAGTTGCCCTTGCTGCGGTGATGGCTGTCGCAGCGCCAATCGGGGCTTTCGCCCAGACACAGGAAACGGCACCGACCGTCGCCGAAGTCTCAAGCGACGAGGTTGATGCCTTTGTCGTCGCATACCGCGACGTGCAAGCAATTGACGCCGAATATGGATCGCAGATGGCGGATACGACCGACGAAGCCGAGCTTCAGGCCCTGCAGCAGGAAGCACAGATGGCAATCTCGGATGCCGTGGAAGCCGCACCTGAAATCGACATGGACCGCTTCGTCGAAATCCTCACCGTGGCACAGGCAGACCCCGAAATCGGTGCCGAGATCGTGGAAAAGCTGAACGAGTAATCCTACGGCCCAAACCAAGATTTATGCCCGCTGCGTCTGACGCCGCGGGCATTTTCGTGCGCGAAGCAGGAAAAGCGGGGGATGGTGGTCCGTGCTGGATTCGAACCAGCGGCCTCTGCCTTCGGAGGGCAGCGCTCTATCCAGCTGAGCTAACGGACCGTTGCCACCGCTATAGCTGCGAGGCCGCAGCCTCGCAACCGCAAACACTCATGCAAAAAGATCGTGGCACAGTTCCAAGGCGTCGATCAGCACGTCGACCTCGGCCTCGGTGTTGTAAAGACCGAACGACGCGCGGCAGGTGGCGTTGATGCCCATCGCGTCCATCAGCGGCATGGCGCAATGCGATCCGGCGCGGACGGCCACGCCTTTCTTGTCCAGCACGGTCGAGATGTCGTGGGCATGCCCTGCCCCCTCGATCGACAGCGAAAAGATCGCCCCCTTGCCCGGCGCGTCACCCTGAACCTGCAACCAGTTCAACCCCTTGAAACGGTCGCGGGCGTAATCACGCACCTTCGCCTCGTGGGCTGCGATATTCTCCATCCCGAGGCCCGTCATGTAGTCGAGCGCCACGCCAAGGCCGATGGTCTGAACGATTCCGGGTGTTCCGGCCTCGAACATCATCGGCGGATCGTTCCACGTCACCGTGTCGCGGGTGACGTCGCGGATCATGTCGCCGCCGCCCATGAAGGGGCGCATCTCGGCCATCCGGTCCTTGCGCACGTAGATGGCACCGGAACCGCTGGGGCCGTAAAGCTTGTGGCCCGTGACGGCGTAGAAATCGCAGCCGATATCGGCCACGTTCACCGACATGTGCACAGCCGCCTGCGAGCCATCGACCAGCACGGGCACACCTTTGTCCCGCGCCGCCGTGCAGATGGCCTTTACGTCGACGACGGTGCCCAGCACGTTGGACATGTGGGTGATGCCGACCAGCTTGGTCTTGGGGCCGATAGCGTCGATCATCTTTTGCGGGTCGAGCGAGCCATCAGGCTCCACATCCACCCATTTAATGACCACGCCCTGCCGTTCGCGCAGGAAATGCCAGGGCACGATGTTCGCGTGATGCTCCATGATCGACAGGACGATTTCATCCCCCGCCTCCATGCGCGGCATGGCCCAGCCATAGGCGACCATGTTGATCCCTTCGGTCGTGCCGGAATTGAGGATGATCTCGTCCTCGCTGGCCGCACCCAGAAAGCGGGCGACGGTGCCGCGCACCCCTTCGTACTTTTCGGTCGCGAGGTTGGACAGGTAGTGCAGGCCACGGTGAACGTTGGAATATTCCTCGGCGTAGCCGCGTGTCACCGCGTCGATGACGACCTGCGGTTTCTGGGCGGATGCGCCGTTGTCGAGATAGACCAGCGGCTTGCCATTCACCTCGCGCGAGAGAATAGGAAAGTCGGACCGGACCGATTGAATGTCATACATCAGGAGGCTCCTATACCGGCTGTTGCGCCGATGAGGGTCAAGAGGATGGCAAGGCCGACGGCGATGCCAATAAATGCGATGAAAAGCGTGGCCAGCGCCTTGATGAGCGAGCCGAAGCCATGAACCGTGTCGATCAGGTTCAGCCAGATGTAGACCATGAAGCCGAAAGCGATCAGCGTCACGATCCCCAGCAGCCCAGGCAGGACGAGAACGGTCACGATCTGCGCCAGCTGCAGCAGGATCGCGATCATCTGGAACCAGACGGTGCTGAGCAGCACATGCGGGAAAGTGCCCGCGCCGCCCAGCATCTGACCGATATAGTAGATCGCAAAGACCAGCATGGTCATGAAGGACCCGATGATCAGCGCGAAGGTCATGGCACTTGCCGGGACGACCTGACCGGACGGCATCGGCGTGATGCGAAACGTAAGCTCGATGGACAGGGCCGAGAGCACGCTGACCAGCACGATGGCGGACCACAGGGTGGACCGGTCGAACCGCCGCTCCATGAGCCTGCGCATGACACCTGCAGGGTCGCTGAAGGTGCGGCCCATCATGCGGGGCAGATCGTTGAAGGTCACTTCGGTCATGCTTGCCCCGTCGCCTTGAGTGATCCGGTCAGGATCCAGATGAAGCCCGCCAGCCATGCGGCCCCCACGATCGTCGTCTCGCTGCCGTATCCGAAGAATCCCGCCATCAGCCCGTGAAGCATCAGAAGCGGCGACGCGGCCAGAAACGACCAGAACAGCGACAACCGGACCTCGTAGGGGGTCATGCTGCGTTTGAACGCCCTGCCGACCGCGTAGATGATCGCCGCAATCAGGAACATGAACAGCGGCCAGACGACCATCCACGACAGGAATTCATAGGCCACCAGTTGCTCCATCACGGGTGGTTCATCCGTCGGCACAGCCTCGAATCCAGCCACACGGCGGGTCAGGCGCGGCCATTGGGCCACGAAGACCAGCAGACAACCGACGATCAGAAACCCGAAGGCCCGCGCCTCGCTTGGCACGTCGGTCAGAAAACCCTCCATCACGCGGCGCGGTCCGCGCCAGGTGCGGATGATATTCGTCGTCAGCGCCATC
Organism: Loktanella sp.; assembly: GCA_020201155.1. Lineage (GTDB taxonomy): Bacteria > Pseudomonadota > Alphaproteobacteria > Rhodobacterales > Rhodobacteraceae > JAIVHI01. Next base: position 62,420 of record JAIVHI010000009.1, on the reverse strand, counting down.
AGACCGTCGCGTGCCGTTCCAGCCAGCCGGCCAGACGGTCGCGCAGCGCCTCGGCCAGCGTGTCGTCCTCGATTTCCTGCAGCGACTCGGCCAGAAAGGCCAGCGTCAGAAGGTCCGTCGCCTGCTTGCGCGGCACGCCGCGTGATTGCAGGTAGAACAGGGCCGTCTCGTCGATGGCGCCCGATGTGGAGCCGTGCGAACAGGCCACGTCATCGGCGTAGATCTCAAGCTCGGGCTTGGCAAGAAACTGGCTGTCGTCGTCCAGCATCAGCGACTGGCTGATCTGGTAGCCGTCCGTCTTCTGTGCCCCCGCCTTCACGAGGATCTTGCCCTGGAATACACCCGTGGCCCCGTTGCGCAGGACCTTCTTGAAGACCTGACGGCTTTCGCAGTTCACCGCGTCATGGGTCACGAAGATCGTGTCGTCGTGGTGGAAATCCTTGCCGTCGCCCACGCAGGCCCCGGCCACATGCGCGATGGCATCGTCACCGCGAATGTCGATGACGCATTCGTTGCGCGTCAAGGCACCATTCACCGACAGTGTGAAGGACTTGAACGTCGCCTTGGCGGCAACCTGCGCGAAGCAATGGGTCAACACCCGGCGTTCATGATCGCGACCCTGATCGCGGACGTGGTGGAAGGCACCGCCCTCGCCCACGTCGACCTCGATCACCGAGGAAAAGCGCGCACCGCCCGCACCGGTTTCAAGCACCGTCATCTCGGCACCCGAGTCGACCTTGATCAATGTGTGCAACAGCGGGTCGGCTGACTGGCTTTCACGCTCATAGATAAGGTTGACGGGCTTTTCCGCCTTGGCTGTCGCCCTGATCGCCACCCCTTCTGTCGCCATCGCCGTGTTCAGCGCGGCAAAGGGACGGTCGACGGGCTTTTGCCCCCGGGCTTCGAGCGTGCCGTAAAGGTCTTTCGCCCAAGAGATATCGGCCGACAGCGCGTCGGACAGTTGGGCAATTTCAAGCCCCGCCGCCTTCAGATCGTCCGATCGTTCGGCATTGAAGACACCGTCCACAAAGACGATCCGCACGCGATCCACGTCGTCCCACAGGGGGGCGCCGTCCACTGCCGGCACCTCGGCCAGCGGCGCCTCGGGCTGCACCAGCGTACGCGGGTTGGTAAAGCGCCAGTACTCGTCGCGATTGTGGGGCAGACCCATGGCCGAAACACGCGCCAAGGCTGACTGACGGGCATCAGACACCGTGTCGGGCAATGTCAGCCCGGCCAGCCGCGCTTCGGTGGCATCCGCTTTCACCTTGGGCAAGGCCATCAGGCTTCCTCCGCCACGATATCCGTGTAGCCGTTGTGTTCGACCTCGAGCGCAAGTTCGGGGCCGCCCGACTTGATGATGCGACCGTCCGACATGATGTGGACCACGTCCGGCTTGATGTGATCCAGAAGGCGCTGGTAGTGCGTGATGACCAGAAAGCCGCGTCCTTCGCTGCGCAGCGCATTCACACCGTCGGCGACCAGTTTCATGGCATCCACGTCAAGACCGGAATCCGTCTCGTCGAGAATGCACATCTTCGGCTCGAGCATCGCCATCTGCAGGATTTCGTTGCGCTTTTTCTCGCCACCCGAAAAGCCCACGTTCACTGGCCGCTTGAGCATATCGGCATCGATCTTCAGCGCCTTGGCCTTTTCGCGCACGACCTTGAGGAAGTCGCCGGCTGACAGCTCGTCCTGCCCGCGCGCCTTGCGTTGGGCGTTCACCGCCGTCCGCAGAAAGGTCATGTTGCCCACGCCCGGAATCTCGACCGGATATTGGAACGCAAGGAACAGCCCGGCAGCGGCCCGCTCTTCGGGATCCATATCAAGCAGGTCGACGCCGTCCAGCGTCGCGGTGCCGTCCGTCACGGTATAGCCGTCCTTGCCGGACAGCACGTAGGACAGGGTCGATTTGCCCGATCCGTTCGGCCCCATGATGGCATGGACCTTTCCCGGCTCGACGGTCAGGTCGACACCTTTCAGGATGGACTTGTCTTCTTCTTCAAGATCGACCTTCAGGCCCTTGATCTCTAACATTCTATTCTCCTTCAACGACGGATGGTGGACACACCTGTGACCTCGCACCGGACGCCGCCGGGCAAGGTTACAGACGTAATTTCAGATGAGGTCAGAGCGCGATGACGGTTCCGCGCAGCATGATGGACCGCGGTTGGGTGTCTGCCAGCGTCTCGGCCACGAAGTCCGGTCCGTAAAGCTGCGTTGCCTCCTCGGGAAATGCCCAGACAAGGTTGTGCATCGACACGGCCATCAGCAGGATACCGACAAGCTGAGCGATTTGCAGCTTGCCACGTCCCAGCCCCAGAACCGTTCCGGCAATGACGGCCACGATAAAGCCCAGACCGATGTCCGCGCCCAAGATCACCTCCGGCGCGTAGCCGCTGCCGTCCATACCCGCAAAATGATAGCGCGCGAAACGCCCCGCCATCAGGCAGACCACACCCAGCATCACCGAAAGCAGAACCGCCATCGGTCCGATTTTCTTGATATCCTGTGCAGAACTCTTGATCGCCGCACGAGAGACGTAACGCGGGATGTTCATCCCCGTTTCCGGATCGTGCCAGGATATATTCTTGGGATCCTTGATCCGGCGCAGGCGTGCCTCGAAATTCGTCAGCTGGTCCGTCATGCCCCACTCCTTGGTCTTCACCCAAGAGGGGTAGACCAAGACCTTGGCAGGAATTGGGCGTCAAAGGGCCGGACAAAGGGCGCAGCCCGCGTGCCGAAGACACGCGCGCCGCACCGTCAAACCGTGAAGATCTCCGGCCCGAACGCATCGCTCAGCCCACCGACCCTTCAAGGCTGATGGCGACAAGAGCCTGCGCTTCCATCGCGAACTCCATCGGAAGCGCCTGCAGCACGTCCTTGCAGAACCCGTTGACGACAAGGGCGACCGCTTCTTCCTCGTCCATACCGCGCTGGCGGCAATAGAACAGCTGGTCGTCGTCCACCTTGGAGGTGGTCGCCTCGTGCTCGACGCGGCTCGAGTTGTTCTTCACCTCGATATAGGGCACCGTGTGCGCCCCGCAATCGGACCCGATCAACAGGCTGTCGCACTGCGTATAGTTGCGGCTGTTCTTGGCCTTGGGGTGCATCGACACGAGACCGCGATAGGTGTTCTGCGCCTTGCCCGCCGAGATGCCCTTGGACACGATCCGCGACTTGGTGTTCTTGCCCAGATGCACCATCTTGGTGCCGGTATCGGCCTGCTGCATGTTGTTGGTAATGGCGATGGAGTAGAATTCGCCCTGGCTGTCGTCACCGCGCAGGATGCAGGACGGGTATTTCCACGTCACGGCAGAGCCGGTTTCGACCTGTGTCCACATCACCTTGGCCCGGTCGCCGCGGCAATCGGCGCGCTTGGTGACGAAGTTGTAGATACCGCCCTTGCCTTCCTCGTCGCCCGGATACCAGTTCTGGACGGTCGAGTACTTCACCTCGGCGTCTTCCTCGACGATGATCTCGACGACAGCCGCGTGAAGCTGCGCCACGTCGCGCTTGGGTGCCGTGCAGCCTTCGAGGTAGGATACGTAGGACCCCTTGTCGGCGATGATCAGCGTCCGCTCGAACTGGCCGGTGTTCTCGGCGTTGATGCGGAAATAGGTGGACAGCTCCATCGGGCAGCGCACGCCGGGGGGCACATAGACAAAGGACCCGTCCGAAAAGACCGCCGAATTCAGCGTGGCATAGAAATTGTCCGAGGGCGGCACGACGGTGCCGAGATATTTCTTCACCAGCTCGGGATGCTTTTCGATCGCTTCGGAAATCGAGCAGAAGATGACGCCCGCGGCCTCAAGCTCTTTCTGGAAGGTCGTCCCGACCGAAACGGAGTCGAACACAGCATCAACCGCAACCTTGCGGCCTTCCGCGGGGGCGGCTTCGGCCCCTTCGACACCGGCAAGGATCATTTGTTCCTGAAGCGGAATACCCAGCTTCTTGTAGGTTTCCAAAAGCTTGGGGTCGACCTCGTCCAGTGACTTGGGCTTCACTTCCATGCTCTTGGGGCGGGCATAATAATAAAGATCCTGAAAATCGATCTCGGCCAGATCGAGCATCGCCCAGTTCGGGATGCTCATGCCTTCCCAGCGCTCGAAAGCCGACAGACGCCAATCGGTCATCCAGTCGGGTTCGTTGTTCTTGGACGAGATCAGCCGCACGATATCGGGGTTCACGCCCTTGGGCGCGTAATCCATCTCGATATCGGTGTTCCAGCCGTATTTGTAGGTGCCAGACAGCTTGGAGACCGCATCCACGGTTTCCTGATCGACACCTTCTTTGACTTCAACATCCAGTACGCTCATCGCGGTCTCCTTCATGCGGCGGCTGCCGCCTTCTGTTTCGCGCGCTTGCCTGACCAGGCCTCGGCAAAGCGCAGAATTTCGTCCTCGGTCGTGTCGATCCCCAGGGACACGCGCAAGGCGCAGGCCCCCAGATCATCGTCGTACCCCAGTGCGGCCATCACGCCGCTGCGGCGCACCTTGCCGCTGGAACAGGCGGACCCCGCCGAAACGGCGAACCCCGCAAGGTCCATCGCCATGACCTGTGTCTCGCCTTTCCACCCCGATGCGATGAAGCACGCGGTGTTGGGCAGGCGTGGCGATGCTTTCCCGACTAAAATAGTCTCGTTATCGGCTGTCTCAATGGCCTTTTCTAGAATATTTCTAAGTTGCGCAACCCGATCCCACCGACCATCGGTCAAATCGCGTTGCACCGCACGGGCTGCGGCTGCAAATCCGGCGATGGCAATCAGGTTCTCGGTCCCCGATCTGCGCCCCATTTCCTGTCCACCGCCCCTCATCTGCGCCGCAAGGTCGAATCCCTGCGGTACGATCAATGCCCCCACACCCTTGGGGCCGCCACATTTGTGCGCCGACAGAAAAACGCTCTCGACACCGGCCCAGGCGTAGGAAAACGGGACCTTCCCGAACCCCTGTGTCAGGTCCGACACCGCAAGCCCTTGCGGCAGCTCCTGCACGATACCCGTCTCGGAATTCGCAAGCTGAACCGCAGAACGGCCCGGATCAGGGACCTGCACCGCACCGTCCACGACCGCCAGATCGGGCGTCACCCAGGCCGCGACCGCCGCATGCTCGAGCCTTGATGCCATCAACCCCCGCCCGGCCAGCGCCAGCGCCGCGGCCTCGGTCGCCCCCGAGGTGAAGACGATATCGGCGTTTCCCGCCCCCAGCGCCTCGGCCAGAGCACCGCGCGACTGCTCCAGCAAACGCTTGGCCGCGCGACCCTCGCTGTGCACCGAGGACGGATTTCCGACGACATCCATCGCCGCCACCATCGCCGCACGGGCCTCGGGCCGCAGCGGCGTGGTCGCGTTGTGATCGAGATAGCATCTCATCATCTTGCCCCAAATATCCCGGGGGGAGTCCGCAGGACGGGGGGCTGGCCCCCCGGCAACAGATCACCCATCGACGACCTCGAACAAGGCGGGCACCGCCGGACAGGGGGCCAGCTCGTTCGATACGACGTCGCTCAGGCGGGTCTGGTGCAGAAACACGTAGACATGTGCAGACAGCCCCTCCCACAAGCGGTTGGTCAGGGATTGGGCGCGACTGCCCGAGGCCGCACCAGAGGCTCCAGCCCCCTTGTGCATGGCCGAAACGGTCTCGTCCACGGCACCCAGAATGTCGGCGACCCGAATATCCGACGCCGACCGCGCCAGACGGTAACCGCCGCCCGGGCCACGCACGCTTTCGACCAGACCTTCACGGCGCAACTTCACGAACAGCTGTTCGAGATAGGCCAGTGACACGTCCTGCCGCTTGGAGATTTCGGTCAGGCTGACCAGCTGGCCTTCGGGCTGCAACGCAAGATCGGCCAGCGCCACCATGGCATATCGCCCCTTCGTGCTCAGTTTCATGCTATTTCCTCACACGACACCGGATCAGCCGGATTGACGATAAGTCGCCCGACCCTTAGGTGAATTCAAACCGGAACGTGCAGAGGCACGTTCTTTAGACTCTTTCTAAAGTGTCCAAGCGTTTTCGTCAAGAAACCGCAAGGCCCCAGATTACGGATCGCAATGCCCGAAGTTATCTTCCCCGGACCCGAAGGTCGCCTCGAAGGGCGCTATCACCCCCAAAAGGACCGCGACGCCCCGATCGCCATCGTTCTGCATCCGCATCCGCAGTTCGGCGGCACGATGAACAATCGCGTCGTCTACAACCTGCACTACGCCTTCCACAAGATGGGCTTCACGGTCCTGCGGTTCAATTTCCGCGGCGTCGGGCGCAGTCAGGGCGAATACGATCAGGGCGTGGGCGAACTGTCCGATGCGGCGTCGGCGCTGGATTACCTGCAGTCGATGAACAGCAACGCCAAGCATTGCTGGGTCGCGGGGTTCTCGTTCGGGGCATGGATCGGCATGCAGCTTTTGATGCGTCGCCCCGAGATCACGGGCTTCATCAGCGTCAGCCCGCCCGCCAACATGTATGATTTCAGCTTCCTCGCCCCCTGCCCGTCCTCGGGGCTGGTCATCAACGGCTCGGCCGACCGCGTGGCCCCGCCTGCCGATACCGTGTCGCTGGTGGGCAAGCTGCACGAGCAGAAGGGTATCACCATCACGCACGAGGAGGTTCCGGGCGCCGGTCACTTCTTCGAGGATCCGCACATGGACCCGATGATCGACAGCGTTCAGACCTATGTCCGGCGTCGCCTGACCGAAAGCACGCGGTAAGCCCATGAGCTACGTCGACGAGGTTGCACTCGAATTGTCGGGGCTTGCGCTGCAGGAGGCCGAATTGGGCGACGAGAAGATCGTCGACCAGATCTCCGAAGTGTTGGGGGCCTCGTCCCAGACCCTGCAGGAGGCCTATCTGACCGCGATCCGTGTTCGCCGGGCCGAGGCGCGGGCTCGCAAGATCCTCGCGGATCTGGCACGAAAGCGCGACGGAACGCCCCCGACGTGAGGGCGCTGCAGGCAGACTTACTGTCGACCTTCCCGCGCGGCCGCACCAAGGTTCTCATCGCGCGCGCACTTCGCCACGGGGTGACCTGTGACCACCGGCCCTGCGCCATGACCCGGCCCGGGGCGATGCAACCGTGACCGACGATCTGAACCGGCAACTTGCCTTTCTCGAAGAGGCCGACAAGCTCAAGGGCGTCGTGCGCGCCAACGTCCTGATGGACGGCAGCCGGCGCGAAAATACCGCCGAGCACAGCTGGCATCTGGCACTGTGGGCGATGGTCATGGCGCCCTACGCCCCACCCGGCACTCGGATCGACCGCGCCATCGCAATGGCCCTGATGCACGATCTGGTCGAAATCGATGCGGGCGACCATCCCATCCACCTGCCGCAGGACTTGGCGCACATCATCGCCAAGGAACGCGCCGCCGCCGACCGGCTCTTCGCGCTTTTGCCCGCAGCGCAGGGTCGCGCCTTCCGTGACCTCTGGGAAGAGTTCGAGGCACAGGCCAGCCCGACCGCGCGCTTCCTGCGGATGCTGGACATGACCCAGCCCCTCTTCCAGGAGTTGGGCAACGCGGCACAAGGCCCGACCGACCGCGACATCATCCGTGCAATCATGACCACGGGACGCGGCGCGGAACTGGTCGACAGCTGGCCCGATATCCATCGCTATGCCATCGCCCTGCTTGATGGCGCGCCGGTGGCGCTGACCGCCGACCTGACCGCCCGGCTGAGGTTTCTGGCAGAGGCCGACCAGCTCAAGACGGTTCTGCGGGCCACACCGCTGCACGACAGATCGCGTCCCGAGAACACGGCCGAACACAGCTGGCACGTGGCCCTCTTCGCGCTGACCCTGCCCGCGCATGCCCGGACGCCGGTCGATGTCGGGCAGGCCGTGCGGATGATGATCCTGCATGACCTCGTCGAGATCGACGCGGGCGATGTGCCGATCCACGCACAGGCGGCCCGCGATCCGGGCATGCAGACCCTGCGCGAGGCCCGTGCTGCGGACAGGCTGTTCGGCATGCTGCCGGCCTCCGACGCCGGTGCCTTCCATACGATTTGGTCCACCTTCGAAGCTGCAACCACCCCAGAGGCGATATACGCGAAGGCCATCGACCGCACCCAGCCCGTGCTGTCGAACCTCGCCACCGGCGGTGGCAGCTGGCAGGACTACGACGTCAGCCGCGACGCGCTGGAGGACCGCGTGGGACGCAAGGTCACCCGCGGTGCGCCCGCGGTCTGGGCGGCCATCGCGCCGCGTGTCGACGCGTGGTTCGCCCTATGTCGCTGATCCAACGCCTGCAGGTCTGGGCGCGCGATGATCCCGCCCGTGCCGCCGCATGGGTCATCGGGCTGTTTTTGGCCTATTCGATCCTGCCGGTGGTCTTCTCGGGTCCTGCGGGCGCCGAATTCGACTATCTCGCTCCGGACGCCCTGCCCGTGGTCACGCGCTTTCAGTGGATACATGCCGCCGCCACCATCGCCATCGCGGGCGCGCTGGGCTGGTGGGCGTCGACCGGTCTGACAGGCGGGGCCGATGTTGCCGGCGTGCGCTTTTCGCTCTGGATCATCATGCCCGTCATCACCCTGTTCTTCATGGTCACAAGCCTTGGATTGTCCTTGGAGCCGGAGACCTTCGGTGATCGGATCGGGCTGATCCTGCTTTTGACGCTGGCGATCAGCATTACCGAAGAGGTGCTGTTCCGCGGCGTCCTGTTCCACGGCATGCGCACGCGCGCCACCCTGTGGCGGGCGGTCATCGGATCCTCGCTGATCTTCGGTGCCTTTCACGGGGTGAACGCCTTTTACGGCCAGGACGGGATGACCACGGCATACCAGATCATCTTTGCGGCCTGCATCGGCGTGCTGTTCTGCGGACTGCGGCTTCAGTCCGGCAGCCTCTGGCCGCCGATCGTCCTGCACATGATGTGGAACGCCTACGTCATGGCCGCCAACATCGTCTCGGACAGCCAGCGCAACTTGGGCGACGTGGCCCCGGACCCGGGTGCGATGGGCTGGCCCGGTGTCATCGTGCCCCTGATCATGCTATGGCTCGGCTGCGTGGCGATCATACGCTGGCATCGGCGCACAGTCGCGTAGCGCCGGGTCAAAAGACTGGACAGCGGCCCCCAAGAGGCTTAGGCGGCGCACATTACAGATCGGACCCCCCATGCTTCCCACCCTTGCCGCCGCCCTTGAAACCCAGGGCTATGACACCCTGACACCCGTTCAGGAGGCCGTCACGGACCCTGCCCTCGATGGGCAGGACCTGCTGGTTTCGGCCCAGACCGGGTCCGGCAAGACGGTGGCTTTCGGCATGTCCATCGGTGCCACGATCCTCGACGATCAGGGGCTTTTCGACGGTCCCGCCTCGCCCCGTGCGCTGATCATCGCGCCCACGCGCGAACTGGCGATGCAGGTGAAACGCGAGTTGGAGTGGCTTTACGCCCAGACCGGCGCGATCATGGCCTCGACCGTGGGCGGCATGGACCAGCGCGACGAACGCCGCAGGCTGGAACGCGGCGCGCATATCGTGGTCGCCACACCGGGCCGGCTCAAGGATCATATCCTGCGCAAGTCCATCGACCTGTCCAACATCCGCGCCATCGTGCTGGACGAGGCGGACGAGATGCTGGATCTCGGCTTCAAGGACGACCTCGAATTCATCCTGTCCTCGGCCCCGGACGAGCGTCGCACGCTGATGTTCAGCGCGACGGTGCCGCCGCTGATCGAGAAGCTGGCCAAGACCTACCAGAAAAACGCAAAGCGCATCGCGACCACGTCGAACCGCGAACAGCACGCCGACATCAGCTATCAGGCCATGCACGTGGCCCAGCACGACGCGGAAAACGCGATCATCAACCTGCTGCGCTTTCACGACGCGCCCAATGCCATCGTCTTTTGCAACACCCGCGCGATGGTCACGCGGATCACCACGCGCCTGTCCAACCGCGGTTTCGCCACGGTGGCGCTGTCGGGCGAGCTGACGCAATCGGAACGCTCGAACGCGCTGCAGGCCATGCGCGACGGACGGGCCCGTGTCTGTGTGGCGACCGATGTGGCGGCACGCGGCATCGACCTGCCCAAGCTGGAACTGGTGGTTCATGCCGAACTGCCGACCAACGCCGAAACCCTGCTGCACCGGTCGGGCCGCACCGGGCGCGCGGGACGCAAGGGCACCAGCGTCATGGTCGTGCCGCCCAAGATGCGCCGCCGCGCCGAGAACCTGCTCAAATGGGGCAAGCTGCAGGCCGAATGGACCAAGCCGCCCACCGCCGACGAGATCGCGATCAAGGATCAGGACCGGCTGATCACCGACAGCCTCTGGACCGATCCCCTGTCGGACGAGGAACAGGCCTTCGCCAAGCGCCTGCTTGAAACATATGACACCGATCTGATCGCCGCCGCCGCCCTGCGCCTGTTCACAGCACAGAACGGCACGGGCGAGGATCTGAGCGACTACACCCCCCCGCCCCGCGACGAGCGTGAAGACCGCGCGCCCCGCGAACGCAAGGAACGCGAGCCCTTCGGCCCGTCCAAGTGGTTCCAGCTGGACTTGGGCCGTCACCAGAAGGCCGAAGCCCGCTGGCTTTTGCCGATGATCTGCAAGGCCGGTGACATCACCAAAAAGGAAATCGGGGCGATCCGCATTCAGGACGAGGCGACCTATGTCGAACTGTCCGAAGCCGCCGTGCCGGGCTTTCTGGCCGCCATCGGGCCCGACATGCGCCTTGAAAATCAGGCGGGTCTGACAGCGCTCGACGGGCCGCCCGATCTGGGCCGCGGTGCGCGCCCCGAACGGCCTGCAAGCGACAATCGCGACAGCAAGCCGCGGTTCGACAAGCCGCGCGCCGACAAGCCGCGTTACGACAAGCCGCAGGATCGCAGCACGCCGCCGCCCAGCCGGGCGGACGACCTGCCCGCCATCGCACCGCGCGACAAAAAGGCCACCACCAACCGCGAGGCGATCACCCCGACGAAAGACCGCAAACCGCGTCAGGACAAGGATGCCCGCAAGGGCAAACCTCAGGACAAGCCCTACAATGGCAAGTCCGAAGGAAAGCCCTACAGCCCCAAGGGCGGTGACAAGCCGTTCAAAGGCAAAGGCGGCGACAAGCCGTACAGGGCGAAAAGCGACGGACCGTCACCCGATGGCCCCCGCAAACCCAGACCGGCAGAGCCCGGTGCAAAGCCCAAGCCGCGCGCCAGTGCCTCGGACACCTCCAAGCGGTTCACCCCGCCCGGAGCGAAGCAAAAGCGCGGGCCGAATGCCACACCGCGCCGGAGCAAACCGAAAGGCACTTAAGCAGCGTGCCCCATTTCTGACACAAATTAGCCCCACTCCTGCCGCGCTCCTGTGTTTTGCTTAACAAATGGCCCATCAAGAGGCCGTGGGCAAAGCCCACAGGACAGAGGCAGACCTAGGACCAAGACCATGGCGCAACAGCAGCCTACCGTGTCGACAAAGCCTGTCGAGACATCCAAGACCAAACCGCAATTCCCCCTGCCCCCGCAGGGACGACCGGCCCCGATCTTCACGGATTACGCCGCGATCTGATTGCGGCACGTTTCCGGTGCGCGGCTTTTCTCCTTTGCCGGTACCGGTGTGCGTGCAGCCAGCGGCTGTCCACGGACCGGATTCCTCCCGCGGGGCTTCGTGGTCACCACTGGCGCATTTTTTCGGCCCGTCGTAGTCTCGTGCCATGACGGCGATTTCGAGCATCCGTAATCTTGGTCCGGCGATGGAGGCTGCCTTTGCGGCAGTCGGCATCACGTCGGCGGAAGACCTGCGCGATCTGGGGGCCGACGCAGCCTACGCCCGTCTTCTGCAGGCCGGGCAGCGGCCCCACTTCATCGGCTACTACGTCTTGCACATGGGTCTTCAGGGTCGCCCCTGGAACGACTGCAAAGGTGCGGAGAAAGCGAAGTTGCGCAAGACCTTCGATGCGCTGAAGGC
>JAIVHI010000009.1:0-50455 GCA_020201155.1 Loktanella sp. | reverse complement strand
TATCGGGCGTTGCACTAGCAACTCATGAAAGGGGTACAAACCATGGACCTGATTCGCATCGTTCTTTCCGTCATCATCCCGCCACTTGGCGTTTTCCTGCAGGTCGGCTTGGGCAAGCATTTCTGGCTCAACATCCTGCTGACGATTCTCGGTTATATCCCCGGCCTCGTCCACGCCATCTGGATCATCGCACGCGAGCCGAAAGCGGCCTGATGGACCGGCTCGAACGGTTGGAAAGAGTAGCGCACCGGATGGACAGTCTGGTGCGTATTCCCGGGACGCGGTTCCGGATTGGCCTTGACGGTATGCTGGGTATCATTCCGGGCATCGGCGATGCGCTTGCCATGGCCCCCGCAGGCTACATCATACACCAGTCCTACAAGATGGGCGCACCTCGGTCCCTTCTGGCACGAATGGCGATCAACACCGGGGTGGATACGGTGATCGGAACGATTCCTCTTGTGGGGGATCTTTTCGACATCGGGAATAAGTCCAACAACAAGAACGTGGCCCTGCTGCGCAAGCACCTGGAACGCGAAAGGGCCGCCCAAAAGGACGGCCCTTCCGATATCGCGGCGCAATGACGGCTTAGCCGACCAGTTCAAGACCCGAGAAGAAATAGGCGATTTCTTCCTTGGCGGTTTCGGGCGCGTCCGAGCCGTGGACCGAATTCTCGCCGACGCTTTCGGCAAACTCAGCACGGATCGTGCCGGGGTTTGCGTCTGCGGGGTTGGTTGCACCCATGACTTCACGGTTCTTGGCGATGGCGCCTTCACCTTCCAGAACCTGCACGACGACCGGGCCGGATGCCATGAATTCGGTCAGTTCGCCGAAGAACGGACGTTCCTTGTGAACGGCGTAGAATTCACCGGCCTGACCCTGCGTCAGCTGGATGCGCTTTTGTGCAACGATGCGCAGGCCCGCGTCTTCAAATTTCTTGTTGATCGCGCCGGTCAGGTTGCGCTTGGTGGCGTCGGGTTTGATGATGGAAAGCGTGCGTTCGGTAGCCATGTGATCCTCGTGGGTTAAGCCAATTCTATCTGGCGCTCCGCTAGCACGACAGTTGACCGAGTGGAAGGGTCAAGACGGCCCCTATAGCGGCCCAGAGCGACCGGGGCCTCTTCCCCCTGTCTTCGTGCTCTGCTACGCGCAGGCCATGCTGAGAATGTCAAATATCACCTATTCGATCGAAGGCCGGACACTGGTCGAAGATGCGAGCCTCACGATCCCCACCGGCCACAAGGTCGGCCTTGTGGGACGCAACGGAAGCGGCAAGACAACGCTTTTCCGTGTCATCCGGGGCGAGCTGCCGCTGGATCAGGGCAGTCTCGATATGCCGCAGGGCTGGCGCATCGGCGGTGTCAGCCAGGAAGTGCCCGGAAACGAGGTCAGCCTGATCGACACGGTCTTGGCCGCCGATACCGAACGCGCCAACCTGATGGCCGAGGCCGATACGGCAACGGACCCCAGCCGCATCGCAGAGGTCCAGACGCGGCTGGCCGATATCGACGCTTTTCGGGCGGCTGGCGGATGCGGGTGGCACTGGCTGCCGTGCTTTTCGCGGAGCCCGACCTTTTGCTGCTGGACGAACCGACCAACTATCTCGACCTCGAAGGTGCGTTGTGGCTGGAAAGTTATCTGGCCCGCTACCCGCATACGGTCCTGATCGTCAGCCACGACCGCGAGCTTCTCAATCGCGCCGTGGGTGGCATCCTGCATCTGGAAAACAAGGGTCTGACCTATTATTCCGGCAACTACGACCAGTTTGCCAAGCAGCGCGCCGCCACCCGTGCGGTTCAGGCTGCTGCCGCCAAGAAGCAGCAGGCGCAGCGCGAGCATCTGCAAGGCTTTGTCGACCGTTTCAAGGCCAAGGCGTCCAAGGCCAAGCAGGCGCAGTCGCGTGTGAAGATGCTTGAAAAGATGGAGACCATTCGCATGCCCGAAGACGCGGCACGCACGGTCTTTACCTTCCCCGAACCAGAAGAGTTGTCGCCCCCCATCATCGCCACCGAAGGTGCCGGTGTCGGCTATGGCGAAACCATCGTGCTGGACAAGTTGAACCTGCGGATCGACCAAGACGACCGGATCGCGCTTCTGGGTCGCAACGGAGAGGGTAAATCCACCCTTTCCAAGATGTTATCGGGCCGTCTTGATGTAGCACACGGCAAGATGGTGCAGTCCAACAAGCTGCGCATCGGATTTTTCGCCCAGCATCAGGTCGAAGAATTGCGCGTGGACGAAACCCCGCTGGACCATTTGTTCCGCGAACGCCCCGCCGAAGGTCAGGCGCGCTTGCGGGCGCGGCTGGCGGGCTTCGGCCTTGGCGCGGATCAGGCCGAGACGCCGGTGGGCAAGCTGTCGGGCGGGCAAAAGGCGCGCCTGTCGCTGTTGCTGGCCACCCTGCCCGCGCCGCATCTGCTGATCCTCGACGAGCCGACGAACCACCTTGATATCGAAAGCCGCGAGGCGCTGGTCGAGGCGCTGTCGGCCTATTCGGGGGCCGTGATCCTTGTCAGCCACGACATGCATCTGCTCAGCATGGTGGCCGACCGGTTGTGGCTGGTCAAAGCCGGGCGCGTGACGCCCTACGACGACGATTTGCAGGCCTACCGCAAGATGCTGCTGACGCCGGACAAGCCGGAAAGGGCAGAGAAACCCAAGCCGCAGCTCAAGAAAGCCAGCCGCGAGGATATCCTCGCGTTGAAGGCCGATGTGCGCAAGGCCGAAGAAAGAGTCAGCAAGATCAGCGACATGCGCGACAAGCTTGCCAAGAAACTTGCCGACCCCGCGCTTTACGAAGACACGCGGCTGGGCGAGCTTGAGACATGGAACAAGAAATACGCCGAAGTGATGGACGGGCTTGAACGGGCCGAGGCGATGTGGATGGGTGCGCTGGAGAAACTGGAGAAAGCGCAAGCGAAATGACGGACCTGCCCAGCCTGATTGCGGCTTTCACGACGCTTTTCGTGATCATCGACCCCATCGGTCTGGCACCTCTTTTCCTTGCGATGACACAGGGCATGTCGCCGGTGCAACGGCGGCGCATCGGGTTTCGGGCCTGCGCAGTCGCCGCGGTTTTGCTGCTGATCTTCGCCTTCACGGGCGAAGCACTGCTGGAGTTCGTGGGCATCTCCATGCCGGCCTTCCGGATCGCGGGCGGTGTGCTCTTGTTCCTCACGGCGCTCGACATGCTGTTCGAACGGCGGCAAGCGCGGCGCGAGGACCAGACCGACGGCGCGATGGAACCGGACCACGACCCGTCGGTCTTTCCGCTGGCGATCCCCCTGATCGCGGGGCCGGGCGCGATTGCCGCGATGGTCCTTCTGACCGGTCAGGCCGAAAGCGCCTTGGGCGTCGGCGCGGTCCTTCTGGTGATGTTTCTGGTGCTGGGGCTGGTCATGGTGCTGTTTCTGGCCTCGACCCTGCTGGAGCGGATGCTGGGCAAGACCGGCATCAACGTCGTGACACGCCTTCTGGGCATGTTGCTGGCGGCCCTTGCGATTCAGTTCATTCTTGACGGGCTGAGGGGTTCCGGTTTCGGCGCCTGATCCTATATCTGACCCATGAATGCAGATCAGATCGCAAATCTTGCCTTTCTCGGGCTTCTGGGTGCCGCCATCGCTGGCAGCTATTTCATGTCGCAGCGCGGCAATCTGGGCAAGACCGCCCAGCAAGCCGCTGTCTGGGGCCTGATTTTCGTCGGTGTCATCGCCGCCGTTGGCATGTGGAGCGATATCCGCAACACCGTAAGCCCGCGCCAGCAGATCGATGCAGCGGGCGAGATCGTCCTGCCCCGCCAGCCGAACGGGCATTATTACCTGACGCTGGATGTGAACGATGTGCCCGTCGACTTCGTCGTCGATACCGGCGCGTCGCAGATCGTGCTGAGCCAGGAAGACGCCGCCCGCGTCGGCATCGACCCCGCCAGCCTGCGCTATCTGGGCGTTGCCAATACCGCCAACGGGCAGGTCAGGACCGCACCGGTCTGGCTGGACCGCATCTCGTTGGGCGAGATGCAGGATTTCGAGGTGCCCGCCGTGGTGAACGACGGACAGATGGACGGGTCACTTCTGGGGATGACTTACCTCGACAGTTTCGACACCATCCAGATCAGAAACGGTGAACTGATCCTGCAAAGGGACTGATATGCGTATCCTGCTTTTGACAGCATTTCTGACTTTGGCCGCCTGCCAGACGGGCAACCAGCTGCCCGAGGACTTCGACGCGGGCTTCGCCTACTAAAGCGTTTCGCGAAACGCTTTAGGCCTCGGCCTTCTTGGTCCAGCGCCCCCCGTCCTGCGCCCAGTATTGCGCAGCACACCCCGCGGAGGTCAGGGTCTTCCACTGGATCCGGGCATGGGCGACCGCATCAGGGTCGGCCCCGTCGAACAGGATGCAGGCCCGTTCGGCCAAGCCGACTTCCGCACCCGTCAGATCGGCCCCGCCCACGGACATGAGGCACTCAAACCCCTCTGCGGCCAAATCAACGCCCAGCAGGACCGGTTGTCGGGCGTCATGGGGGCCACCGGCCATGCCATGCGGCAGAAAGCTGTCGACGGGCTTTTCCCAAAGCACCTGATCCAACCGCTGCAAAAGCCCCGCCTCGCGCCCCCGCACCAGCACCCGCCAGCCTGCCGCCCGCGACTTCTCGACCAGCGTCGGCAGCGTCGCCTCGAGCGGGCTTTCGGTCAGATGGTAGAAATAGGCGGCACCCATACTGGTCTCCGGTCGCGTGGGGTCAGCCATCCCTAGCCTGTGGCCCGAAAGATGGCCAGTTTGCAGTTCCGCCCCTTGGGGCTTTCCGTTAGTTTGCGACAAACTTGCCGGGGGGACGCGCGCGCAGATGCCGCAACTGGATCGCTACATGCTAACGCAGCTGATGATGCTGTTCGGCTTTTTCGGCCTGATCCTTGTGATGGTCTACTGGATCAACCGGGCCGTGCGTCTGTTCGACCAACTGATTTCCGACGGGCAGAGTTTTACGATCTTTCTCGAGTTTACCGCGCTGACCCTACCCGCGATGGTCCGGATCGCGCTGCCGCTTGCCGCCTTCGCCGCCTCGGTTTACGTGACGAACCGGATGACCTCGGACTCCGAGCTTGTCACGGCGCAGGCCACGGGCGCATCACCTTTCCGGCTGGCCCGCCCGGTGCTGGTCTTCGGCCTGATCGTGGCCCTTGCCATGACGGCGCTGATGCACTTTCTGGTGCCGCTCAGCACCTCGCGCCTGAACGAACGCTCGGCCGAAATCGCGCAGAACGTCGGCGCGAGCATCCTGACCGAGGGCCAGTTCATCGAACCGGCCGAGGGGATCACCCTTTATATCCGCACCATCACCCCTGCCGGCGAATTGCGCGACATCTTCCTGTCCGATCTGCGCGACCCGGACCAGTCGACCACCTATACCGCCTCGCGCGCCTATCTTGTCCGCTCCGAGGGCGAGGCACAGCTTGTGATGGTGGACGGCATGGCACAGACGCTTCGCGCGCAGGACGAAAGCCTGTTCGTGACGTCTTTCAGCGATTTCGCCTACAACGTCGGAGACTTGATGCAGCGTGATGACAGCGCCGGGCGAAGCTCGCGGGAATTGATGACATGGGACCTTCTGGCTCCGACCCCGGCGCTGGAAGAGGAAACGGGACGCAGCGCGGCCCAGCTGATTGCAGAGGGACATGACCGCTTTGCGCAATCGCTGCTGGGTCTTGTGGGCGCGCTTCTGGGCTTTGCCGCCCTGATGGTCGGCGGCTATTCACGCTTCGGCGTCTGGCGGCAGATCGTTCTGGCGATCTTTCTGATCATCCTGATCAAGGGGCTAGAGACGACCGGCCTCAATCTGGCGCGGGGAAACCCGCAGCTGTGGTTCGCATCCTACCTGTCGATCGGGACCGGATTTGTCATCGTCGCGGGCCTTCTGACATTGGCGGCCAAACCCTTTGCACGTGCGGTGCCGGCATGATCCTTGACCGCTACTTCGCCCGCCGGTTCGCCAAGATATTCTCGGGGATCTTCGCCGTCTTTTTCGGGATTCTCGCCTTCGTCGGTCTGGTCGACCAGTTGCGACGGTTCTCGGACGAAGGCGCGACCTTCGGCCAGATCCTCGAACTGACGCTTCTGGATATCCCCACAGAGCTTTACGAAATCCTGCCGCTTATCATGATCATTTCGGCGATCACGCTGTTTCTGGGGCTGGCCCGGTCGTCGGAACTGGTGGTGACCCGTGCTGCGGGCCGGTCCGCATTGCGGGCGCTGATGGCCCCGCTGGGTATGGCACTTTTCATCGGGGCGCTTGCCGTGTCGGTGATGAACCCCATCGTGGCAGGCACACAGCGCCAGTACGAAGCGCTGGAAAGCGAGCTGCGGGGAACGGGATCGATCCTGTCTCTGGGCGCCAGCGGCTTGTGGCTCCGGCAGGGGGACGCCACGCAGCAGACAGTGATCCGCGCCGGTCGCGCGAACCTGTCCGGCACCGAGCTGTCGCAGGTCACGTTCCTGACATTTCAAGGCGGGATGCCGGTTGAGAGGGTCGAGGCAGAGCGTGCGTCGCTCGGAGACGGGGCGTGGCGACTGCGGCAGGCGAAAGTCTGGCCGCTGGACACAAGCCGGACGCCCGAGTCGCTGTCCCGTTTCGAAACCCAGATGACCCTTCCCTCCACGCTGACGGCAGATCAGATCAGGGACAGTTTCGGCACGCCCTCGTCGATCCCGATCTGGGATCTTCCCGCCTTCATCGACCGCTTGCAGGTTGCGGGATTCTCGGCGCAACGCCATCAGGTGTGGTTGCAGATGGAACTGGCCCAGCCGCTTTTCCTTGCCGCGATGGTCATGATCGGGGCTGCCTTCACGATGCGGCACCAGCGCGGGGGACGCACGGGGCTGATGGTGATGCTGGCCATTCTGCTGTCATTCACAGTCTACTTTCTGCGCAACTTCGCGCAGGTGCTTGGCGAAAACGGAGATTTGCCGCCGGCGCTTGCGGCATGGGTGCCACCGCTGATCGCGATCGGGCTGTCCGCAGGGATGCTGCTGCATCTGGAGGATGGCTGAATGCGCGTGCTCTTGATTGCCCTTTTCCTGCTTTTGCCCGCGGTCGCGACCGCGCAGGGCACGGCAACTCTGGTGGCCGACAATGTCACAGTCACCCAGAACGACCGGCTGATCGCGCAGGGCAATATCGAGGTTCTTTACGACGGGGCAAGGTTGACGGCGCGCCGGGTCACCTACGACAGGGCCGCCGACCGGCTTTCGATCGACGGGCCCATCGTCATCACGGAACCGGACGGCACGATCCTGACGGCGGATCAGGCCAGCCTTGATCCGCAGCTCGAGAACGGCCTGCTGCGGTCGGCGCGGATCGTGCTGGACCGTCAGCTTCAGCTGGCCGCGAACCAGATCGACCGCATCGACGGGCGCTACAGCCAGCTTTACCGCGTAGCGGCCACCTCGTGCCAGGCCCGACGCTGGACCGGGCGACGGGCCTTCTGGTGCCGCGCATCAAGACCAACGACAATCTCGGGACCGGTCTCAAGCTTCCCTATTTCGTGGCCTTGGGTGAAAGCCGCGACCTGCTGTTGACGCCCTACCTGTCGTCCGAGACCACCACGCTGGAACTGGGCTACCGACAAGCCTTTTCGAACGGTTCCGTCGCTGCGACAGGTGCGATCAGCCAGGACACGCTTTCACCGGACGATACGCGCAGCTACCTGTTCGCGAACGGCTTTTTCGATCTGCCGCGCAACTTCCGGCTGGCTTTCGATATCGAAGCCGCCTCGGACAGGTCCTACCTGTCCGACTATGGCTATTCAGACAAGGACCGGCTTGATTCCAGCGTGGCCATCGCCCGCGCCCGAGAGGACGACCTGTTCGTGGCGGACCTGACTTACTACGAATCGCTGCGCGCGAACGAGTCGAACGCCTCTTTGCCGCCTGCTGTTGCGAACCTGTCTTACGACCGCCGCGTCGCCTTGGGGAACGGCCAGCTGCGGCTTGGCGTCGGGGCCGATGCGGTTGCGCGCTACGGCGACGAGGCCAGCGATGCGGGGCGCGACGTCAGGCGGGTCGGCGTCAGTGCGGATTACCAGCGGGACTGGATCACGGATGCCGGTCTGGCGGTCAGCACCCGGATCGGTGGGACGGTCGACCATTATCAACTGAGGGACGACCCCGCCTTTCCGGCCGAGGGTCTCCGGCGGTGCCCTTCCCAACGAAGACAGCACACGCCCGGAACTGGACCAGTCGAACCTTTTGTCGGCGCAGCATTTTCCCGGGCAGGACGCCCGCGAAACCGGTCTGCGGGGGGCGGCAGGGGTGACTTGGACCCGTAGGGGTGACGAAGGCATAGACTCGACCCTGACATTCGGGCGCACGTTTCGCCAAGACCCCGACCCGCGTTTCACGCGGGCGTCGGGCATGTCGGGGTCGACATCGGACTGGCTGATCGCAGGCCAGTTCACCCTTGCAGAGGGTCTGAGGGTCGAAGCACGGTCACTGATCGCAGAAGATTTCAACACCTCTCTGACCAACGCGCGGATCGGCTGGCAGACCGACCAGCTGGATCTGGCAGCGGCCTATATCTGGCAGACCGCCGATGCCCGGATCGGGCGCGAGGACGCGATCAGCGAATGGTCGCTGGAAACCGCCGTGCAGGCGACGGAGGCGTGGAATGTGAGCTTTGATGCGCGCTACGATATCGGCAAGGACCGTCCGGCGCGGGCCGGGATCGGCGTTGAATGGCGCAACGAGTGTGTCAGCGTCGAACTTTCGGCCTCGCGTCGCTATACTTCATCCATTAACGTGGAGCCATCAACGGATTACGGGATTACAGTCGCGCTCTTGGGCTTTTCGGCTGGACGTTCCGAAGCTGGACCGGCAGGCAGTTGCCGGACGGATTGAACGACAAGGACAAAAGATGCGTGGACTTCTTCTGACACTGGCGTTGTGGCTGGGCCTGGCCGGATTGGCACAGGCGCAATTCTCGCCCGCGATCACCGTCAACAACGATGCGATCACCCAGTTCGAGCTGACCCAGCGCGCCACGCTGCTCGAGGTGTTCCGCACACCCGGCAACACGCAAGAGCTGGCGCGCGAACAGCTGATCGAGGAAAGCCTCAAGCTGCAAGAGCTGAACCGTGTCGGTGTGCGTCTTACGGACGAAGCGATGGAACGCGAGCTGGAAGAGTTCGCCGGCCGCGCTGACATGACGCTGGACCAGTTCCTGACGATGCTGGGTCAGAACGGCGTCGAACGCGCCACGCTCGAGCAATTCGTGCGCACCGGTGTGACATGGCGCGACTATATTCGTCAGCGCTATGCTAGCCGGGCCGAGGTGACCGAAGCGGAAGTGGACCGCGCGATGGGCCAGGGCGGCTCCACCGGTGGCGGCATCGAAGTGCTTCTGTCCGAGATCATCATCCCCGCGCCGCCACCCGAAGCGGCACGCGCCACCGCTATCGCCGAAGATATCGCCGCAGGGTCGAGCTTTGCGCAGTTCGAAGCAGCCGCCCGCGAGTATTCCGCACTGCCCAGCAGGCAGGATGGCGGGCGCCTTGGCTGGCTGCCCATCGGCAATTATCCCGAAGCCCTGCAAGGGCTGATCCTGTCGCTCGCACCCGGCGAGGTGACGCCGCCTTTGCAGATCCCCAATGGTGTGGCGCTTTTCCAGATGCGCGACGTGCGCGAAGTGCCCTCTGCGCCGCAATCGGCCAGCGAGATCGAATATGCAGCCTATTACATCGCCGGGGGCCGATCCGACGCCGCCCTGCAAGCGGCGCGGGGCGTCGAACTGTCTGTCGACACCTGCGACGATCTCTACGGCGTGGCCCGCAACCAGCCTGCGGACGTGCTGCAACGCGATACGCGGGCTCCCGCAAGCATTCCGCAGGATATCGCCATGGAACTGGCCAAGCTGGACGCAGGTGAAGTTTCCTATAACGTCACAAGCGCGGACGGACAGACGCTGGTGTTCCTGATGCTGTGCAATCGCAGCTATGGCGGCATGGCGGGTCAGGACCGCGACGCCGTCCGCAATCAGGTTCGGTCGCAACGCTTGGCGGGCTTTGCCGACGCGCTTTTGGCTGATCTGCGGGCCACCGCCACGATCCGTCCGTGACCACGGCCCCGATTGCGATCTCTTGCGGTGAACCCGCCGGGATCGGCCCGGAAGTCGCCGCCCGCGCATGGCACGCCGTCGGACAGGAGATTCCGCTGCTGTGGATCGGTGATCCCGCACACTTGCCGGACGGGACGCCTTGGGCTGCGGTGAACACGGCCCAAGACGCGTTGACGGTGAACCGCCGCGCGGCTGACGGACACGGCCTTGATCACCCATGCAGCACTCCGCCGCGACTTCGGGCTTGCGTCTCCTCGTATCGCGGTGGCCGGGTTGAACCCCCATGCGGGGGAAGACGGCAAGATGGGCCACGAAGAGATCGAGCTGATCGCACCCGTCATTGCAGCCCTGCGCGCGCAGGGGCTGGATATCTTCGGCCCCCTGTCTGCGGACACGATGTTTCACGCAGGCGCGCGGCGCGGTTATGACGCGGCACTTTGCATGTATCACGACCAGGCGCTGATCCCGATCAAGACCATCGATTTCGCAGGCGGTGTGAACGTGACGCTGGGACTTCCGTTCATCCGGACCTCGCCCGATCACGGCACCGCCTTCGATATCGCAGGCCAGGGCATTGCGGATGCCACGTCGATGATCGCAGCTTTGCGAATGGCCGCCGAGATGGCGCAGGCCCGAGCATGAGCACGATCGACGATCTTCCCCCGCTGCGGACCGTGATCGCGACGCATGACATCGCGGCCAAGAAATCGCTGGGCCAGAACTTTCTGCTGGACCTGAACCTGACGGCCAAGATCGCGCGTATGGCGGGTGACCTGACCAAGGCCGACGTGCTGGAGGTCGGACCGGGCCCCGGCGGGCTGACGCGGGGGCTGCTGGCCGAAGGCGCGCGCAGGGTTCTTGCAGTGGAAAAGGACGCCCGCTGCCTGCCCGCACTGGCCGAGATCGCGGCGCGTTATCCGGGGCGGCTCGAGGTGGTGAATGCGGATGCGCTGGAGCTGGACGCGACGTCCTACCTGACGCCACCGATCAAGATATGCGCCAACCTGCCCTACAACGTCGGGACCGAACTTCTTGTGCGCTGGCTGACGCCGCCGGTCTGGCCGCCTGTGTGGGAAAGCCTGACGCTGATGTTTCAACGCGAGGTGGCGCAGCGGATCGTCGCGGCGCCGGGGTCAAAAACCTACGGGCGGCTGGCGATCCTCAGCCAGTGGCGCACCGATGCGGGAATCGTCCTCGACCTTCCGCCCGAGGCTTTTACACCCGCGCCCAAGGTCAGTTCCGCGGTTGTGCATCTCAAGGCCCTGCCCGCACCGCGTTTCGCAGCCGATGCAGACGTCCTGAACCGCGTCGTGGCCGCCGCCTTCAATCAACGGCGCAAGATGCTCCGGTCGTCGCTCAAGGGCGTCGCACCTGATATCGAGGATCGACTGACGGCCGCAGGCATCAAGCCGACCGAACGGGCCGAGCAGATATCTGTCGAAGGATTTTGCGCATTGGCCCGCGAGGTCGCGCGGGCCTGAGCCTATTCGGCGGCTTCGGGGGCGTTTCCGCCGTTGCGCGACTGATCGTTTGTCTGCGACTGGTCGTTGCCGTTTGACTGGTCGTTGCCCTGCGATTTATCGCCATCCTGCGACGCATCAGGGGTCTTGGGCTTGCGCGGACGACGCGGGCGCTTGGGCTTTTCCTCGGCTTTCGCTTCGGGCGTTTCCACGATGTCGGACGTGTCCTGGCTGGGGGTGTCGTCACCGCCGCTGTTGTTCGACGCCTCTTCCTGCGCTTTCAGACGCTCGTTGCGTTCGCGGTCGCGTTCGGCCTGACGCTGGCGGTTCTGTTCTTCCTGCTCTTCACGCTTTTGATCCACTTCGCGCTGCGCCTCGGCCAGCAAGCGTGTATAGTGTTCGGCGTGTTGGGCGAAATTCTCGGCATCCACACGGTCACCGTTGAGGTGGGCGTCGCGATGAAGCTGGTTGTATTTGTCGATGATCTGCTGCGGCGTGCCGCGGACTTTTCCGTCCGGGCCCTGGCTGTCGAAGACACGGTTGATGATATTACCGCCCGTAGGACGTGTATTTCGGCTCTTGTTCCGCGACCGCTTGTTCGATGATCTCATGTGTACGCTTTCAACCGGCCCAGCTGGGCCATCGTGTTGTGCTTTGAGGGTTGCGCGCGGTGTGCCGCGTATCAGTGCAACCCTGGCTTTCTGGCGAAGTCGTCGGTGAGCGCGACTTGCGCTGCAACCGCCCGATGCGTGTCAAATGGCATGTGACTGCCCGTGAGGCAAGCCCTCTGGCGAATTTTGCGGGCTACACGGCCACTTTCTGCGGCTTTTGGCCGAAAATGACACGGTGACGCCCGTCAAAATCCTGCCGCGTGCCGATGTGACCGAATCCCCCCGCTGCCAGCAGGTCGCGCACAGCCTGCGCCTGTGTCGGACCGATTTCGACCATCAGCCAACCGCCGGGCCGCAGGTGAGCGGCGGCCCCGCCCGCGATGCGGCGATAGGCCTCCAGCCCGTCGCCCTCATCGGTCAGAGCCATGCGCGGTTCGTGATCGCGGACATCGCGGTCCAGACCGGGCATTTCGTCCAGCGCGATATAGGGCGGATTGGACACGATCATGTCGAAGGCGCCGTCAACCTGAGCGAACCAGTCCGACCGCATGAGCCGTGCGCGGGACGCGACTCCAAGGTCCCGCGCGTTGCGACGGACGGGTGACGCTGAACCAGCGATCCAGAAACAGCCGCCCGCCGACCAGATGCGACACAGGTTCGCCCAAGGCGCGGCGGGCAATCATCCCGTCAAAGGCCGTGGCTTGATCTGACGACAGATTGTCCTGCAAAAGCAGCGTGATCCGGTCGGCCCCGACAGCCAAGGTCGCGGCCATCAAGCGGCGGGCATCGCGCGCGGGGTCCGGGATCGCGGCATCCGCCAACGTCGCGCCAGCGGTGCGCAGTGCGTCCTGAACGGTCAGCGTCACGCGCCGAGTTCGGCCAGCAGGGCCGCCTGCGCATCGGACTGAAGGGCGTCGATGACCTCATCCAGATCGCCCTGCATGACCTGACCCAGCGAATAGAGCGTCAGGTTGATCCGGTGGTCCGTCATACGTCCCTGCGGGAAGTTATAGGTGCGGATCCGTTCCGACCGGTCGCCCGAGCCGACCTGCGCCTTGCGGTCGGCAGAGCGTTCGGCGTCGGCCTTCTGCCGCTCCATGTCGAAAAGGCGCGTCTTGAGGACCTGCATCGCGATCTCGCGGTTGCGGTGCTGCGATTTCTCGGCGCTGACGACCATGATGCCGGTGGGCACATGGACGATCCGCACAGCCGAATCGGTGGTGTTGACATGCTGACCGCCCGATCCCGACGCACGCATCGTGTCGATCCGCAGGTCGGCCGGGTTGATCTGGATATCCACATCCTCGGCTTCCGGCAGAACCGCGACGGTCGCCGCCGAAGTATGGGTGCGCCCGCCGCTTTCGGTCTCGGGCACGCGCTGGACACGGTGAACGCCGCTTTCGTATTTCAAACGGGCAAAGACGCCCTGCCCCGCGATCCGGGCCACGACCTCCTTGATGCCGCCCAGCTCGCTCAGGCTTTGTTCGATGATTTCAAAGCTCCAGCCCTGCTTTTCGGCATAGCGCTGATACATCCGCAGAAGATCGCCCGCGAAAAGCCCTGCCTCGTCCCCGCCGGTGCCGGGACGGATTTCCAGAAGCGCCGGACGGGCATCTGCGGCGTCTTTCGGCAAAAGCGCAAGCTGCACCTCTGCCTCGACGGCTTCAAGTTCCTCGCGCAGCTGGGGAAGCTCCTCTTCCGCAAGCGCCCGCATCTCGGGATCCTTGAGCATCTCCTCGGCCTCGGCGATCTGGGCGAACAGCGATTTGTAGCGCTGCATCACCTCGACCACGGGGCGAAGCTCTGCGTATTCGCGACCAAGGGCCGCGATTTCGTCGCCCGAAACGCCGCCGGACATCTTCGCCTCCAGAAACTGGAAGCGGTCGATGAGTTGTTCGATTTTGTCGGGTGCGATCATTGCGTTGATCTGGCAGGCACCGCTGATGCGGTCAAGAGGCTGGCATCACCAGCGGGCCCAGACGGTCGAGCCATGCCTCGACCCGCGCCTTGTTGACCCCCATGTCGCCCTTGCCGAAACGCGACCGCGCATAGATCGACAGAAACGCCGGATGGTCCTCGGCTGCGGGAATGATCGAGACGGTGGTGTAATCGGGATACCCCATCAGCCGCGACCGCGTCTCGTAGGTAATCATCCCGTCTTCGACCGACCCGGCCAGCACTTGGGTCCGGGGGGTATCCCGCGCGGCCAGATCGACGGCGCGCAGCATGTCCTCGGGGCTGGTAGTGAAGGGGCGCACGGCGCGGTGGGAATTGATCGTGGTCGTATCACCTGCCGTATCGGCATCGCCGGCCGTGTGCCAATCGGACGGGTTCGTCGGCGCGAGCCGGACGTATAAAAGCCCCGCCGCAATGACGACCACGATGACGAGGGCAATCCATTTCAACATCTCGGTCTCCTTGCATTCGGTTTCGCGGCGATCACCGTTCAGGTGCCGCGCCTGTTCCACAGCGCCAGACAGCACAGCTCCATCGCGACATGGGCCCCCGCGATTGCCGTGGCACCGGTGGTGTCATAGGGGGGTGAAACCTCGACGATATCACCGCCCACCATGTCGATCCCCGCCAGATCGCGCAAGATCGCCGCGGCCTGCCAGGATGCCAGCCCGCCCCAGACAGGCGTGCCGGTGCCGGGGGCAAAGGCAGGGTCCAGCGCGTCGATGTCGAAGGTGATATAGACGGGGGCGTCACCAACGATACGCTTCACCCGTTCGGCGACATGGGCCGCCCCTTTTTCGTGAACCGTGCGGGCATCGATGTAGGGCATCCCCAGATAATCGTCGCATTCCGTGCGGATGCCGATCTGCACCGACCTGCTGGTATCGACAAGCCCCGACTTGACCGCCTTGTACATGAACGTCCCGTGATCGATCCGGTTTATGTCGTCATCCTGCCAGAGGTCGGAATGGGCATCGAACTGGATGACCGACAGCGGCCCGTATTTCGCGGCATAGGCCCGCAGGATCGGCAGCGTGATGAAGTGATCCCCGCCCAGCGTCACGGTGCCGGACCCTTGGCTCAGCATGGCGGCGATATGCGCTTCGATGGCGGCGGGCACGCCGCGTGTGTCCGCATAATCGAAAGCCATGTCACCATAGTCGACGATCGCGAACTCGGACAATGGATCGAAGCCGTCCCAGCCATAGGGCGGATCATAGGGCTGCAGGGTCGATGCCTCGCGGATCGCGCGGGGACCGAAACGGGCGCCGGGGCGGTGCGTGACCGCCTGATCGAAGGGGATGCCCGTGACCGCCAGATCGACGCCGGTCAGGTCCTTGGTGTAGCGACGGCGCAGGAACGACGTGGCGCCGCCAAAGGCGTTCTCGCTCGTCAGTCCACGTAAATTCCGACGCGTAAACGCCTGATCTATCTCGGTCTTAGCGTCTTCGAGCGCCATGTTTCATCCTAGATGTCAGTGATGACGGGCTGGGCCCTCTCGACAAGGCGCGCAAAGAAGGACGCGCCGTAAGCTGCTGTATCATCGGTAAAATCATAGGACTGATGATGCAAGCCTGCGGTATCACCGTTCCCGATGAACAGATAAGCGCCCGGGCGTTTGTTCAGCATGTAGGAAAAATCCTCGGCCCCCATTTCGGGGATGGCGGCGTCGTTGACTGCCGCATCGCCCGCGACTTCGCGCGCGACCGAAACCGCGAAATCCGCCTTGAGCGGATCGTTCACCGTGGCCGGATAGCCGACTTCGTAGCTGTAGTCCGCCGTCACGCCGAAGGATGCGGCCTGCCCTTCGACGATTTCCTTCAGGCGCTTTTGCACCAGCGCCTGCACGTCGGCGTCGAAGGTGCGGACCGTGCCGTTGATATAGGCGGTTTCCGGTATCACGTTGTTGACGGTGCCCGCGTGGATCTGCGTGACGGAAATCACGATATCCTTGCGTCCGTCGTGGTTGCGGCTGGTGATCGTCTGGATTGCCTGCACGATGCTGACCGCCGCGACGATGGGGTCGATGCAATCCTGCGGAAAGGCGCCGTGACCGCCGCGCCCGTTCAGGGTGATCTCGAATGTATCGACTGCCGCCATGATCGGCCCGCGCGTGGTGTAGAAGTGACCCACCGGCGTGCCGGGCGCATTGTGCAGCGCATAGACCTGATCGACGCCAAAGCGGTCGAGCACACCCTCGTTCACCATGGCGTTGCCGCCCGCGCCCTCTTCCTCGGCGGGCTGGAAGATCAGCGCGACGCGGCCTTTGAAATTGCGCGTCTCGGCCAGATATTTCGCAGCGCCCAGAAGCATCGTCATGTGACCGTCGTGGCCGCAGGCATGCATCATGCCGGGAACGGTCGACTGGTAATCATGGTCGGTCGTTTCATCCATCGGCAGCGCATCCATGTCGGCGCGCAGGCCCATCGTCGGCCCGTCGCCCTGCCCGTTGATGATCGCCACGATCCCGGTTTGGGCGATGCCTTCGTAAATCTCGTCCACGCCGAATTCCCGCAGCCGCTCGGCCACGAAGGATGCCGTCCTGTAGCAGTCGAACATCAGCTCGGGGATCGTATGCAGATGGCGGCGCCATTCCGTCATCTCGGGTTGGATGTCTCCGATGCGGTTGAGGATGGGCATGGCTGGCGCTCTCGGTTCGTGGTGTTAGGGTTCACCCAATACCACGAAAGGCCCCCGCACAATGGCGAAAGACGACCTGATAGACGACCCCAACGGCGGCATGCCGCGGCTTTTGGAGATCATGCGCAGGCTGCGCGACCCGCAAACCGGCTGTCCCTGGGACATCGAACAGGATTTCGACAGCATCGCACCCTATACCATCGAGGAAGCCTACGAGGTCGCGGATGCGATCCAGCGCAAGGACTGGCCCGACCTAGAAGGCGAGTTGGGCGACCTGCTGTTACAGACGGTCTATCACACGCAAATGAGCGCGGAAGCCGGGCTTTTCACATTCGAGGATGTCGTGCGGGCGATCAGCGAAAAGATGATCGCCCGCCACCCCCATGTTTTCGGCGACGAAACCCGCGACAAGTCGGCTGACCAGCAGGTCGCCGATTGGGAGGCGATCAAGGCGAGGGAACGCGCGGGCAAGGCACAGAAACGCACGCTGGACGGGGTGGCGCTGGGGCTGCCGGGGCTGACGCGGGCAGTGAAGCTGCAGAAACGTGCCGCACGGGTGGGCTTTGACTGGCCCGAGATCGGACAGGTCGTCGACAAGATCAGCGAAGAAGCGGGCGAGCTGGCCGAAGCACGGGACACCCTGACGCAAGCCGAGATCATCGAGGAATACGGCGACCTTCTGTTCGTCATCGCCAATCTGGGCCGCCACCTTGCCGTGGACCCCGAAGAGGCCCTGCGCGCCGCCAACGCCAAGTTCACGCGCCGGTTCGAGGCCATCGAGGACGCGCTGTCGGCACAGGGACGCACGCCTGCCGACAGTGACCTGAACGAGATGGACAGGCTGTGGGATGCCGCGAAGGCGAAAGAAAAAGGCGACTAAATCTATCAGGTACACTTGACCCGACAAAAAAGGTCGGACTAGTAGGGCGCAGTGAAACCTTCAAACGGAGTCCTGATATGACCCTGCGCGCAACTCTCCTTGCCACCGCCTGCCTTGGCGCAACCCCGGCACTGGCTGACCTGACCGTCTACACCACCCGCCAGCCCGAACTGATCCAGCCGGTGATCGACGCCTATACAGAAGAGACCGGCGTCGCCGTGGAGCTGTCCTTCGTGCAGGACGGTCTGGTCGAGCGTCTGACCATCGAGGGCGACCGTTCGCCCGCCGATATCGTGATGGATGTCGACATCGCCAACCTCAGCCGTGTGGCCGAAGCCGGCGTCTTGCAGCCGGTCGAAAGCGACGTTCTGGAAGACGCCGTGCCCGAAAACCTGCAGTCCGACGACAACCTCTGGTTCGGTCTGACCACCCGCGCCCGTATCGTCTATGCGAGCAAGGAAAACGTGGCCGAGGGCGAAGTCACCACCTACGAAGACCTTGCCGATCCCAAGTGGGAAGGCCGCATCTGCACCCGCTCGGGCCTGCATAACTACAATCTTGCCCTGCTCGCCGCCGTTGTCGCCCATCATGGCGAAGAAGCCGCGACAGACTGGGCCGAGGGCGTGAAAGCCAACCTTGCCCGCAAGCCCGAAGGCAACGACCGCGCACAGGTCCGCGCGATCTGGGCCGGCCAGTGCGACATCAGCCTTGGCAACACCTACTACATGGGCAAGATGCTCGAGAACGAAGAGCAGACCGAATGGGCCGACAGCGTCCGCATCGTGTTCCCGACCTTCGAGGACGGCGGCACTCATGTGAACGTGTCGGGCATCGGCATGACCCGCAGCGCCAGCGATCCCGCCGAAGCGCAAGGGCTGATGGAATTCCTCGTCTCTGCGGAAGCGCAGGCCATCTACGCCGAAGAGAACTATGAATACCCGGTTCTCGAGGGTGCGGAACTGGCCGACGTGGTCGAAAGCTGGGGTGATTTCGAAGCCGACACCACCCCGCTCGACGAACTGGCCGCCAACCGCGAGACCGCTCTGCGGATCATGGAGCAGGTGAACTTCGACGGATAAGTCACAGTAATAAAAAGAAAAGGCCCGTCCGAGCGGCGGGCCTTTTGTATTGGAAATTGACGGCGCACAGGTGAGCGAATGACCTTCCCTTGCCAGACGATGTCGCGTGAGCGCCTTGCAAGAATTAATCGGGATCCTTTGCAAGTTGGTGTGGCTTTGCGGACAGTGCGTAAATTCGCTGCGGCTGCGCGAACGGCTGGTTTTGCTATACGAAGGTAATTTCAGGCGCGATGATGCTACTTATCTTACTGCCAGTGTTTACAGCGCTATAAATTGACCTTGGAGGGCGAGCACCCTCATCAACCTTACGACACACCCAGTTTCTGACTTCCATCGATCTCAACGATTGCGACAAAGCGCGATCCGTAATCGTTCGCAGGTTTCGTCTGATATCAGTGAAGTGGCTCGGCCTGTGGATTGCCGTCAGCACCGGCAAAGTCCATGAGCGGCGAAGTAAGTCCTGATCTTCGTCAGCGGTGACGCTTTGAATCCTGTTGGCGATGGCAGCGGCGGTGACGCCAAGACTTGTCAAACGAAACTCCGGACGCAACGGATGGCCATAACCGGGATTTCGTTCCAGCAATCCCATAGCGATCAAGTGATCCATGCTTTGGGCAAAAGCAGTCCTGCTCGCTCCAGTTGCCGCTAGCAGCGGCGCCTGACGCCCGGCAATGCCTGCATGCAGGTTCGCCAAAATAGGAATGGCCCAAGCTCTTGATGTCGTGTTGACAAACGTCTCAATGTTCATAAAGTATAGTTAATACATTTTAAGTCAAAAGGAAAGACTATGTCGCTAGTTTCGTTGAAAGAGACCATCACGATTTCGATTTCAGTCAAAGACCGCCATGCGAGTGCTGAGTGGTACAAAAGCATGCTTGGGTTTGACACAATCTACCATGCAGATGAGGCGGGGTGGTCAGAACTTCAGACGAATACAAAAGGGGTGACGATTGGACTGGGCGAGCATACCAAGCCTGCGCCGGGCAACTGCGTTCCCGTATTCGGTGTCGCTGATCTGGATACGGCGAGGCAAAAGCTGGAACAGGCCAAAGTGAGATTTGATGGCGACACAGATGTCGTTGAAGGCATGGTCAAGACAGCAACTTTCCATGACCCAGATGGCAACGCAATGATGCTCGCTGAAGATTTGACGGGAGGGTCATGATCAGACTTCTGACCCAATAGCAGCCCTTCGGACAATCTGCAGAATCCGACACTTTGGGCTTCACAGCAGACATGAAGCACACAGCGCCGGTATCGCTCCCCTCTCCCCTGCATCAAGCACGGGTCTTGGTTCGGCAGGATCACAGTCGCAAGATAAACAGCCGGCCTCGGCTCATGTCACCTACCAACGATGGCACACGAAATGCTCCGTCAGCCCTGCGCCCACGCCAACTGCCGTGTCACTTGGCCGGCTTGCGGCGGGCGTCCCTGCGGCGAATGGCACGTCGTTTCGCGACCTTTTGCAGATCGGGCGTCCCTGCGACGAATGGCCCGTCGTTTCGCGACCTTTTGCAGATCTTCGGCTTCGTCGTTTTCATCTACGATTTCAGCGCCAAGCAGAGTTTCTATGACGTCTTCCATGGTCACGAGACCCGCCGTTCCCCCATATTCATCTTCGACAAGTGCGATATGCGCCTCGCCGTCCATGAGAAGGTCGAAAAGCGTGTCGAGGTCCGTGGTTTCCCGAAGCCGTTGAATGTCGCGGGTATAGGCCGACACGGTCCTGTCCTTGCCGTCGCGCAGCCCTGCCAGAAAAAGATCGCGGGTCAGCACGAAACCTTTCACATCGTCGATGTTCTCGCCGATGACGATGTAGCGAGAGACGGGAAAGGTGTCCCGGGCACTGACGACGGCATCGACCGTCTCGTCGGCGCCAAGGTGTTCGATGACCGTGCGTGGCGTCATGATTTCGCGGGCTGACATCTCCGACAGCCGGAAAAGGTTGGTTACAACCCGCGTTTCATCTTCCGCGACGACGCCAAGACGCTGGCCTGCGGTCGTCAGCGCGGTGATCTCCCCGCGAGAGATTTCGGCGTGACGTTCGCCACCGGTCAGCACCCGCGTGATCGCCTGGCTCATCCACACAAGGGGCAGTTGGACGATGATCAGCCATGGCAGGACCCGAACAGCGAAAGGCGCCAGACCGCGCCAATAGGTGGCGCCGAGAGTCTTGGGGATGATTTCGGACAGAACGAGAATGCCGAACGTCAAAACGGCCGAGAAGATGCCTACACCGGTGTCATCGAACACGAGGGCCGCCTGCGCGCCCGCCCCGGTCGCCCCGACTGTATGCGCAATCGTGTTGAGCGACAGGATCGCGGCGAGAGGGCGTTCCACATCGGCCCGCAGGGTCCTCAGTTTCTTTGCCAAAGCCGGCTGTTCTTCCTCGGCGCCTTCGACGAAGGACGGCGTGATCGAAAGCAGGACAGCTTCAAGGATCGAGCAGAGGAACGAAACCCCGATGGCCATTATCACGAAGATTATCAGAAGTGTCATGGTGGGGGCTTTCTCTTTCTCTCACTGGTTTTGACATAGCGCCGGTCGCAGCAAAGCAAACACAAGCGCGGGTCTCGGCCTGTTGCTGGGTCAGCGGCCTGCAGCCGTCGGCTGACGGGTCACCCCGAACACGAGACACTGCTACCAGACTGACAGCACTGGCTAGCTGGCGGCTTTTTCCTCAAGCTGCAGCCACTCTGTCTCGGCCTCTTCCAAGGCTATGGCCCGTGCCGTCAACGCATCGGTCGCCTTTTCGAACTTCACGGGGTTCGCGGTAAACAGGTCGGGGTCCGACAACAGAACCTCCAGCTTGGCGATCTCGGCGTTCAGCCGGTCGATCACGCCGGGCAGTTCCTCCAGCCGGTGTTTTTCGGTGAAGGACAGGCCGGATGACTTCGTCTCTGTCGCCTGCTTCGCGCCCGATCCCTGCTTTTTCCCACCCGGCTTGCCGTCCGTCCTGCCGTTGAAGGCCCCGGCACCACGCTGGGCGCGATAGTCGGACCAACCGCCCGCATAAAGCACGGCATTGCCGTTGCCTTCCATCGCCACAGTGGCCGTGGCGACACGGTCCAGAAAGTCGCGGTCGTGGCTGACAAGAAGGGCCGTGCCTTCGTATTCGCCCAGAAGGTCCTGCAACAGATCCAGCGTCTCGATGTCCAGATCGTTGGTCGGCTCGTCGAGGATCAGCAGGTTGCTTTCCTTGGCCATCAGCTTGGCGAGCAAAAGCCGTGCCTTTTCGCCACCCGACAGCGACCGGACGGGGGCGCGGGCCTGCGATTCGTCGAACAGGAACTCCTTGAGATAGCCGATGACGTGCTTGGGCTGGCCCCGCACCATGATCTGGTCGGACTTGCCGGACACACCCATCGACGGGTCGGACACAAGGTTGTCCCACAGCGTCATGTCGCCATCCAGCTGCGCGCGCGCCTGATCGAAAACCGCGATTTCAAGGTTGGTGCCGTGCTTGATGGTGCCTTCGTCAGGCTCCTCCTGCCCCAGCAGCATCTTGATCAGCGTCGTCTTGCCCACGCCGTTGGGTCCCACAAAGGCGATCCGGTCGCCGCGCTGCACGGTCAAATCGAAGCCGTTGACGATCGACTTGCCGTCGAAGGCCTTGATCAGCCCCGCGGCCTCGATCACCTTCTTGCCGCTGGTCGGTCCGCCTTCAAAGGCCATCGCCGCCGTGCCCTGCCGGTTGATCTGGCCAGAGCGTTCCGCCCGCAGATCCTGCAGGGCCCGCACACGGCCCTGGTTGCGTTTGCGGCGGGCGCTGATCCCCTCGACCGCCCACCGCGCCTCGGCCTTGATCTTGCGGTTGAGCTTGTGGCGCTGCATGTCCTCGTCGGCCCAGATCTTGTCGCGCCATTCCTCGAAATGCTCAAAGCCCTGTTCCACCCGGCGCACCTCGCCCCGGTCGATCCAGAGCGTCGCGCGCGTCAGGTTGCGCAGGAACGCGCGGTCGTGGCTGATCAGCACGAAGCCCGCGCGGGTCTGCTTCAACTCGGCCTCGAGCCATGCGATCGCCTCGATATCAAGGTGGTTCGTCGGCTCGTCCAGCAGCATCAGTTCCGGCGCTTCGGCCATCAGTTTGGCCAGTGCCGCGCGCCGCCGCTCACCACCGCTGGCGGTCGCCACGTCGCCGGCGGGATCGAACTTCAACCCTTCCGCGACCATTTCGACCTTGTAGGCCTCGCTGTCGTCCAGACCACTGGCGGCATAATCGCCCAGCGTCGCAAACCCCTCCATCGTGGGGTCCTGTTCCATGTAGCCCACTGTCGTACCGGGGGCCGCCACGCAGGCGCCGCTGTCGGTCTCGACCAGCCCGGCCATGACCTTCATCAGGGTCGACTTGCCCGACCCGTTCCGCCCGACAAGGGCGACCCGATCGCCGGGCTGAACGACCAGGGACAACCCGGCAAAAACGGGGTCCCCACCAAAGGTCAGGGAAATCTCGGAAAGCTGTAAAAGAGGTGTGCGTGCCATGAGGCCCAGCTAAGCCGCCCGCGCGAAGGGCGCAAGATGCAGCGCAACACCTGTCATCATCTTGCCTCAAATATCCATTCCACCGCCTCAGCCGCGTACAGCCCGCAGACTTTGGGCGCGGCGCGGCGGCACACGGTCCACCTCGAGCGCCGTGAAGACATGAAGCGTGTTCATCTCGCGGTCCACGACGGCATCATCCCCCACCCAGCCCCCAAGGTTCAGATAGCTGCGCATCAGGGATGGCAGGGACTGCACGGCGCGGCGCGGATCGTAGGGCCCTGCCAGCGGCACCGCTTCATCCGTCAGCGCCCGCGGCCGCAGTGCATCGGGACCACGGTGCCTGTCGCCGAGAATGGTCGCATGTCGCGTCATAGGCGTCGCGATCAAGGCCCGGATGTCCGAAAAAGCAGGCGTGGCGCAGCCGCTGGCAGGCGACAAGATCGTCGCTGGTCTCGGACAGTCTCACGCGGTAGCGGCCTCTGTGGAAAGGCGCGGTCATCGGTTGCCTCTTGGCTCCTGTCGCTCTGCCCCTATCTGAGTATCAAACGCCGGACAAAGGCCAGACCAAAGGACGCCGAGATGGAAAAAATCGAGAAAACCGAAAGCGAATGGCGCGAGGACCTGTCGCCCGAAGCCTTCAAGGTCATGCGCAAACATGGCACCGAGCGTGCGGGAACGCACGATGACTTTCCCAAGGACCCCGGCGTCTTCACCTGCGCGGGCTGCGGCCTGCCGCT
This sequence comes from Loktanella sp., assembly GCA_020201155.1. Lineage (GTDB taxonomy): Bacteria > Pseudomonadota > Alphaproteobacteria > Rhodobacterales > Rhodobacteraceae > JAIVHI01. The sequence goes on along the minus strand of JAIVHI010000009.1, from coordinate 26,505 downwards.
GTTCGAGCAGGAAACGAAGTTCGAAAGCGGGACCGGCTGGCCGTCCTTCTATGCTCCGATCAACCCCGACGCGGTGGGCGAAACCGTCGACCGGTCGTTCTTCATGCGCCGCACCGAAGTGCACTGTGCCCGCTGCGACGGTCATCTGGGACATGTCTTTCCCGATGGTCCCGCGCCGACGGGTCTGCGCTATTGCATGAATGGCGTCGCTTTGAACTTCGAACCGCAAGACTAGCGGAGCGGGCTGGCCCGAAAGGGCCAGCACCCGTTCAATTCTCGCCCAGAAGATCGCCTGCGTCGACGCGACCAAGGCTGCCAAGAAGCTGCCGTACGAAAGTGCCGTCTCTCTCGCCCGTCTCCGTCACGCGACGCGACAGGGCGACGACGCGGCCATCCTCCAGCCCGAAACGTTCGATATTCGACACCGTGCCGTTCGCGCCAAAGCTGACGGCCAGAACCTCGCGCGAGGTTTCCTCGGGCGCAAGCGCGCCGCGGTGCTGGAAAGTCGACGCCACGTAATAGATGGCCGAACCGTCCAGAACGCCGCCGGTCGAAGGCGGCCCCAGCGTTTCAAGCACCGTCTCGCGGGTGTCGACGCCGATCTGCACCTGCGCCAGTTCGTCGTTCGGGGGAATGAAGCCATGGTTGCGAACCACGGGCGAACAGGCCACGGCCAGCCCCAGCGCCGTGACAAGCGCAAAGCCACGGAAGCCCCTTGATGGGTAGCGATTGCGCATGATGACTGCCCTCTTGCCTTTACAGGCTTTCGCCTTTTATCTCCCCTACATCATCTTGCGGTCTTACATCAAGAATGGAACCTCCCCTGCCCGACCTGCCACGCCATCCGCTGCGCATCGCCGATCTGTCCACCCGGCGCGACACGACCTTCGATCTTGCGCCCTCCGCCCCCGAGCGCGAGGCCGTGGCCGCTGCGCTTGATATCATCGGTGTGAAAAAGCTGACCTTTTCGGGCGCGCTGGCCCCCGTCGGACGCCGCGACTGGCGGCTGGAAGGCACGCTTGGCGCGACCGTCGTGCAGCCCTGTGTGGTCACGCTGGCCCCCGTCACGACCCGCATCGACGAGGCCGTGGTCCGTCAATACATGGCCGATCTGCCCGCCCCCACCGGCGGCGAGGAGGAGATGCCGGAAGACGACAGCATCGAAGAGCTTCCCGCGACGCTGGATCTGGCTGCCGTGATGATCGAGGCCCTGTCACTGGCCCTGCCGCCCTTTCCCCGCGCGGACGGCGTGGCCTTGGGCGAGGCGGTCTATGCCGACGACGGTGTGACCCCGCTGACGGACGAAGACACAAAACCCTTTGCCGGTCTGGCGGGGCTGCGTGACGCGCTTTCGAAAAAGGACAACTGATCCGGTTGCGATTTTGAAAAATCGCAGTATGTTCGCGCTTCCTTTGGCCCATGGCGTCTCGACAGGCCGCGCGACTTCGCGTAGGACGCCGCCAGATATTCGAAATGACCGGGCCACCGCGCCCCCCTAGCAGATAAGGTTGAGACGATGGCTGTCCAACAGAACAAAGTATCCAAGTCCCGCCGCAACAACCGGCGTGCCCACGATTCGCTCACGGCGGCGAACCCGAACGAGTGTGACAACTGCGGCGAGCTCAAGCGCCCGCACCATGTCTGCCCGTCCTGCGGCCACTATGCAGAGCGTGAAGTCGTGGTCCTGACCGACGATATCGATCTGGACGAAGACGCAGCATAAATCCAAAACGTCGGACGGTCCGTTCACATGAGCCCCAGCCAACCTACGGGCGACACCCCGCAAGCGGCGAAGGACAAGGCAACGGTTCTGTCGGTCGACGCGATGGGTGGCGACAAGGGGCCTGCGACAGTTGTTGCGGGCCTTTGGCGTTTTCTGTCCGATACACCGGATGCGACGGCGATCCTGCACGGGCGGGCCAGCGAACTGACGCCGCTGATCGCGTCGCATGCCCATGCCGGCCGCGTGACGATCCGTGATGCGGAAGACATCGTATCCATGTCCGACAAGCCCAGCCAGGTCCTGCGGCACGGCAAGGCGACCTCGATGTGGTCCGCCATCGAAGCCGTGCGGGCGGGCGAGGCTTCGGTCTGCGTGTCCTGCGGGAATACCGGCGCGCTTATGGCGATATCCATGCTGCGCCTGCGCAAGGCGGATGGTGTGAACCGCCCCGCGATTGCCTGTCTTTGGCCGTCATTGAACCCGCAGGGCTTCAACATCATGCTGGACGCCGGCGCGGACATCCGCGCCGACGAGGACGATCTTCTGACCTATGCGATGATGGGGACGTCCTATGCCCGCAACGGTCTGGGCCTTGCCCGCCCGCGCGTCGGGCTGATGAACGTCGGCACGGAAGAGCACAAGGGCCGGGCCGAGCTGAAGGTCGCGCACAACCTGATCGCCCGCGCCGCCGTCATCGGTGAATATGATTACGTGGGTTTCGTCGAAGGCAACGACCTGCCCTCGGACCGGGTGGATGTGATCGTCACCGACGGTTTCACCGGCAACGTGGCCCTGAAAACCGGCGAAGGCACAGCCTCGCTCATCAGCACGCTGATGCGCCGCAGCCTCAAGCAATCGGTGTCCGCGATGATCGGTGCCGTTTTCGCAAAACGCGCCCTCGGCAAGTTCAGCAAGCAGATCGATCCGCGCGGCGTCAACGGCGGGGTCTTTCTGGGGCTGAACAAAACTGTCGTGAAAAGCCATGGTTCAGCCGACGAAAAGGGTGTCGCCGCTGCCCTTGCACTGGCCTACCGCCTTGGACAGACTGGTTTTTCCGAGAAGCTGGCCGCGCGGGTTGCAACTGCCGCTGCACTTGCTCAGGATACGTCAGAAGACGACGCCACGGGCGAAAAACAGGGACAGGCATGACAATTCGGGCGGTGGTCAAAGGGGTCGGACATTTCCTGCCCGAACGCGTGGTCCCGAACGTCGAGTTCGAAAAATCGCTCGATACAACCGACGAATGGATCAAGTCCCGGTCCGGGATCGAACGCCGCCATTTCGCGGCCCCGGGCGAAAACACGTCTCACCTTGCCACAAAGGCCGCGCTGGCCGCCCTTGCAGACGCGGGGCTTACCGGCGAGGACATCGACGCGATCATACTGGCGACATCGACCCCGGACTTCACCTTTCCGTCCGCGGCGACGATGGTTCAGGATGCCATCGGCAACACCAAAGGGTTCGCTTTCGATGTGCAGGCCGTCTGTGCCGGTTTCGTCTTTGCGATGGCCAACGCAGATGCGCTGATCATGTCCGGTCAGGCCAAGCGCGTGCTGGTGATCGGGGCCGAGACGTTCAGCCGGATCATGGACTGGTCGGACCGGTCGACCTGCGTGCTCTTCGGTGACGGTGCGGGTGCAATCGTTCTGGAAGCCACGGATGGCGACGGCACCACCGCCGATCGCGGCATCCTGTCCACGGACCTCAATTCAGACGGCCGCTACCGCGATCTGCTTTACGTGGATGGCGGGGTCGCCACACAGAATACGGGCGTTCTGCGGATGGAGGGCAAAGAGGTATTTCGCCACGCCGTCGAAAAGCTCGCCCAGACCGCGCACACGGCGCTCGACAAGGTTGGGCTTGGCGCGGACGACGTCGATTGGGTCGTGCCCCATCAGGCGAACATCCGGATCATCCAGTCCACGGCCAAGAAACTTGGCATCGGAATGGACCGGGTCGTCGTCACGGTGCAGGACCACGGCAATACCTCTGCCGCCTCGATCCCGCTGGCCCTGTCGGTCGGCAAGGCACGCGGCCAGATCAAGACAGGCGATCTTGTCGTGACCGAAGCGATCGGCGGCGGTCTGGCATGGGGATCGGTCGTCCTGCGCTGGTAGGCGGAAAAGCGGCTGATTTCAGGCTCTTTGCCTGCGTTGTTGACTTGGCAAAGATGAGCCAACTAAGGTTTCCCAAACGTTTGGAGTGGTGACATGAGCGACAAGACGCTGACTCGCATGGATTTGGCAGATGCCGTCCATGGACAAGTGGGGCTATCCCGCAACGAAAGCGCCGATCTGGTCGAAACCGTGCTGACGCATATTTCCGATGCGCTGGTCCGGGGCGAACAGGTCAAGATTTCATCCTTCGGCACCTTCGCCACCCGCGACAAGGCCGCAAGGGTCGGTCGCAATCCCAAGACCGGCGAAGAGGTGCCCATCAGTCCGCGCCGCGTCCTGACCTTCCGCCCCAGCCACCTGATGAAAGATCGGGTCGCCGCCGGGAACAAACCGTAAAGGAGCCTTCAGTGGCCAAAGCCCGTGACGCTTTTCGCACCATCAGCGAAGTCAGCGAGGTTCTCGACACGCCGGCGCACGTCCTGCGCTTTTGGGAAAGCAAATTCACACAGGTAAAACCTGTGAAACGGGCTGGCGGACGCCGGTATTACCGCCCCGAGGACGTGACGTTGCTGGGCGGCATCAAGACGCTGCTGCACGATCAGGGCATGACGATCAAGGCCGTGCAGGCCCTGTTGCGCAGCGAAGGGGTCAAGCATGTCCAGTCGCTGTCGGCCCCTCTCTCTGAAATCGAAATGGGTGACGTGGTCGAGCATCGGCCTGCGGCAGGCGCCTCCGAATCGGTGGACGCCGGGCCTGTCGACAACGTCGTGCCGCTGCAGACACGCCAGCGGGATGCGCCCGCGTCAACAGAAAAGACCGAACCTGCCGATGCCACGATTTCCGCGCACGAGCAGTCGCGCGTCCAAGCCACGACGGACGACAGCGTCGTCTTTGGCACAGAAATGCCGCCGCCGACTCCGATCGCGCCGGACAGCGATGCGCCCGAACCGACCGCCGAACGGCAAGACGCATCGCTGCGCCACGACGTCGAGCCAGAGCCCGTCGCGACCGCCATGCCACCACCGACAGCCATCACCGCCGGATCCGAGGCCGAGACGGCAACCGACGACGCACCGCCGCAACCCGAGACCCGCAGCCTGCCGGACCTGATCGAGACCGACGCAGAGGGGCCGGGTCCCCGCTTTTTCGATCAATGGAAAGCCACCAAGGACGCGCATGTGATGGCGCAGGCAGACCGGATCGCCCCGCTGGCGCAGCGGCTGGAAGCCCTGCGCGACCGGATGCGTCACGCAAGCTGAGGAATTGCCAATCAAGGCTTGCGCCTTGCGTTGCATCGGGTAAAAGCACCGGCAGTCGGGCTATAGCGCAGCCTGGTAGCGCGTCCGTCTGGGGGACGGAAGGTCGCAGGTTCGAGTCCTGCTAGCCCGACCAGCAAAACAGCCCGCCTGCCCTGCAGGCGGGCGTTTTTCTAGGGGGTCGCGAAATGACACAAGGCGTCTTGGCCGATCACCAGATCGCGGATTTGCTTGCCTCGGGCGCGATTACCGCAACATCCGACATTGCCGATGGCCAGATCCAGCCTGCATCCCTCGATCTGCGTCTGGGTCGCGTCGCCTACCGCGTGCGCGCCTCTTTCCTTGCGGGACGAGACCGGACCGTCAGCGACAGGCTGGACCAGTTCCAGATGCACGAGATCGACCTGACCGGCGGCGCCGTGTTGGAAAAGGGCTGCGTCTACGTGGTGCCGCTGATGGAATCGCTCGTCCTGCCTGCCGGGCTGTCCGGCGCGGCCTCGGCCAAGTCGTCCATCGGGCGGCTGGACCTGTTGACGCGAATCATCACGGACCACGGGGTCGAGTTCGACCGTGTGCCAAAGGGTTACCGCGGGCCGCTTTATGTCGAAATCTGCCCGCGGTCGTTCTCGGTCGTGGCCCAGACCGGGCAGATGCTGAACCAGATCATCTTTCGCCAAGGTCAGACGATCATGTCTGACGATGCCCTTGCCGCCCTGCACGCGACAAGCCCCATCGTCGATGGCACGCCCGTCATATCCGACGGGCTTGGCTTTTCGGTCGATCTGCGGCCCGCCAGCGGCGATCTGGTGGGGTATCGCGCCAAACCCCACACCGGCGTGATCGATCTTGGGCGCGTCGCCCATTATGATCCCGCAGACTACTGGGAAGAGGTTCATACCGACACCGGCTGGATCATCCTCGATCCCGGCGCCTTCTACATCCTCGTGTCCCGCGAAAGCATCGTGATCCCGCCGATGCAGGCCGCCGAGATGGCCCCCTATATCGCCATGGTCGGCGAGTTCCGCGTCCATTATGCCGGGTTCTTCGATCCCGGCTTCGGCTACGCCGGCGCAGGCGGCACCGGATCGCGCGGCGTGCTCGAGGTGCGATGCCACGAAGCGCCTTTCGTGCTGGAACACGGGCAGACGGTGGGTCGGCTGGTCTATGAACACATGGCCGCCCTGCCCCGCGCGCTTTACGGAAGCGATATCAAGTCGAACTATCAGGGTCAGGGTCTGAAACTGTCCAAGCACTTTCGCTGACGGTTATTTTCACCAGCGTCTTGCAAAGGGCCGTGCCCTGCCCACTTACCTACGACGCGTCGATCCTGGCGCGCCCCGGAGCCCCCCATAATGTCCTATCTTCTTGTCTGCGTCGGCCTTGTCCTGCTGATCGCGGGTGGCGAGGCGCTGGTGCGCGCGGCCACATCCCTTGCCCAAAGGCTGGGCCTGTCGCCCATGGTGATCGGCCTGACGATCGTGGCCTTCGGCACATCGCTGCCCGAACTGGTCACCTCGCTTCAGGCGGCGTTGCGCGGTCAGCCGGATATCGCGGTCGGAAACGTGGTGGGCTCGAACATTGCCAACGGGCTGCTCATCCTTGGTGCGGCAGCACTTGTCAGCCCGATTGTCGTCGGTCACCGCACATTCGTCCGGGACGGGCTGTTGTTGACGGGCGCCACGGCGCTTGCGATCGCATTGGCCTTCGGGTCGGGGATCGGGCGGATCGAAGGGCTGGTGCTGGTGATCGGTCTTGCCATATTCCTGACCGTCACCATGCGCGACAACGGCGCGGACGAAGCCGATGACGCCACGCTGCCGCTCGGCCCGCTGCCTTTGACCCTGCTTTTGATAGGCGGCTTGCTGGCCATGGTCTTCGGCGCTGGCTGGTTCGTGACGGGTGCGGCTGACGTCGCACGCCAGTTCGGCGTCTCCGAAGCGGTGATCGGCCTCAGCCTTGTTGCATTGGGCACGTCACTGCCCGAGCTTGCGACCTCGATCATCGCGGCGCGCAAGGGGCAGTCGGCCATGGCATTGGGGAACGTCATCGGGTCCAACATCTTCAACATCGTCGGCATCCTTGGGATCACGGCACTGATTACGCCCCTGACCGTGGCGCCCCAGATCCTTGCGGTCGACCTGTGGGTCATGGCCGCCGTCACGGTGCTTTTGCTGGTCCTGTGCCGCACCGGCTGGCGCGTGACGCGGTGGGAAGGCGCCCTGCTGCTGGCCTGCTACGCAGGCTACATCGGGTGGCTCGCGCTTTAGGGCGTGAGCCGTCAGGCGTCGTCTTCGAACATGTCGCCCTGATCGCCATCGTCCTCTTCGGGATCCTGATCGTCCAACACGGACCCCGGTGGCGGGCGGTTTTCCAACAGTCCGGCGGCACGCAGTTCTTTCAACCCCGGCAAGTCGCGCGCATTCTCGAGCCCGAAGTGATCGAGGAAGCCTTGCGTGACGACAAAGGTCACGGGCCGCCCCGGCGTCATCCGGCGGCGGCCAAGACGCACCCACTCCAACTCGATCAACTGGTCGATGGTGCCCCGGCTGACACTCACGCCGCGAATCTCTTCGATCTCGGCCCGTGTCACCGGCTGATGGTAGGCGATGATCGCCAAGGTTTCGATCGCGGCGCGCGACAGCTTGCGGGTCTCGACCGTTTCCTTCTGCATCAGGAAGCCAAGATCGCCCGCCGTGCGAAAGGCCCAGGCATTGTCGATCCGCACCAGTTGGACGCCACGCCCTTCATAGCGCTTGCGCAGATGCGCCAGCGCAGCCGCAGGGTCGCAGCCATGCGGCATCCGACCCGTCAGGTCCCTGACCGTCACCGGCTCTGCGGTTGCAAACAGGATCGCCTCGACCATCCGTTCCTGTTCGGCCAAAGGCGGCGCCTCGAAGAGGCTGTCGTTTTCAGGCTCAGCCATCGCGGTCCGCTCTCCTGCGTATGTGGATGGGGGCAAAGATGTCCGACTGGCGCATATCGACCTTGCCCTCTTTGACCAGTTCAAGCGAGGCCGCGAAGGTGGCAGCCGTGGCCGAGCGACGCTTGACGGGGTCGGTTTCCCAGCCTTCGGGAAGATAGGACGCAATATCGGTCCAGTCGCCCGCAAAGCCGATCAGTCGCCGCATCCGGTCCAGCGATTGCTCCATCGTCATGACCGAATCGCGGTCCATCACGAAGGGGCGGAAATCGTCGCGGGTGCGGATCCGGGCATAGCCCTGCATCAGGTCCAGCAGCGTGGCAGTGTATTTGACGGAGCGCACGCGTTGGACGTCTTCGGTGATGCCACGCGCAAAGAAATCGCGGCCCAGCTGGTCACGTGCCATCAGACGGGCGGCGGCCTTGCGCATCGCCTCGAGCCGTTCAAGCTGGAAGGCCAGATGTGCGGCCAGTTCCTCGCCCGACGGGCCCTCTTCCTCGGGGTCGGGCGGCAGCAGCAGGCGGGATTTGAGGAAGGCCAGCCAAGCGGCCATTACAAGGTAGTCCGCCGCCAGTTCCAGCCGCAGTTCCTTGGCCTTTTCCACGAAGGCCAGATATTGTTCGGCCAGCGCGAGGATCGAGATCTGCCTCAGGTCGACCTTTTGGGTGCGCGACAGGGTCAGCAGCAGATCCAGCGGGCCCTCGAAAGCACCCACATCGACGATCAGCGCCTCGGCGGCGAGCCGGTCGGTGACGCGGGCGGCGTCTTCCTGAAAGTCCGAATTCATCGCGGGGGCGTCCTCAGGCCAGAAGGGCGTCAAGTTCGCGGGCAAGGGCCGATTCGTCAATCTCGCTTGGTGTGCGCCGTTCCGCCAGCGCGGCTTCGGCCCGCGCCGCCACCTTGCCCTCGATGGCACCGCAGACCCGCGCGACGGCCTCCATCTCGCTCCGCTCTCCGTTGCAGTGCAGCGCCAGATCGCAGCCTGCGGCCAGCGACGCGGCGGCACGATCGTCGATGGACCCTTGCAACGCCTCCATCGAGATGTCGTCGGTCATCAGCAAGCCATCAAAGCCGATCTCGCTTCGGATGAGGTCGATCATGGTCTCGGACGTGGTGGCGGGCGCGCGGGCGTCGATCGCGTCAAAGACGATATGAGCGGTCATACCCATCTTCATGTCGGCCAGCGCTTTGAACGGCGCAAAGTCGCGCGGTTCCAGCATTTCGCGCCGCGCACGGACGCGCGGCAGGTCGGTGTGGCTGTCGACGGACGCCCGACCGTATCCCGGGATGTGCTTGAGCACAGGCAGGACGCCGCCATCAAGAAAGGCCTGCGCGCAAGCGCGGGCGGCGGTCACCACCGAATCCACGTCATCGCCGTAAAGCCGGTTGCGCAAGACGGGATGGGTCTGATCCTCGACCAGATCGGCCAAGGGCGCGCAATTCACGTCGATCCCAACCGCGAAAAGATCGGCGGCAATCAGACGGTTGCGGATGTATTGGGCGCGGATGGGGTCACTGGCGCGCTGCATCTGCTCCAGCGCGGGAAGGTAAGTCCGCCAGTGCGGCGGTCGCAGGCGCTGGACACGTCCACCTTCCTGATCGACAAGGATCGGTGCGTCGCGCCCGACCGCGTCCCGCAGATCGGACGTCAGGCGGCGCAGTTGATCGGGGCTGTCGACATTGCGGGCGAACAGGATGAAACCCCAAGGCTCAACATCCCGGAAAAACCCTTTCTCCCAATCCGTTACAGCATGACCTTCAGGCCCAAAAATGGCCCGGATGGGCATTTACTGGACCACGACGGGAATGCAAGGGGCGTTGCCGGCTTCCAAGGCGGCACAGATGCGCTGTGCTTCGGACAGGTCGTCAAATCCCATGGCCCGCAGGCGGTAGAAGGTCCGTCCGCCGCTTGATGCCTCTTGGATCAGCCGCTCGCGCCCGCCCAGATAGTCGCCGAACCGGCCTGTCAGGCGGCTCCATTCGGTCAGGGCCACCTCGGTCGAGGGGAAGGCGCCCAGTTGCACCACGGCAGAGCCTGCGGGCGGTGCGCTGGCGATGACATCGGCTTCGGGTGCTGCGACAGAGACGGCAGAGGCAAGGGCTGCTTCAACCGCGTCGGTTTCCGTGGCAGAGGCCGTCTGCGCCGGACGCGTCGGCGGGCGCAGGGATCCGCGCGGACCTTCGAAATTGGCTGTCAGAACGGGGGCCGAGACCTCTTGCCCATCAAGCGTCAGGGTCGGTTCGACCACGTCACCGTCAAGCGGCGCCATCGGTGTCGCCCCGGCTGCAATCCGGTCCGCCAAGGCAAGAACGTCGTCGGCATCCAGTGGCCCGTCCGCAGGTTCGGTCACTGCGTCGTCCGTCGCCGCATCGGCCACCTCGGATTCGGATTGCGCGTCCGGGTCAGCCGCCGGTGCCGCTTCCGTCTCGGCTGTTGGTTCCAGTGCGATGTCTTCGTCTGCGAGACCATCCACCGTCGGGGCCAGAACGACGCGATCGATCGGTGCGTCAGACCCGGCCTCGGCCGCCACGGCATTGACGGACAGTCCGGCGTGCGGCGCGATATCGCCGCCGGGGTTGGAGGGTGCGACACGCATCGGACCTTCGATGGCGGCCACGACAGGAATGCCCGTCACGTCACGCATCACAAGCTTGTAGCCCCAGACGCCGACACCGGCGATCAGCGCCACCGAGAGGGCGGCACCGGAATACTGCACGAACCGTGAAGCCCGCTGCGTCAGTGGAACCGCGAAAGCGCCATCGTCATAAACTGCCATATCTGCCTCTTGCCCGGGGACCTTCGGCGGTCCCTCTTGTCCTCAATATCGACACCGGCGGGTGCGCTTCAGCGCATCTCTTCGGCCGGTGTGACACCAAGAATACCCAAGCCCTGCGCCAAAACAACCTGACAAGACCGAATAAGGGCAATTTTGGACTGGGTTGTGGCAATGTCGTCCTCTTGCAGGAACCTCAGCGACGGATCGTCGTTGCCACGGTTCCACAGGGCATGCAGATTGCTAGCAAGATCATAGAGATAAAAGGCGATCCTATGCGGTTCGTGCCCCTTGGCCGCGATCTCGATCAGGCGTGGCCATTCGGCAATGGATTTCATCAAGGCCCGCTCGGCTTCGTGCCCCAGCTTGCCCAGATCGGCGGCTTTCAGCGCATCTTGGGACACGTCGATCCCGGCCTCCTGGGCCTTGCGCAATACGGAATTGATCCGCGCGTGAGCATACTGGACGTAGAAGACCGGGTTGTCCTTGGATTGCTCGGTGACCTTGTCGAAGTCGAAATCCAGCGGCGCGTCGTTCTTGCGTGTCAGCATGTGAAAGCGCGTCACGTCCGGACCCACCTGTTCGACCACATCCGCAAGGGTGACAAAGGTCCCTGCCCGCTTGGACATCTTGAAGGGCTCGCCGTTCTTGTAAAGCTTCACCAGCTGCGTCAGCTTGATATCCAGCGGCACCTTTCCGTCGGACAGCGCCGAAACAGCGGCTTTCATCCGCTTGACGTAGCCGCCGTGGTCGGCACCGAAGACGTCGATCAGCGCGTCATAGCCCCGTTTCACCTTGTCGTAGTGGTAGGCGATGTCGGGCGCGAAGTAGGTCCAGGCGCCGTCGGATTTCTTGACGGGCCGGTCCACGTCGTCGCCATGGGCCGTGGATTTGAACAGCGTCTGCTCGCGCGGTTCCCAGTCGTCGGGCAGCTTGCCCTTGGGCGGCTCCAGCGTGCCGACGTAGATCAGGCCCTTTTCGTCCAGTTCGGTGATCGCGGCTTCGATGAGGCCGGTGCCGTAAAGCGACTTTTCCGAAAAGTAGGTGTCCATCTCGATGCCCAGCAAGCCCAGATCGCCCCGTATCAGGTCCATCATGGCATCCATGGCAAAGGTCTTGACCTCGTCCAGCCAGTGTTCTTCGCCCTTGCCGACGAACCGGTCACCGACCTTGTCCTTCAGCGCCTCGCCCACCGGGATCAGGTAATCGCCGGGATAGGTGCCGTCCTCGAAGGCCACTTCCTGCCCATGCGCTTCGAGATAGCGCAGGTAGACAGACCGGGCGAGCACGTCGACCTGCGCACCGCCGTCGTTGATGTAGTATTCGCGTGTCACGTCATAGCCCGCGAAATCCAGCAGGCTGGCCAGCGCGTCGCCAAAGACCGCACCCCGCGTATGGCCCACGTGAAGCGGTCCGGTGGGATTGGCCGAGACGTATTCGACCAGCACCTTGCGGTTCGCACCCAGATCGGACCGGCCAAAGCCGGTCTGTGTCAGCGCGGCAGACACGATGCCAAGCCATGCATCATCGACCAGCCGCATGTTGATGAAGCCCGGCCCCGCCACTTCGGCGACGGCGACGCGGTCGTCGTCCATCAGCTTGGCGGCCAGTGCCTCGGCAATGGCGCGGGGGTTCGCGCGCGCGGGCTTGGCCAGCACCATCGCCGCGTTGGTCGCCATGTCGCCATGGGCCGCGTCGCGGGGCGGTTCTACCGTGACGTTGGCATAGTCGAGCCCGGCGGGCAGCACGCCCCCGGACACGAGGTCATCGAGTGCGGCCAGCACCACCGTGCGCAGATCAGCAAAAAGGTTCATCGCTTGGGTTCCATCATCGTTCCCGCGCGGTTTAGCAGGCCCGCGCCAGAGGTCAACGCAAGCCGGTTGCGGCCTGCGTCACGGCAGGGTCCGAACGGTCGGGGCGCCGGCGCTAGCCTTTCGCGTCGGGCGGGGGCTGTTCGCCAGCATCCTCGGGCGGGCGCAGGGCGATGATCCGCACATCGGGGGCACCTTGCGCATCTTCATCCTTGCGAATGAGCTTGATTTCCCCCCCGCGCGAGATGCGCCCGATCAAACGGGCATCGGGGCGTTCGGCCCGCCAGTCTTCAAAGGTGAATTCATCGGACAGGCGCGTGACGCGAAAGGTCCAGCCTTCGCTCACCAACTGCTGGATTTCGTTGAAGGTGGCATTCAGCCCCATGGGCCGCCCCCCCAGCGTGCGCGGTAACTGGTGGCGGGCGGTGTCTGCCTTGGACCGGTTGATCTGAAACACGTTCTCGCGCCCGAACTCGGGGGCAAGGTCGGTTGCGACCAGCGTGTTGTAGGCATCGTTGTCGGTCGCCGCGACCAGTGTCGCGTAGTGGACGAACTCCAACCTTTGTTCGGCGGCTTCCGACAGGATATCGCCTGAAAAGGTCTCGATCCCCAAGGCCCGCGCCGCCCGCAGGTGACCGTAGTTCGGGTCGGTCATCAGCACCGGAACCTCGGCCTTTTTCAGCGCCTCGGCGAAAGCAGTGGTCCATTTCGAGCCCCCGACGATGATGACACCCGGCGCGGCAGCCCCGGTCAGGCCAAGCCAGCTTGCCACAGGCTTGAGCGTAAAGCCGTGCAGGACGACCGTGAAGGCGACCAGCACGAAGGCCAGAGGACCGATCAGGGCGGCGTCCGCGATGCCAAGCTCGATCAGCCGGTCCCCGAACAGCCCCGCCACGGCGACAAGGACGACGCCACGCGGCCCGGTGAAGGCCACCAGCGCCTGTTCGCGCCACGGCAGACCCGATCCGATCAGCGCCACGAAAACCGTGATGGGGCGCGCGACGATGACAACCAGAAGCACGAAGATGAACGCCCGCCACGTCAGCTGCCCCAGCGCCGCGAAATCCATCGACGCCGCAAGCAGGATGAAGACACCCGACACCAGCAGGACGGTCGCATGTTCCTTGAAGCGGCGCAGTTCTTCGTAGGACGGCAGGTTCGCGTTGGCGATCCAGATGCCCATGATCGTCACGGCCAGAAGGCCGCTTTCGTGCAGCACGGTGTCCGAGATCGCGAAGGTGGCCAGCAAAAGCGTGAACAGGACAGGCACTTTCATGAACTCGGGCACGTGGCCCCGCTTGAACGCGAAGGACAGCCCGTAGCCTGCCGCGACGCCGATCAGCGTGGCAAAGGCGATCCCGCGCACAAGCTCGAAGGCGCCCGCGGCAATTGTCAGGTTCGAGTTCAGGACAAGCACGACTTCGAAAGCGAAAACGGCCGCCAGCGCCCCGATCGGGTCGTTGACGATGGCTTCCCATTGCAACAGGGCCGCCGGCCTGCGCGACAGTCGGGTCGCACGCAAGAGCGGCGCGATCACCGTCGGGCCGGTCACGATCATGATGCCGCCGAAGACGGTCGCACTTTCCCAGCTCAGTCCGGCACCATAGCGCAACGCCAGGGCGGACATCAGCCATCCCAGCGGTGCCCCGATAAAGACCAGCCGCCGCACGCCCACTGTCGCGTCCTGCAGTGACCGGAAATTCAGCGTCAGACCGCCTTCGAAAAGGATGATCGCAACTGCAATAGCGATCATCGGGGTCATCAGGTCGCCGATATCCCGCGCGGGGTCGAAAACCCCCAGAACGGGCCCGACGATCAAGCCCGCGACCAGCATCAGGACGATGGCCGGCATCCGCAACCGCCAGGCAAGCCACTGGCTGCCCACGCCAAGACCGCCGACCAGCGCAATCGCAAGCACCGGCGGCAGTGCGTCCGCTCCTGTTTCAAACATCCGTCACTCCTGAAGGAACGTCGGTTCCCCCGATCAGGCGCTGATGCTCCTGAATGGCGAACCGGTCTGTCATCCCCGCTATGTAGTCCGCCACGATCCGCGCCAAGTCCTCATCGGTCTTCACATCCGCCACATCCTTGCGCCATTGCTTGGGCAGATGCTCCGGACGGGACATGAAAAAGGGGAAAAGCTCGTCGATCATCTGCGTGACGGCCCGCCGCATCTCGACCACGGCGGGGGCGCGATACATGCGCGTGAACAGGAAAGACCGGATGACCTTGAGATCGCGCCACAGCTCAGGCGTAAACTGGATCATCATGCGTCCTGCCGCGCGCACGTCCTCGACCGACTGCGGGTCGACCTCGGCCAGATTGGCGCGGCTGACGGCGATCACATCCTCGACCAGCACCCCGAAAAAGCGCCGCAGCGCCTCGTGACGGCGGCGATAGTAGTTCAGCCCCGGATATTTGGCATCGACGCGGGCGAAACAATCGCCCAGCACCGGCAGCTCCGCCAGCTCGTCGGTGTTGAACAGCTCTGCGCGAAGTCCGTCGTGCAAGTCATGGTTATTGTAGGCGATATCGTCGGACAGGGCCGCGACCTGCGCCTCGGCGCTTGCGTGGGTATGCAGCTCCAGATCGTGCCGTTCGTTGTAGGCGGTCAGCGCCCACGGGATGTCGCCGGTCACCGGACCGTTGTGCTTGGCGATCCCTTCCAACGTCTCCCACGTCAGGTTCAGCCCGTCCCACTCGGCATAGTGACGTTCGAGGTTGGTCACGATCCGCAGCGCCTGCGCGTTGTGATCGAACCCGCCATAGGGCTGCATCAGGCGGTCCAGCGCCTCTTCCCCGGTGTGGCCGAAGGGGGTGTGACCCAGATCATGGGCCAATGCCACGGCTTCGGTCAGTTCGGCATTCAGGCCAAGCGACGCGGCGACCGTCCGGGCAACCTGCGCGACTTCGATCGAATGGGTCAGCCGTGTGCGGAAATAGTCGCCTTCGTGCTCGATGAACACCTGCGTCTTGTGCTTGAGCCGCCGGAAGGCACTGGAATGGATGATGCGGTCACGATCGCGCTGGAAGACGCTGCGATGCGCGCTTTCATCCTCTGCATGAAGCCGTCCGCGCGTCTGCGCGGGGTCGGTCGCATAAGGCGCTGTCATGTCCTGCCCTGCCTGCTTGCCGTTTTTGCCTGAAGTTCCTATATCTAAGGGAACTCCAGACCGATAGGTGCGAGATGCTGAACCTTCCTCCCAAAGTCACCCCACGCGCGTTCGAACGGCTTGCCGAGATCGGCGCCTCGTCGCAGGGCAAAGCCCTGCGCGTCGCCGTCGAAGGCGGCGGCTGCTCGGGTTACGGGTCGTGATCGACAGCGTGTCACTGCCGTTTCTGGCCGGCGCCTCGATCGACTTTTCCGAGGAACTGATCGGCTCGCGCTTTGTCATCGACAACCCGAACGCCGCGTCGTCCTGCGGCTGCGGTGTTTCTTTCTCAATGTAATCAATACGTTGCGTATTGATTTAACCACCTCTCGTTTCCGTGTGGGAACTAAGTCGACGTTGCTTCTGTTCTCCCAACATACCGCAGCCGGCAGCAACGTCGGTTCGGAAAGTTGAAAGGAAGATAACTATGAATACTTTGATGAAAGCAGCAGCACTTGCAGCCACTACCGCAGTCGTAGGTGGTGCAGCATATGCGCAAGCCGCTTTTGGCGTGCAGGAAACTGTCATGGACGATCGCCAACTGACGCTGAACCTTGTCGTTGCTGATGAAGCCGGCTTTGTCGCGATCTTTGACTACACCGATGGCGAGTTGGGCGAGCAGATCGGCTCTGCTCCGATCAATGCCGGCGCCAACCAAGGCGTTCAGGTCGTTCTTGACCGCGATCCATCCGGTCCCCGCGTCGCAGCATTTGTCTTTGCCGGTGATCAAACAGATACGATGATGGCAGATGCACGGATGACTATCGACGTCGAGTAACAAGCTTTGCTTGCAGCCTGACGACAATTTGGGGCCGGTCCATCTTGGACCGGCCCTTTTATGTGTTACGATAGTGTAGATACGCCCGAACGGCCCATTGCACTTAATCATATATAAGGCAGGTTCTTTGAAAATCGCGACCTTCAACATCAACGGCGTCAAGGCCCGGATCGGCGCGCTGACGCAATGGCTTGAAACGTCGAAACCCGACGTCGCCCTTTTGCAAGAGATCAAGTCGGTCGACGAAACCTTCCCCCGCGAGCACTTTTTGAAACGCATGGTCAAAAAGGGTTCAACGGCGTGGCCATTCTGTCGCGCCTGCCGCTTGAGGATGTGACGCGCGGCCTGCCCGGCGACGACACCGACGAACAGGCCCGCTGGATCGAGGCGACGGTCGTCGGTGACACCGGTGCCGTGCGGGTCTGCGGACTTTACCTGCCGAACGGAAACCCGGTCGAGCTTGAAGAGAACGGCACGCCGGTCGCGGGCGGAAAATATGCCTACAAACTGGGCTGGATGGACCGGCTTCAGGCCCGCGCCACCGCGCTTTTGGAAGACGAGATGCCCGCGCTGATGGGCGGCGACTACAACATCATCCCGCAGGCGCAGGACGCGGCCCGACCCGACGCCTGGCGCAGGGATGCCCTGTTTCGGCTGCCATCGCGCGAGGCATTCCGCAGGGTCGAGAATCTGGGCTTTACCGAAGCCTTCCGCGCCACCACGGCGGGCGATGGCCATTACACCTTTTGGGATTATCAGGCCGGGGCCTACAATCGAAACGACGGGATTCGCATCGACCACTTTCTGCTGACGCCGCAATGCGCCGATCTGCTGGAGGGTTGCTGGATCGAGGCTGACGTGCGCGCAATGGAGAAACCGTCGGATCACGTGCCGGTCTGGGTCGAACTGGCTGCATAAGAAATGACCTGCAAGCCATTCATTTTCATGGCGATCATGGCCCTGCCTTCAGCGGCAGACGCGCAGTGCCGCACCGCGAATACCGGTGCGACATGCATCACGGTGCCGCAACGCGAACGACCTGACACCGAACGCACACTCGGCCCGGCCCCCGTTGAGATCGGCACAGTGCTGCCGCGTGGGCGCTACACCATGGTGATGAACGCAAAATGGTACGGGTTGCCCCCCGCCAAGGATGGCTGGGTCTATTTCCGCGTCGAGGACGATGTCTACCGCGTCGATTATGAAACCCGCGTTGTGTTGGAGCGCGCCACGTCGGAGGCCGCCGCGAACTGGCCCTAGGCGGTCACGTCGTGATCGTAGAGCCAGCCGAGACGGCTCAGAAACGCGCCGGGCGCGATCAGGCCAAGCGCGTTCAACCCGCGATGCGCGATCCAGCGACGCGGGCCGCCAAGGTGGTAATTCCCGGCATTTGCGTTGGCAGCTTCGATGGCGCGGCTGACGCGGGGGCGGCGCAAGTCCTGATAGCGCGCCAAACCATCCCCCACACCGTCTTCGGCGCAGCAACGGGCCAGCACGTAGGCATCCTCGATCGCCAGATTGGCCCCCTGCGCCAGAAACGGCAGCGTCGGATGGGCGGCATCCCCCACAAGCGCTATGTCGCCGTCATCCGCGAGCGACCAGCCTTCGGCAGCCCAATCTGACCGCTCCTGCACCGCCACGAGATTCGTCACGCCCCCCGCGAGCGGGTAGGTGACAACATGCCGACCGGGCAGCATGTGGATACGAGCCTCGGGTGGATGATCGCCCTGCACCAGCGCCCGCCAAGCGACCTGCCCCGTGAAGGGCGGGTCACCCGCACCGTTCAGCGCCGCCCGCCCCTGCGACCGCAGCCCATCGGCAAAGACCACCAGATCGGCAGCCGGCCCGTCGTCGGGTAGATCAGGCACGGGGCGGCCTTCGCAGATCGTGACTTTCACGGGTGTGTTCAGCGTCAAGCCGACACCCGCCGCGCGACAGGCTTCGGCCAAAAGGTCGATCAGCCTTGCGCGGTGGATGAAACGGTAGCGCGGGCTGTAGCCGCGCAGGTCGAACCTTGCGAGGGGGCGACCCGTCAACCCGTCGGTTGGCACGACGGCATCTGACAGGACCGCGCGTTCGTCCAGCGCATCCCGCAACCCAAGTGCTTCGAGTGCGCGCATGGCGTTCGGCGTGATCTGGATACCGGCACCGACCTCTGCGAACTCTGGTGCCTGCTCGAAAACACGAACGCTGGCGCCTTGCCTTGCAAGTGCCAGCGCCGTGGTCAGCCCACCGATGCCGCCGCCGACCACATGGGCACGGCGACCGTTCAGCCCTGTCATGTCAGTCCTTGCGGTGCACCCGTTCGCCGCGTTCGTGCCGTTCCTGAGCCTCAAGGCTCATGGTCGCGATGGGACGCGCATCAAGACGCTTGAGGCTGATCGGATCGCCGGTAATCTCGCAGTAGCCGTATTCACCCTCTTCGATGCGGCGCAGGGCGGCGTCGATCTTGGAAACCAGCTTGCGCTGACGGTCGCGCGTGCGCAACTCGAGCGCGCGGTCGGTTTCTTCGGATGCACGGTCGGCGATGTCGGGAATGTTGCGGGTCTGGTCCTTCATCCCTGCGACCGTGTCGCGGGTATCTTCCATCAGGTCACTTTTCCAGTTGATCAGTTTCCGGCGGAAGTATTCGACCTGTCGTTCGTTCATGAACGGCTCGTCTTCGGCGGGACGGTAGTCTTCCGGCAAAAAGACTTCGACTTTCATTTGATCTTCCCCTTTTTGCTCCGACACCATTTTCGCGTGTTGCACTGTCATCGAAAAACCCCGTATTTAAGGGTGTCTTTAAGCCCTGACATGGTTTCTGTCACCCCCCAAAACGTGTGCGGACACACAGTTGATGGCACCGGCCTCCCGGTCTAGCGTGCCGCCAGCACGAAAGGGTTACGAATGCAGTTCACCGGCACCGACGACTATATTTCCACTGACGACCTGGCCATTGCCGTGAATGCCGCCGTCACCCTCGAACGGCCCCTGCTGGTCAAGGGCGAGCCGGGAACCGGCAAGACCGAACTGGCGCGGCAGGTCGCGGCGGGGCTGAACCTGCCGATGATCGAATGGCATGTGAAGTCGACCACCAAGGCCCAGCAGGGCCTTTACGAATACGACGCCGTCAGCCGGTTGCGCGACAGCCAGCTGGGTGACGCGCGCGTGCATGACGTGTCGAACTACATCCGCCGCGGCAAGCTGTGGCAGGCCTTTACCGCCACCGAAAAGTCGGTGCTGCTGATCGACGAGATCGACAAGGCCGATATCGAGTTTCCCAACGACCTGCTGCAAGAGCTGGACCGGATGGAATTCCACGTCTACGAAACCGGCGAGACGATTAGGGCTCAGGTGCGACCGATCGTCATCATCACCTCGAACAACGAAAAGGAACTGCCCGACGCCTTCCTGCGCCGCTGTTTCTTTCACTACATCCGGTTTCCGGACATGGATACGCTCCGGCAGATCGTCGAAGTCCACCATCCCGGCATCAAGGCCGATCTGCTGACCACGGCGCTGACGCAGTTCTACGCGCTGCGCGAAACGGCCGGGCTCAAGAAAAAGCCTTCGACCTCCGAGGTTCTGGACTGGCTCAAGCTTCTGCTGGCCGAGGATCTGACGGCAGCTGACCTCAAAGGCGATGGAAAGAACGCGTTGCCCAAGCTGCATGGTGCCCTGCTGAAAAACGAACAGGATGTGCATCTGTTCGAGCGGCTGGCCTTCATGGCGCGCAGACAGGGCTGATCGCAACCTCGGGGATTGAGAGGTTTTTCCTGATAACCGATGGGTCTTTCAGGCAACGCTTTGCGGCTTTCCCTGCCAGAAGGCGTCTTAGGCGTCGCCTGCAGGCATCGGCCCGGCGTTAATGGCCCCTGCTCCTGCGCCGGATCACGGCTTTGCCTGATTTGCGCCCAAGAGGAGCCGCAGTCCCACAGCAGCATGGGCTGACGGATAAAGGAGAGCAGGCTTGACCAAGGCAAAGATGCCGGTCGACATTCGCCAAAGCGTCAACGCCCTTCGACAGGGCGGGTTTGGTTGTGGCACGACCCTCCCTTACAGATCGGGTGCGACCGAAGCGCGCCGGCGGCTGGGCTACCGGGTCGCCGTCTTTGCCCTGACCTTCGTTGCGTCCTGCACCCCGACCCAGCAGGCCCCCGAGGCGACACGTGCGGTCACGCTCGACAGCGCCCTGCCCCCGATGCAGATGTTCACCGACGCCACGCCGATCCCCGCGACCCGCACCAACACCGAGATGGCCGAAGATTTCCTCGACCTCGCTTTCCGGCTCGAAAGCGGCAAGGTCGTCCCTGTACTGACCCGTTTCGAAGGCCCCATAACCGTAAGGATCGCGGGCCCCGCGTCCGAGCCGTTGCGGGCCGATCTGTCACAACTCCTAGGCCGTTTGCGCCGCGAGGCGGGACTGGACATTTCCCTGACGGATGCCCCCACCGCAAATGTCACCATCGAAGCGGTGCCGCAGGCTGCGCTGCAACGTGCCGTCCCGCACGCCGCCTGTTTCGTCGTCCCGCGCCTGACCACGTGGTCTGAATTCCTCGGTGCCCGCAACACCCCGCTGACCGACTGGACCACCCTGAAGCGCCGCGATCGCGTCGCCATGTTCGTGCCCGCCGACGCCGCCCCGCAGGAAATCCGCGACTGCCTGCACGAGGAACTGGCGCAGGGGCTTGGCCCGTTGAACGACCTTTATCGCCTGCCCGATTCCGTTTTCAACGACGACAATATTCACGCGGTGCTGACGGGCTTCGACATGCTGATGTTGCAGGTCTATTACCACCCCCGCCTGCGCAATGGCATGACCCGCGCCGAGGCGGCCGCTGTCGTGCCCGGCATCCTCGCGTCTCTCAATCCGGCGGGCGAACGCGCCAAGCGACAGGCGGGTGCCGATACGTCCCGCGATTGGGCCGACGCGATGGAAACCGCCCTGTCGAACGGGGCCAGCCCCGGCGCGCGGCGGTCTTCGGCGGCGCGCGCGGTGTCCCTTGCGCAAAGATACGGTTGGCGCGGCATCCGGGAAGCCTTTGCCCAATACGCCTACGGCCGGCTTCTTGTCGGCTTTGACCGCGCCGGATCCATCGCCGCGTTCAACGCGGCGGAACGGATCTATCAGGCCAGTCCAATCACGCAGATCCACACGGCCCACATCGCAGTTCAGAAAGCGGCCTACGCACTGGGGGCGGGCGATGCGCAGGCCACGTTGGAACTGGCCCGCGGATCGATTCCCATCGCACGCCAGCACCAGAATGCCGCCTTGATGTCGACGCTGATGATGTTCGAAGCCGAGGCGCTGGACATGATCGGAAACTCGGTCGAAGCGGAAGCCGTGCGTCTGGACAGTCTGGGATGGGCGCGATACGGCTTCGGCACTGATATCAACGTGCAGGACCGGCTGAACGAAGTCGCCTCTCTGCGCCCCTACTGAGGCCGAATCCATGATCTTTCCGCTGGCTGGCATAGTCCTTGGTGCGCTGCTCGGCGCAGTCCGCGCCAAAAAGCGCGGCGGGAAACCGGCTGACATGGCGCAATGGGCCGCGGCCTATGGGATGATCTTCGGATTGGTCGGTTTGTTCGTCCTGATCTTCGTCGAACGCAGCTACACCTGAGGCGATGTTCCTTCCGTTTTTCGAAAACCTCCGCGCCGCCCGTGTCCCGGTCAGCCTGCGGGAGTTTCTGGCGTTTCTCGAAGGCATGAAAGCGGGCCTTGCGACCTACGACGTGGACGCCTTCTATTTTCTGGCCCGCACCACGATGGTCAAGGACGAGCGGCACATCGACCGGTTCGATCAGGCCTTTGCGGCCACATTCGAAGGGCTAGAATCCATCAGCAGCGATGACGTGCTGGAGGCGATGGACCTGCCCGAAGACTGGCTGACCAAGATGGCCGAAAAGCACATGACCCCGCAGGAACGCGCCGAGATCGAGGCACTGGGCGGGTTCGACAAGCTGATGGAGACGCTGAAAAAGCGGCTGGAGGAGCAGAAGGGCCGCCATCAGGGTGGCAACAAGTGGGTGGGCACCGCGGGCACCTCGCCTTTCGGGGCCTATGGCTACAACCCCGAAGGCGTGCGGATCGGCCAGAACGAAAGCCGCCACCAGCGGGCGGTCAAGGTCTGGGACAAGCGCGAATTCCGCAATCTCGACGACGGCGTCGAACTTGGGACGCGCAACATCAAGGTGGCGCTGAAACGTCTGCGCAAGTGGGCGCGCGACGGCGCGGCGGAAGAGCTGGATCTGAACGGCACCATTCGCGCGACCGCCGAGCACGGTTATCTTGACGTGCAAACGCGGCCAGAGCGACGCAATGCGGTCAAGGTCCTGCTGTTTCTGGACGTGGGCGGCTCGATGGATCCGCATATCAAGGTGGTCGAGGAATTGTTCAGCGCCGCAAGGGCCGAGTTCAAGACGCTGGAGCATTACTACTTTCACAACTGCCTTTACGAAGGCGTCTGGCGCGACAATGCCCGCCGCTGGGACGCGCAGGTCCCGACACAGGATCTGCTGCGAACCTATGGCTCTGACTACAAATGCATTTTCGTGGGCGACGCCTCGATGTCGCCCTACGAGATCGCTGTGCCGGGCGGTGCGAACGAACATTGGAACAGGGAAAGCGGCGAAACCTGGTTGATGCGTGCGCGCGATCAGTGGCCCGCGCACCTTTGGATCAACCCTGTCCCGCGGAAATACTGGCCCTATACCCAGTCAATCGCCATGGTGCAGGAGGTGTTCGGCACCGACCGCATGGTGCCGATGACGCTGGAGGGGCTTCAGCAAGGCATGAAGGCATTGACCGCCTGACAGGTTGCCTGACGATCAGTGCCGCTTTTCAGCGGCCTCGACCCGTCGCAATTCATCCATCAGCGCCGCAAGGCTGTCCGGCAGCCGCTGTTCCAGTGGATAAGCCTTTTCGATCGCGTTGGCCGCGATTGCCCGTTCCTGATCATCGATATCGAACATCTTTCTGCTCCTGTGCCCTGAAGACGAACCTGTCGGGCCAGCCGTTGTTCCCTTAGGATGGCAGAAACTAACCTGATGTGGATTACTGTGGCATTAATGCACAAGCTCATCGCCATTTCCGCCGGTGTCGCGACACCTATCGCGGCGAAATCCGGCCTGACGGGACATTTCAAGACACCGCAATCCTCTGCGAGGGTCGGGCGCCTTGGCGTCGAGGGGGATATGATCGTCGATACACGGAACCACGGTGGCCGCGAGCAGGCGATCTATCTGCTGGGCGAAGCCGACCGCGCGTGGTGGGAGACGGAACTGAAGCAAACCGTCCCAGCAGGGTTCATGGGCGAGAACCTCCTGATTGACGATCTCACGTCTTCCGATTTGGCAATTGGCGATGTTCTTGAACTCGGCGAGGTAAGGCTGCAGATCACCGCACCGCGCGTGCCCTGCGTCACATTCGCGGCACGGGTGGGTGATCCGCAGGCGATAAAGCGCTTTGCGGCCTCGCGGCATCCGGGTGCTTATGCGCGGGTCTTGCAGGGCGGTGACCTGATACCCGGTCAAAACATCCTGCATCATCCCTATAATGGCGACCGTATCAGCGTAACGGCACATCTTGATGCCTATCTCGCGGGATTGACTGATCACGACTACCTCCGCCGTCTGCTGGCTCTTCCCGCCCATGCGGCCCTTCACCGCATCGCGGGCGAGCGGTTGGCGCAGGGCGCATGACGCCCCATATATAGGCTATGTTGAAATTCACCCCGATTCTCTTTGCCATTCTCTACGGCGTCGCGATGTATCACTTCTCGGCGTGGCGGACGCGCAAGGAACTGGATGCCAAATCGACCGAGTTGGCCGATCCCGTGCTCAAGCGGCTTTGCGACCGGCTGGCAGGTGCGCTGGACCTGCCGCGCATCAAGGTTCACATCTACGAAATCGACCCCGTGAACGGTCTGGCCGCCCCCGATGGGCGCATCTTCATCACGCGCGGGTTCTACAACCGCTACCGGGCGGGCGAGGTCTCGGCCGAGGAGATGGCCAGTGTGATCGCGCATGAGCTGGGGCACGTGGCCCTTGGCCATTCCCGCCGCCGGATGATCGACTTTTCGGGGCAGAACGCGATGCGCACGGCGCTGGCGATGATCCTCGGGCGGTTCGTGCCTTTCATCGGGCCGTGGATCGCCACGGGGCTGATGTCGCTTCTGGCGGCGCGGCTGTCACGCGGCGACGAATACGAGGCGGACGCCTATGCGTCGGCCCTGCTGGTCAAGGCCGGGATCGGGACGAAGCCGCAGAAATCGCTGTTCACCAAGCTTGAAAACCTGACCGGCATGAAGGGGCGGACGCCGCCCGCGTGGTTGATGAGCCATCCCAAAACCGCCGAGCGGATCTTGAAGATCGAAATGAACGAGGCGCGTTGGGGCGTGGAAGGCTGAATGCGCGCGTAAAGGCGGGGTGACCCCCGCCCTACATCAGGCGTTTACCGATGCGCGGAAGGCGGGCCTTCTTCATCAGGCCGCGCATGGTCCAATCCTCGCCCGACAGACGCCGCGCCTCGGCCAGCACCGCCTGTCCGACCGCCGCGACGGTGTCGGGCGCTTCGTCATGCAGGCGCAGCAAAAAGCCATCGGGGTCGACCCGCATCAGCCCCTCCTCGGCCAGTAGGTTGCCCGGGAAATCCTTGGCGTTGGCCGTCATGATCGCATCGCAGCCGCTTTCGGCCGCGGCGGTCAGCACGTGGATGTCGTCTGGATCGGGCAGCCAGTAACGGCGTTCGGTCCCGGCGGGATAGCTGACCTGCGCCCGCGGCCAGCGCGCGGACAGCGCCGCGATCTCGCCGCGTGCCAGAACCTCGCCTTCGGGGCCGATCTTGCGCGCGGCCCGCGCCCATTCCTCGAGGATGCGGGCCGACCAGCATGGTGTGAACAACCCCTGCGCCGCACAGCCCACGACCATTTCGCGCATGACCGTGGGATAAAGCACGCAGGCGTCGATCAGCACCTTCATAGCCGGAAGAACACCGCCTTGAGATAGCCCGATTCGGCCAGATGCGGCAGCAGTGGGTGATCCGGCCCGGCAAAGCCGGTATGGATCACCTGACCCCGCCGCCCCGCACGCCCGATGCCACGGGCAGAGGCGTTGCGGAACCGCGTCAGATCAGCGGCGTGCGAGCAAGAGCACAGGCAAAGATATCCGCCCTCGCGCACAAGAGGTGCCGCCAGCCGTGCAATCCGTTCATAGGCGCGCAGCCCCGCTTCGACGGACTGCTTGTTCGGGGCAAAAGCCGGGGGGTCGCAGACCACAAGGTCGAAAACCGCGCCTTCTTCGCCCAGTGCCGTCAGGGTATCGAAGGCATCGCCCTTGCGAGTTTCGAACGTATCCGCGCAGCCCATCGCCTTTGCCCCCGCCTCGGCCAGTTCGAGAGCGGGCGCCGACCCGTCGACGGCAAGGACATGCTTGGCCCCATGCGCCAGTGCCGCCAGCCCGAAGCCGCCAACGTGGCTGAACATGTCCAGAACGCGCCCGCCCCGCGACAGGGAGGCGGCGAAGGCATGGTTGCCACGCTGGTCGAAGAACAGGCCCGTCTTCTGACCGCCCATGACGTCGGCCATGTAGGTGGCACCGTTCATCGGCACGGCGATCGGGCCATCGGGGGCATCGCCACGGATGACCTCGGTCCGTTCGTCCAGACCCTCCAGCGTGCGGGCGCGGCCCGTGCCGTTGAGAATGACGGTGGTGACGCCTGTGACCGCGATCAGCGCGTCGGTCAGCGTGTCGATCAGCACATCCGCCCATGCGGCGTTGGGCTGGATCACCGCCACATCGCCAAAGCGGTCGATCACCACGCCGGGCAGGCCGTCGGATTCGGCGTGAACCAGCCGGTAGAAGGGCGCGTCGTAAAGCGTGTCGCGGTGGGCCAGCGCGGCCTTGAGACGCGTCTCGCACCATGCAGCGTCGATCACCGCTTCGGGGTTCTGGTCCAGCATCCGGCAGATGATCTTGGAAGCGGGGTTGAC
>JAIVHI010000008.1 GCA_020201155.1 Loktanella sp. | reverse complement strand
GCGGCCCCAGAACAAAGCAGGATCAACGTGTTGATCAGCGGCAGGTGCCAGGGATCGAAGGTTTCGATGCCGGCAGGCGGCCACTGGCCATCGACAGCCGGGCTGTCGGGCCCCATCGGATACATGGCGTGCTTGAAGAAGGACCAGAACCATGCGGCAAAGAACATCACCTCGGACATGATGAACATGATGAAGCCGTAGCGCAGGCCGATCCGCACCACCGGCGTATGGTCACCGACGCGGCTTTCGGTAATCACATCCGCCCACCAAGCGTACATCGTGTACAGGACCAGTGCGAGGCCAACCAGGAAAAGGTAGGGTCCGCCGCCTTGGTTGGGCATCCACAGAACGGCACCGAAGAGCATGAGGAAAGCTCCAAGGGCGGCAGCGAACGGCCAGATCGATGGGCTGAGGATATGGTAGTCGTGGTTCTTTTCGTGCGCCATGTGAGCGGTTCCCTGAAGGCTTGTCTTAGTCGGTGTCTATGGCGGATGGCATGGGACTTGTCAAAGCCGCAGCGCCCGCGTCGGCCTGCTGAAATTCTTCGGGCAGGTCGATCTCGTAGAAGGTGTAGGACAACGTGATCGTATGGACATACTGGCCTTCGCGGTCATCCACGATGGCGGGATCGACGAAGAAACTGACAGGCATCATCATCGTCTCGCCCGGCTGCAGGACCTGCTCGACAAAGCAGAAGCATTCGATCTTGTCGAAGAACCCACCGGCCTCGTAGGGTGTCACGTTATAGGCGGCCTGACCGGCGACAGGGCGGTCGGTCGGGTTGTGCGCTTCGTAAAAGGCCAGTCCGGTCTCGCCGATCCGGATCTCCATCTCGCGAACCTCGGGCTTGAAGGTCCAGGGCATGTCGCGTGCGAGCGACGCATCGAACCGCACGGTGATCGTCTCGTCGAGGACCACGTCCGATCCAGCTTCGGCGACGTCGGTCGCCCCGCCAAACCCCGTGACTCGGCAGAACCAGTCGTAAAACGGGACCGACGCCCAGGCAAGCGAGCCCATCACCAGCACCAGCGTGACGGTCTGCGCCACCGTCCGTTTCGGCCCTGTCATGTTGGGGAAAAGTTTCATTCGGTTCCCTCCGTTTGCAGTTCGAGTTGCGGGCGTGCGACGTGATCGAAGGTCTCGAACTGCTGGATATCACCCAGTTGCAGCACCTTGACCACGGTCAAGCCAAAGACGATTCCCACCAGCACGACAAGGATCAACCCCATCCCGCGGTTACGGCCTCTGCGCCGATCGTGCAGTTCGTGTTCGACCTTGATGGTCATCAAAGAATACCTCCTGCCCGCAAGCCCGCATCAACCAGCAATGCGCCGAAGTGCGCAAAAAGGTAGTAGAGCGAGATCTTGAAGACCTTGATTTCGACCGCATGCTTGTCGGCTTCGCTGTCAGCGTCGGACCGGGTCCAGATGTCATAGGCCCCCTTGAGGAACCATGCGTTCATCAGGACCGCGACGGTCAGGTAAACCGGCCCGCCGATGGACGTGAACCCGATGCCGACTGCGACAGGCACAAGCAACAGGGTGTAAGCAAGAATATGGTTGCGCGTGGACCGACGGCCCTTGGTTTCGGTCAGCATCGGGATGCCCGCACGGCCATAGTCCGACTTGACGAAAAGCGCCAAGGCCCAGAAATGCGGCGGGGTCCACATGAAGATGAGCGCGAACATCAGAACGCTTTCCACGGACACGCCGCCCGTGGCGACGGCCCAGCCGATCATCGGGGGAAAGGCACCCGCCGCCCCGCCGATCACGATGTTCTGTGCAGTCGACCGCTTGAGCCACATGGAATAGACGACGGCGTAGAAGAAGATCGTAAAAGCCAGCAGCCCGGCTGCCAGCAGGTTCGTCGCCAGAAGCAGCAGCATGACGGCGAAACCGGACAAGGCCAGCCCGATGCCCAGCGCCTCACCCGGTGCGACCCGCCCGTCCGGGATGGGCCGCGATGCTGTGCGCTTCATCTTCGCATCGATATCCGCGTCCCACCACATGTTCAGCGCGCCCGAGGCACCCGCCCCGACGGCGATACAGAGGATCGCAACGAAGCCGATGAACGGGTGGACGGGAACGGGCGCGACCAACAGGCCCACCAGCGCGGTGAAAACCACCAGCGACATGACGCGCGGCTTCATCAGGGCAAAGTAGTCGCCCATTCCGGCTTCATGTTCGATCTGGCTCAGGCTCATGTCACTCATTTCGGACCTTTTGCATAAGGGTACGGCGGACCATTGGCCCGCCGCATCAATCAGGCAGGATGCGTGGACCACGGCCCACGAAAGGATCAGGCGGCGTTTTCGACCTTCGCCTCGGCCAGCCACTCGTCATAGGCTTCCTGACTGACGACCTTGACCGTAATCGGCATGTAGGCGTGGGCCGTCCCGCAAAGCTCCGAGCACTGGCCGAAGTAGATTCCTTCACGCTCGGCTGCGAACCAAAGCTGCGCCAGACGGCCCGGAACGGCATCCTGCTTGACGCCGAAGGACGGGATCGTCCACGAGTGGATCACGTCGGCGCCGGTGACCTGCATGACGACCGTTGCGCCAACAGGCACCACGACTGCGGTGTCGGTGGCCAGAAGATACAGGCTTTCGTCGTAGCCGAAGTCTGCAAGCTCTTCTTCTTCCAGCATGAAGCTGTCGAAACGCACGTCCTCGTCCACGTATTCATAGCCCCAGTACCACTGGTAGCCCGTCACCTTGATATTCACGTCACCTTCAGGAATTTCCTGCTGATCGAACAGAACCGGAAGCGAGAACGCGCCGATGAACACAAGGATCGCGATCGGGACGACAGTCCATGCCACCTCGAGCGGAGAGTTGTGCGTGAAGCCCGCAGGCGTCGGGTTCGACCGGCGGTTGTAACGCAGGATGACCCAGGCCAGCAGGCCGGTGACGAAGATCGTGATCGCGGTGATGATGACAAGCAACATCCCGTCCAGCCACTGCAGATCGCGGGCCAGCTTTGTCGCCGCATATTGAAAGCCGGTGTCGCCGTTCGTCGGCGCGCCGATCACTTCCAGCTCTTGATTGACCTCCTGCGCGAACGCGGCGCCGGCGGCGAGCGTCGAAAAGGCTGTGGCGGAAAGCGTCGTGGCGAATTTGGTCAAACGCATGTGCATGTCCTGTCGTTCTGGGCCGCCCGTCGTCTGGGGCCGGGCTCGGATGGGGCGCCTGTGGGAATCCCGTTGTAAGTTCGGCATCGTGTCCCATATTCACAACGGTAACTCAAGATAACAGATTGCGGCAAAACGGCGCTTTTGCACAGCATCCCCCCGAAAGGCCTGCCCCATGTCCAACGATCCCTTTCTGCCCTTCGACACGCATCTCGACCGCGACACGGCGCAAGCGCTGCTGAACGAGGCCGTTTCCGGTGCCGACGACGGAGAGCTCTTTCTGGAACGGCGCAAGTCCGAGGTTCTGTCTTTCGACGACGGACGGATCAAGACGGCCAGTTTCGATGCCTCCGAAGGCTTCGGGCTGCGGGCCGTGCGCGGCGAGACCGCAGGATATGCCCATTCGACGACGATCGACGAACAGGCGCTCAAGCGCGCCGTCGCAACGGCGCGGCTGGCGGTGGGCGACGGTGGCGGCACGCTGGCCGAGGGGCCGCAGGGCACGAACACCCGGCTTTATTCCGACATCGATCCGATGAGCCAGGCCACTTTTCCTGCCAAGATCGACCTTCTGCGCGAGATGGACGCTTTTGCGCGGGCACTTGATCCGCGGGTGGTGCAGGTCTCGGCGTCGCTGGCGGCCTCGCATCAGGAGGTTCTGATTCTGCGCCCGGACGGCAATCTGGTCACCGATACGCGCCCGATGAGCCGGATCAACGTCAGCATCATCGTCGAGGATCAGGGCCGCCGCGAAAGCGGCATGGCCGGTGGCGGCGGTCGCGCAGGACTTTCGGGGCTTGTCGCGCGTGAGAATTGGGAACCGATGGCGCGCGAGGCATTGCGCATCGCCTTGGTGAACCTCGATGCCGAACCTGCACCGGCGGGCGTGATGGACGTGGTGCTTGGCCCTGGGTGGCCCGGCATCCTGCTGCACGAGGCGATCGGGCACGGGCTTGAGGGGGATTTCAACCGCAAGGGTTCCAGCGCCTTTGCGGGGCTGATGGGCCAGCAGATCGCGGCCAAGGGCGTGACCGTGCTGGACGACGGCACCATTCCCGACCGGCGCGGGTCGATCACCGTCGACGACGAAGGCACACCCGGCGCCAAGAACACCCTGATCGAGGACGGCGTGCTGGTGGGCTACATGCAGGACCGTCAGAACGCGCGGTTGATGGGCGTGGCCCCGACAGGCAACGGGCGGCGCGAAAGCTATGCCCATGCGCCGATGCCCCGGATGACCAACACATATATGTTGTCGGGACAGGATGACCCCGCAAACATGGTCGCAGAGCTCAGGGACGGGATCTATGCCGTTGGCTTCGGCGGCGGGCAGGTCGATATCACAAACGGCAAGTTCGTCTTTTCCTGCACCGAAGCCTACCGCGTCAGGAACGGCCGGATCGGCGCACCCGTCAAGGGGGCCACACTGATCGGTGACGGAGCGACCGCCCTGCAGAAGATCCGCGCCATCGGCAACGACCTGGCACTCGATCCCGGCATCGGCAACTGCGGCAAGCAGGGCCAGTGGGTGCCTGTCGGCGTGGGCCAGCCCAGCCTGCTGATCGGTGGTCTGACCGTGGGCGGTGCTGCCGCCTGACAGCCCGCATAAAGGGGATGTTAACCTCCTTGGGCTCTGTTGGAATGGTGATTCTAGCGGGGCCCCGATGACAGTGCAGCTTGCCTTTACGGACGATCTTGTCGACCACTTGCGGCTGCTGCGGTCGCGGCGCGTCGGCGTGGCGACCTATCACCGGCTTCTCAAGCAGCACGGCACCGCGCGGGCGGCGCTGCAAGCCCTGCCGGAAATCGCGCGCGAGGCCGGGGTAGAGGATTATCACCCCTGCCCCGAGGGTGTGGTTCTCGCGGAGCTCAAGGCAGGTCGGGCCGCCAAGGCAAGGCTGGTGGCTCAGTCCGATGCCGGCTACCCCGAAAGCCTGCGGTCCGTCGACGGGGCACCCCCATTGTTCTGGGCTTTGGGCGACACGGCCTTGCTGGCGCGACCCATGGTGGCCTTGGTCGGCGCACGAAACGCCTCGTCCCTCGGGCTGCGAACGGCGCGCAAATTGGCGGGCGATCTCGTGGATGCGGGATTTGTGGTCGTGTCCGGGCTTGCGCGTGGCGTCGACACCTCCGCGCATCTGGCAGCACTCGACGGTGGAACAATCGCAGTCATGGCCGGTGGCGTGGACATTATATACCCCGCAGAAAACACCGCACTTGCCCATGACATCGCGGCCAAGGGCCTGCGCCTGTCCGAAATGCCGATGGGCTTGCATCCGCAGGCCCGCCACTTCCCGCAACGCAACCGGATCATCTCGGCGCTCGCGCAGGGCGTTCTGGTGGTCGAAGCAGCGGCCAAATCCGGCAGTCTGATCACTGCCCGCACGGCACTGGATCAGGGACGTGACGTGCTGGCGGTGCCGGGCCATCCGTTCGACGCACGCGCGGCGGGTTGCAACATGCTGATCCGGGACGGGGCCACCCTTATCCGGTCGGCCGAGGACGTGATTGGCGTTCTGGGTGATCCGCAGACCGTCGAACTGCCACTCCCTGCCCCTGCCCCGGCCCCTGCCGCCACGCCAAAACCCGAACGCAGCCTGCGGGAAACCGCAGCGTTGCACGACCAGATCCTGTCACGTCTCGGCCCCTCGCCCCTGGCCGAAGACCAGTTGATCCGCGACCTGCGCGTCACCGCGAAACAGGTGGCCCCGGTTCTGGTTGACCTTGAACTCGACGGTCGGATCGACCGTCAGGCCGGTGGTCTTCTGGCGCTGCGCACGGCGAACTGAACCGCGTCTGCCTCGCGGCACACGGTGAAGAACCGTTCGAAACGGCAGTGAACCGCTGCCTGCAAGCGCCGCATTGACATTCTTTGATCGCCGCCCACATGTTGCCGCGCCAAAGATGCCCTGTTCCGCGTAAAGGATTCCCATGCCAGTCGTCGTCGTCGAATCCCCCGCCAAGGCGAAGAAAATAAACGGTTATCTTGGCAGCGACTATACCGTCCTCGCCTCCTACGGTCACGTTCGCGACCTGCCCCCGAAAGACGGGTCGGTCCTGCCGGACGAGGATTTCGAGATGAAATGGGAGGTCGCGAGCGACAGCAAGAAACACATCAAGGCGATCGTCGACGCCTTGAAAGAAGACCCCAAGCTGATCCTTGCCACTGACCCCGACCGCGAAGGCGAGGCGATCAGCTGGCACCTGTGGGAAGAGCTGTCGAACAAGCGCGGCTTGAAGCTGGAAAAGGCCGATCGTGTCGTCTTCAACCAGATCACCAAGACCGCGATCCTTGATGCGATGGCGCACCCCCGCCAGATCGACGCGCCGCTGGTCGAGGCCTATCTGGCCCGCCGCGCGCTGGACTATCTTGTCGGCTTCAATCTGTCGCCGGTGCTGTGGCGCAAGCTGCCGGGATCGAAATCAGCCGGTCGCGTGCAATCCGTGACGCTGCGTCTGATCGTCGAGCGCGAGATGGAGATCGAGGCCTTCCGCGCACAGGAATACTGGACGGTCAAGGCCGTCCTGACCTCGCCCCGCGGGCAGGCTTTCGAAGCGCGGCTGACGGTTCTGGCAGGCGACAAGCTGGACAAGTTCAGCCTTGCCAACCAGACGCAGGCCGAAATGGCCGTGCAGGCGATCCAGTCGCGGGACCTGTCGGTCAAATCCGTCGAAGCCAAGCCCGGATCGCGCAACCCCTCGCCTCCGTTCATGACCTCGACCCTGCAGCAGGAAGCCAGCCGCAAGTTCGGTTTTGGTGCACGCCAGACCATGAGCGTGGCACAGCGGCTCTACGAGGCCGGGTTGATCACCTACATGCGGACCGACGGGATCGATATGGCCCCAGAGGCCGTCACCGATGCACGCAAGGCGATATCTGACAAGTTCGGCGACAAGTATCTGCCGAAAGAGCCGCGCATCTACAAGAACAAGGCCAAGAACGCGCAGGAAGCCCACGAATGCATCCGCCCCACGGAAATGAACGTGGACACCGCCGCGGCCAAGATCAGCGATTCCGACCAACGCAAGCTTTACGACCTGATCTACAAGCGCACCATGGCCGCCCAGATGGAGGCCGCCCGGCTTGAACGCACCACGGTCGAGATCGGCAGCGACGACGGTCA
This sequence comes from Loktanella sp., assembly GCA_020201155.1. Lineage (GTDB taxonomy): Bacteria > Pseudomonadota > Alphaproteobacteria > Rhodobacterales > Rhodobacteraceae > JAIVHI01. Next base: position 29,001 of record JAIVHI010000008.1, on the reverse strand, counting down.
GGTCATGCTGCGATCCACCGGGCAGGTCATGCTGTTCGACGGTTTTCTGGCCGTCTACGAAGAAGGCCGCGACGATGACGTGGTCGATGACGACGACAAACGCCTGCCGCAACTGGCGCAGGGCGACAAGACGGCCAAGGAAAGCGTGACACCCGACCAGCACTTTACCCAGCCGCCGCCGCGCTACACCGAGGCGACACTGGTCAAACGCATGGAAGAACTCGGCATCGGGCGCCCCTCGACCTATGCCAGCATCGTCACGACGATCCAGGATCGCGGCTATGTGGAAAAGGACAAGAACCGCCTGATCCCGCAGGACAAAGGGCGGCTCGTGACCGCTTTTCTGATGAACTATTTCCGCAAGTACATCGGTTACGACTTCACCGCCGATCTGGAAAACCAGTTGGACGAGGTCAGCGCGGGCGACGCGGAATACAAGAAGGTGCTCGACCGGTTCTGGCGTGATTTTTCTGCCGCCATCGCCGAAACATCCGACCTGCGCATCACCGAGGTGCTGGAAAAGATCAACGAGGTGCTGGAACCGCATCTTTTCCCACCGACCGAGGACGGGAGTGACCCCCGCCTCTGTCCGAATTGCGGGCAAGGGCGTTTGTCCATGCGCACCGCGCGCGCCGGTGGTGCCTTTATCGGCTGTTCGAACTACCCCGAATGTCGCTACACCCGCCCCTTCGGCCCCCCCAACCCCGAGGCGGAGGCCAGCGCGATCCCCCCCGACGGGAAGCTTTTGGGCGAGGATCAGGGCGACGAGATCCGCATCTTCAAGGGCCGCTTTGGCCCCTACGCCCAGCGCGGCGAGACGACGGAAGAAAACAAGAAGCCGCCGCGCCAGTCGATCCCCAAGGAGTGGGAGCCTGAAGATGTAGCACTGGAGGATGCGGTGCGCCTGCTGGCCCTGCCCCGGCTGATCGGCCCGCACCCCGAGGACGGCGTGAACGTCTGGTCCAATATCGGGCGCTATGGTCCTTATATCAAACACGCGGGAAGCACATCGGACCGTGGCGGCACCAACGCCAATCTCGAAGGCCTGGAAGACGTCTGGACCGTCGGCATGAATCACGCGGTTCAGCTTCTGGCGGAAAAGAAAGCCGCCCGTGGCAACCGCGGCAAGGCGGCGACACCCATCCACGAGCTGGGCGAGCACCCCGAAGCGGGCGGGCCGGTCAATATCTACGACGGCAAATACGGGCCTTATGTCAAATGGGACAAGATCAATGCGACGATCCCCGACACCATCGAGCCGGCCGATCTGACCCTGTCGCAGGCGGTCGATCTGATCGCCGAGCGCGCCGCGAAGTCAGGAAAGAAGGTAGCCAAGACGAAAGCTGCACCCAAGAAAAAGCCGACAGCCAAAAAGGCGGCCCCCAAGAAGACGGCGTCCAAGGCAAAGGCAGCACCGAAAAAGGACAGTTGACCGCTCAGGCGGGGGTTCGCGCAACACGGCGTCGTGAAGCGGTTTTCATTGACGCAAACGGCATTTTGACCGTAGCAGAATGAAAAACTCATGAGGTCAAGATGAGCAACCGCATTCCACGCCGCACGATTCTTGCCGGTCTTTCGGCTGTCGCACTTACCGCACCGTCGCTCGTACGGGCCGAAGTCACGCGCAACACCGCCAGTTTCACGCGCCAGCGGTGGCAGGACCACTTCGACACCCTTGGCAAAGGCGCCATTCTGGCCAACACGAATGAACGCATTCTTCACTACTGGAATGCCACGGATACCGACTACCGCGTCTATCCGACGTCCGTGCCGCTCAGCGACGATCTGACCAAGCGCGGGTACACGGAAATCACGCGCAAGCGCGTCGGCCCCGACTGGACACCGACGCAAAGCCAGCGCGAACGTTTCGGCTGGGAATACATGCCCCCCGGCCCCGACAACCCGCTGGGCACCCATGCGATGTATCTGTCCTGGCCCGCCTACCTGATCCACGGCACACACGACACGCGCAAGATCGGGCGTCCGTCATCCGACGGCTGCATCGGCCTCTTCAACCCCCAGATCGAAGAGCTTTTCAATCTGACCGAAGTCGGAACGCAGGTTCGCGTTCTGTAGCTTCTGCGCTGCGGCATAGCCGTTGACAGTCCTTTGGCGCGCGGTCAGTTTCCTGCAAACTGATGCGTTGGAGGGCTGAATGAAAAAGATCTACGACAACGCCACGACAGCACTGGACGGCCTGCTGCGCGATGACATGCTCATCGCGGCAGGCGGTTTCGGGCTTTGTGGTATTCCCGAACTGTTGCTGCAGGCAATCAAGGACAGCGGCGTCAAGGGTTTGACCTTTGCGTCCAACAATGCCGGCGTGGATGATTTCGGCATCGGCATTCTTCTGGCAAGCAGGCAGGTCAAGAAGATGATGTCGTCCTACGTGGGCGAAAACGCCGAATTCATGCGCCAGTACCTCGAAGGCGAGCTGGAGGTCGAGTTCAACCCCCAAGGCACGCTGGCCGAACGGATGCGCGCCGGTGGCGCCGGCATCCCCGGCTTCTACACCAAGACCGGTGTCGGCACCCAGATCGCCGAAGGCAAGGAACACAAGGACTTTGACGGCGAGACCTACATCATGGAACGCGGCATCTTCGCCGATCTTGCCATCATCAAGGCATGGAAAGCGGATGAGACAGGCAACCTGATCTTCCGCAAGACGGCCCGCAACTTCAACGTGCCCGCAGGCATGTGTGGCCGAATCTGCGTGGCCGAGGTCGAGGAAATCGTGCCGACCGGCGCCCTGGACCCCGACGGCATCCACCTGCCCGGCATCTACGTGCACCGCCTGATCCAGGGCGACCACGAAAAGCGCATCGAACAGCGCACGACCCGCAAGAAGGAGGCCGTGTAATGCCTTGGGACAGAAACCAGATGGCCGAACGGGCCGCGCAGGAACTTGAGGACGGGATGTATGTGAACCTTGGCATCGGCATCCCGACGCTGGTGGCCAACTATGTCGGCGACAAGGAGATCACCCTGCAATCCGAAAACGGCATGCTGGGCATGGGCCCCTTTCCTTACGAGGGCGAAGAGGACGCCGACCTGATCAATGCGGGCAAGCAGACGATCACCGAACTCAAGCGCACCGCCTATTTCGACAGCGCCACGTCCTTCGGCATGATCCGGGGCGGCAAGATCGCCGCCGCGATCCTCGGTGCCATGGAAGTGGCCGAGAACGGTGATCTGGCGAACTGGATGATCCCCGGCAAGCTGGTCAAGGGCATGGGCGGTGCGATGGACCTTGTCGCGGGCGTTCGCCGCGTGATCGTCGTGATGGACCACACCAACAAGCACGGCGACAGCAAGCTGCTCAGGGAATGCACCCTGCCGCTGACCGGCGCGGGCGTCGTGGACCGTATCATCACCAATCTGGGCGTTTTGGACGTGGTCGAGGGCGGCTTGAAAATCGTCGAAACGGCGGACGGCGTCACCGAGGAAGAGATTCGCGCCGCAACCGAAGCCACGATCCTCTGACCCGGGACTTAGGACGACAAGGGCCGGTCATCTGACCGGCCCTTTGCGTTTCAGCTGCTGTTCACGTTGAAGACGCAGCCATCCGTCAGCAGTTGCGGGGGCGTCACGCAGAGCCCCTTGGCCACGGTCCAGGCGGCCAGCACCTTGGGGACATAGCCCCGCGTTTCGGCGTAGGGCGGAACACCGTCGTTGTCGCGCACCGCCCCCTCGCCCGCGTTGTAGCCCGCAAGCACCAGCACCGCGTCATTGTCGAAATGCTTTTGCAGCCAGCCAAGGTAAGCCACGCCGCCCTTGATGTTGTCGGCGGGGTTCAGGCTGTCGGTCACCCCGAAACGCGCGGCCGTGTCGGGCATCAGTTGCATCAGCCCCTGTGCGCCCGCATGGCTTTCCGCACCGGTCCGCCCCGCACTTTCCACGGCGATCACCGCCAGAACAAGGGCGGGTGAGACCTCGGTCCCTACGGTTTCCCGCAGGATATCGAGGCCGTGGGCATTGGCGATATCCTGCAGCGTCTGCAACCGGGGGGCGGGAACCGTTTTGCCGCTGGGCGGGTTCGCGATGACCTTCAGGGCCTGCTGGATGCGGACCGCACCGCTGGCGTCGCGCGCGGTCGGCACTTCGCCCCAGAACCATTCCAGTTCGGACACGGGGGGAATGACAGGCGCACTCGCGTTCGTGGCCCCCGCACCACCGGGCGAGGCCGGGCTGGCAGGCGACCGCGGTGTGACCTGCACCGTGATCCGGTTCGCCCCGCTGCTTGGGACGCCCACGCGCTTGAAGGTGAAGTCGGCCTGCAGCCTGTCCTGCGCGGACAAAGGCGAGGCAAGGGCGATGACGACCGCGGCGGTGGCGGAGATGCATTTCTTCATTTTCTTGATCCTGCTCACGGATGTTTTGAAGCGACCCTGCCAAATAACGCAGGCTTTCGATACCAAACCGGAAACAAAGGCCCGATTTTGATCCCATTCGGCGCAAGCAGGCAACGCCTTAACAGGCTGAATCGAATTTTCTGCATTATTTTTGTCCGTAAAATCAGTGACTTGACCATTAAAATCAGGGAAAAACGCCTCTCCCACAAAATGCTACAACTGGGTCCAAATAGTGCCGCATTCTGACAGCTATATGTCCTCATCCAAGACGGGGATCGGGCCAAACAAGAGGCCGGCCTGAAATGATCCGGCGAGGTGAAATTGAAACAGCGAACTCTGAGGAGAGACACATGCTTAACTTTATCAAGAACTTCCGCAACGACGAAGACGGTGCCGTGACTGTTGACTGGGTCGTCCTGACCGCCGCCATCGTGGCACTGGGCTTGGCCGTTGGGTCCACTGTCAGCGGTGGCATTGGCGATTTGGCAAACAAAGTTTCCAACGACATGACCGCCCAGTCCGAACTTGAGGACGCTCCCCGACGAGTAGCGGCTGCTAGATGCGGATCTACAACGACATCCAAACTTGGATGCCCAGTTAAAGGAATCACTAAAATGCGTGCTGTATTCGCTCTGGTACTTCTCGTCGGAATGGGACTTGCCGGATTCGCCGTTTACATGGTGAAAGGCTACATGGACCAGCAGACGAATGCCCTGCAGCAAGTCCGCGCGCAGGCCCAGCAGACTGTCGAAACCGTGCAAGTCTATGCGCCGACAACGCAGCTGCGCTATGGACAGGAAATCACACCGGACGACGTTGGCTTGATCCAGTATGCGAAAGCCTCGCTTCCAGAAGGTGTGTTCACCACCGAAGAAGAGCTTTTTCCCGAAGGTTTGGACGTACGGCGCCTCGCCCTTCGGTCGATCGAGGTGAACGAACCTCTTTTGGCATCGAAAGTGACCGCACCCGGCGAGCAGGCCGGCATTACGACTCGCCTTGATCCAGGCATGCGCGCCTTCACGGTCCGCGTCGATGTGTCGTCGGGTGTATCAGGCTTCCTGCGCCCGGGTGACCGCGTGGACATCTACTGGACCGGCACCGTCAACAACAACAGGATGACGCAACTGATCCGGTCGCGCGTGCCGCTGATCGCGGTCGACCAGTCCGCGGATGCAGAGCGCGCCAACGCAAGCGTCGCCCGCACCGTGACCGTGCAGGTCAGCCCCGAAGACGTGGCGTTTCTGACGCAGGCGCAATCGACCGGCGCTCTTACCCTGTCGCTTCTTGGCGTCGATGACGACACCGTTGTCTCGAACATCGAGGTCGATCAGCGCATGCTGCTGGGTCTGCCCGAACCCCGCGAGGCCGCCCCGGCGCCCGCCCCGGAGGCGCCGCCCGAAACCTGTTCGATCCGTCAAAGGCGCGGTGCAGAGGTCGTGAGCATCCCGATCCCCTGCCGCGACTGATCCCCGTCAGAGTGGCAAAAGATCCAACGAAATCAGCAAGGGCGCCCATCGGGCGCCCTGTCTGTTTGCGCGCAAGTTTTCCGATCTGTTGCCCTTTACCCACATCAGCTTTGCATGCCAACGCATTGATTCTTGCAATAAATGCGGGATGCAGCCATGGTCACGGCAACGATCGGGGCAAATCCCGGCAAGAGGCGTGATCAATAGAGGCAGGTCACAATGACATACAGAGATCTATTGAAGGCCGCACTTGCGGGCCTGACAATGGCAGTTGCGCATGTTCCGACGTCCGTTGCCGCCGAAACCCTGAGGGTCGTCCGCGGCACCCCGTCATCGGCACTGAATGTGCCCATGAACCGGGCCGTCGTCGTCGAAAGCGACAGGCCCTTTACCGAACTTTCCATCGCAAATCCTGGGATCGCAGACATCTCGTCGCTTTCTGATCGGTCGATCTACGTGCTGGGCAAGGAACCCGGACGGACGACGCTGACCCTTCTGGGCGCCGATGGCCGTCTGATCACCAATGTCGAGGTCCACGTGACGCCCGACATTGCCGAGTTCAAGGAACGGCTGGAACAGATCCTGCCAGGCGAGCCTATCGAGGTGCGCACGGCCAACAACGGGATCGTCCTGTCGGGCACCGTGTCGTCCATCTCGCGGCTTGATCGGGCCCTGTCCCTTGCCGAACGCTATGCCCCGGAGCGCGTCTCGAACCTGATGAGCGTCGGCGGCACGCAGCAAGTCATGCTGAAGGTGCGCTTTGCCGAGATGCAGCGATCGGTTTCAAAGTCGCTGTCGTCCTCTATCGCGCTGCAAGGCACCGGGTTGGGCGGCGATCTTGGCCTGTCGGCCGGCACCAATGCACTGGCCTCGGCCGGCGGCGTTTCCGGCGGGACCGGCGGCACCTTGCCGGGTCCGGGCGAGAACAACGGCGCATTTCTGTTCGGGTTCAATGCCGGCGGCCTTGAAGTCGGTATCCTGCTCGAAGCGCTGGAAGCACGCGGTGTCGTGCGGACATTGGCCGAACCGAACCTGACCGCACTTTCAGGGCAAGAGGCCAAGTTCCTCGCAGGTGGCGAATACCCCATTCCGGTCAACAACGGAGACGGCGGCGTCAGTGTCGAATACAAGCCCTTCGGTGTAGAACTGAACTTCATTCCGCGTGTCATCGATCAGGACATCATCAATCTGGAACTGAATGCGGCGGTGTCGTCGGTCGACACGGCAAACGGCATAACAGCAGGCGGCTTCTCGATCGACGCTTTCCGGCGCCGCGAAACCTCGACCACCGTGGAGATGCGCGATGGCGAAAGCTTTGCGATCGCGGGCCTTTTGTCCGACGACTTCACCGATCTCACCGGTCAGGTGCCTTGGGCCGGGGACATTCCCATTCTCGGCAGCCTGTTCCGCAGTGCGGAATACAGCCGGCGCCAGACCGAGCTTGTGATTATCGTCACGCCGCATCTGGTCACCCCGACCCGTGGCGAGGCGTTGGCCCTGCCCACGGATCGTGTCCAACCCCCGACCGAACGGGATCTCTTCCTTTTCGGTCGCGTCGAAGCTGAAAACGCCCCCAAGACCGGTGGCGCTGGCGAAGTGGCACGTCAGGACTTTTCGGGGTCCTACGGCTACGTCCTTGACGATTGATCGGAGCGTCACGATGAAAACCCACTTTTCCCTCGTCGCTGCAGCCCTTGCCTTGGCCGGCTGTGCAAGCCCGAACGCATCGACTTTCAACCAGGAAGCTGGCGCGCAGCTCGACCGCGGTTTTGGCGATGCAACCATGAACAACACGCTGGCGCAGACCAATGCCGCCGAGTACCGCATCAACCTGCAACGCCGTTTCGAAGCGGAAGTGAACGCGATGGTCACCTTCCCCTTCAACAGTGCGGCCCTTGACGGCACCGCGCAGGCGATCCTGATCGAACAGGCCAACTGGATCAAACAGTTCCCGGAAATCAGGTTCAAGGTCTTCGGGCACACCGATCTTGTCGGATCTTCCAGTTACAACCAACGACTGGGCCAGCAACGGGCCAATGCGGTGGTGAACTTCCTCGTGGGTCAGGGCGTCAACCGGTCGCGACTGGAAGCTGTCGTTTCCTTCGGCGAGCAGCGCCCGCTTGTCGTGACCGAAGGCCGCGAGCGTCAAAACCGTCGCACCGTGACAGAGGTCACCGGTTTCGTCGAAAACCACCCGACGTTGCTGAACGGGAAGTATGCTGAAGTCATCTTCCGTGAATACGTCCAAAGCGCGCAGCCGCAGAATACGGCGACGGCCACGACCGTGACCGAGGGCGGCTAATCTGGCCGCCGAAACACGACGTTCTTGAAACGCGCGGGCACTGACCCGCGCGTTTCAACATTCGAAGGCCAGCGCTGCCATCGTTCCCCGTTTCCGCACAATGGAAGCTTTTTCGTCCCAATTCCGCCTTAGTTGCCTGCAAAAACACGTCTAAAGGGATCGGTCCGTTCTGCCCAAGGCAATCGAACCGAACCGTTCAGGCGATGTGGGGGCCTCTTTGCTCCGCTCGCTCTTTGCGGAATGCCCCGGATTGACGAGGACGATGAGCCATGAGCAGCAACGCAATTCTGAAGACCGAAGCAGAGCCCATTGCGGCCTGCACCATCAGTCGTGACGTTCAGATCTTCGATCTTCTGATCGAAGACATGGAAACCGCGATGGGTGACAGCTGGGGTGATCTCGGGTTCGAGGACGCCATTGCATTTCTTGCACAACCCGATGCCGCGGGCCTGAAGTTCGTGGCGATCGCGATGGACGAAGAAGACGAGGACAACCTCGACCTCATCAGTCAGGTCATCGCCGAAGCGAAGGCGCATGACATCAAGGTCATTCTGATCGCAGAGGATGTCAGCCCGGCGGCCCTGCACAAGCTGCTGCGTGAAGGCGGCGACGAATTCGTCCCCTACCCGCTTCCGGAAAACGAACTGGCCAATGCGATCGAACGCGTCCTGACGCCGCCTGCCGAAGTCCCCATAGCCCCCAGCGAAGGCACCAAGCTCAAGGCCACCGGTGACCGCGAGGCCGTCCTGATCGCCGTTCACGGCATGGCGGGCGGCACGGGTGCGACCACGCTGGCTGTCAATCTGGCATGGGAGCTGGCGACGGTGAACGACACCGTCAAGAAGCGGCGCAAGAAAGAAGCCAAATCGGATGCACCCAGTGTCTGTCTCATCGATTTAGACCTGCAGTTCGGGTCGGCTTCGACCTTCCTTGACCTGCCGCGCCGCGAAACCGTGCTGGAGCTTTTGTCGGACACGGCCTCGATGGACAGCGAAAGCTTCATGCAGGCGCTTTCGACATTCGAGGAAAAGCTGCACGTCCTGACCGCGCCCTTGGACATGATCCCGCTCGATCTGGTGACACCCGAGGACATCTCTCGGGTCCTGGAAGTGGCGCGCACCAACTTCGACTACGTCGTGATCGACATGCCATCCACCATGGTCGAATGGTCGCAAACCGTGCTGGAGGCCACGCACGTCTATTTTGCGACGCTCGAGTTGGACATGCGGTCTGCCCAAAATACGCTGCGGCTCAAGCGTGCCTTGCAGGCCGAAGAGCTTCCGTTTGAAAAGCTGCGTTTCGTTCTGAACCGCGCACCCGGGTTTACCGATCTCAACGGCAAAAGCCGGATCAAGCGATTGGCGGATTCGCTTGGAATTTCGGTCGAAGTCCTGATCCCCGACGGCGGAAAGATCGTCGGTCAGAACGCCGATCACGGCGTCCCGCTGGCGGTTGGTCAGCCCAAGAACGCCGCCCGCAAGGAAATCTGCAAGCTTGCTCACTCCGTCCACGAGGTGAACCTCTCGGACGCAGCCGAGCAAGCCGGCTAAGGAAAAGGCAACGCAATGTTCTCGAAGTACAAGAAGACGGACGGCAGCAAGGCGGCGGTCACCCAACCGAAACTGGCCGCCGTGCCGGAACAGGATGTCGCCCCCAAAGCCAGCCTGATGAAAGCGATGCCCAAGCGCAGTGCCGAAGCAGCACCGCAAGACCGCGAGAAAAAGCGCAAGGAACGGCTGGGCGAGATCAAGCTCGAACTGCACAAGGCGCTCTTGGAGAACCTCAACCTCGCCGCCCTTGAAACGGCCTCCGAAACGGATTTGCGCGCCGAGATCAACGCGATTGCCGCAGAATCACTCGAAGGCATGGGCGTGGTGCTCAACCGTGAGGAACGACAGGCCTTGAATCAGGACCTGTTCTTTGAGGTCACAGGTCTTGGCCCGCTCGAGACGCTTTTGAAGGACGACACCGTCAACGATATCCTCGTGAACGGGCCGCAGCAGATCTTCGTCGAACGTTCGGGCAAGCTGCAACTGACGGACGTCACCTTCAAGGACGAAAAGCACCTTCTGCGGATCATCGACAAGATCGTCTCGGCCGTGGGTCGCCGTGTCGACGAATCGAACCCTTACGTCGATGCGCGTCTGGCGGACGGTTCACGTTTCAACGCAATGGTGCCGCCCATCGCCGTTGACGGCAGCCTTGTTTCCATTCGAAAGTTCAAAAAGGAAAAGCTGGGCATCGACGAGCTGGTCAAGTTCGGCGCCTTCACCGAGGAAATGGCCGCCTATCTGCAAGCTGCCGTCTCGACCCGCCTGAACATCATCGTCTCGGGTGGTACGGGTTCGGGTAAGACGACGACACTGAACGCGCTGTCGTCCTTTATCGGCGACGACGAACGCATCCTGACCATCGAAGACACGGCCGAACTTCAACTGCAGCAGACACATGTGGGCCGCATGGAAAGCCGTCCGCCCAACGTCGAGGGCAAGGGTGGCGTCAGCCAGCGGGACTGCCTCAAGAACGCCCTGCGGATGCGCCCCGACCGTATCATCGTCGGCGAAACACGCGGCGAGGAAGTGATCGACATGTTGCAGGCCATGAACACCGGCCACGACGGATCGATGACGACGATCCACGCCAACAGCGCCCGCGACGGTGTCAGCCGCCTCGAGAACATGATCGCCATGGCCGGCATCGAGATGCCGATCAAGGCGGTGCGAAGCCAGATTTCTTCGGCTGTGAACCTGATCGTTCAAGCCTCGCGTCTGCAGGACGGTTCGCGTCGCATGACGTCGATCACCGAAATCACCGGCATGGAAGGCGATGTCATCTCGATGCAGGAAGTGTTCCGCTATCAGCGCGTCGGACTGACACCCGACAACAAGATCATCGGTCACTTCACCGCCACTGGCGTGCGGTCGGCCTTCAGTGAACGTTTCAAACTGTGGGGCTACGATCTGCCACCACAGATCTTCGAACCCATGGTTGCGGAGTAATTCGCCATGATTTCCGCTGCCCCGATCATCTACATCATCATCTTCGTCGCCGTCCTCGCTATGGTGCAGGGCCTTTATCTGGTCATGTTCGGCAAGTCGATTTCCATGAACGGCAAGGTGAACCGTCGCCTTGAGCTCATGGAAAAGGGCGGTGGACGCGAACAGGTTCTGGAACAGCTCCGCAAGGAGATGACCCAGCACATGAAAAGCCAGTCGATCCCGATCTATTCGATCCTGGCGATCAAGGCGCAGAAGGCAAACATCGCCTTTTCCCCCAGTCAGATCATCATGCTCATGGGTGTCGTGAGCGTCGTGGCTTTCTTCGGCCTGACCATGATGACAGCAACCAGCCTGCCTGTGCGCATCGGCGTCGGCACGGCGATGGGCATCGGTGGCGTCTTCGTCTGGATCTCGGCCAAGGCCAACAAGCGCATGGCGATGATCGAGGAACAGTTGCCCGAAGCTGTCGAACTGATGGTGCGCAGCCTGCGCGTCGGCCACCCGTTCAGCTCGGCCATTTCGATCGTGTCGAAAGAGGTAGCGGACCCCCTGGGCACCGAAATGGGCGTGATCTCGGACGAGACCGCCTATGGCCGCGATGTGGGCGAGTGCCTCAAGGCGATGGCCGAACGTCTGGACATGCAGGATTTGCGCTTTCTCGCGGTCGCCGTGACGATCCAGCAGCAATCGGGCGGTAACCTTGCCGAGATTCTCGATGGTCTGGCCAAGGTGATCCGCGCCCGCTTTCGCCTGTTCCGGCGGGTCAAGGCGATTACCGCCGAAGCCAAGTGGTCGGGCAAGCTGTTGTCGGGCTTTCCCATCCTCGCGCTGATCGGCATCAACCTGATTCAGCCCGACTACTTCGACGAGGTCATGGGCACCTCGATTTTCATCCCCGCCTGTCTGGTCGTGGCCGCCTTTCTCGTGGCGAACCTGATCGTCATGCGCTCTCTCGTGAATATCAAGGTTTGAGGCTGTCAGATGTTTGAAGAAATCAACGCCATGGTGACGCAATACCTTGGGCCCTACGGAATGCTGATGATCGTAGGGCTGATCGGTGTCGCGATGATCCTCGTCACCCTGCCCTTTCTTCTGACCAAGGAAGAAGATCCGCTGGACAAGCTCAAGCAACAGCAGCGTCACCAAGCGGCCCAAAGCAAGACCGCCGAAAAGCTGAGGACCGCGTCAAGCAAGGACAAGCTCGAGAAATATTCGACCTTCCTCGAGCCGCAGAACGCCGAGGAATACTCGGCTGTCAAGCTCAAGCTGTTGCAGGCCGGCTACCGCAGCCGCAATGCCGTTCGGATCTTTCATTTCTCGCAGTTTGCGCTGGGTATTATCGGGCTGCTTCTGGGTGGCATCTACGCAATGCTGAAAATGAGCCAAGGCGATGTCACGACCACAAACCTGATGGTCTACATCCTCGGTCCCGGTGGCGTCGGCTATATGCTCCCCAAGTATTGGGTGACCCGCAGGCAGGCCACGCGCAAGGAAGAGATCACCAATGGCTTCCCCGACAGTCTCGACATGATGCTGGTCTGCGTCGAAGCCGGGCAATCGCTCGACCAATCGATCATTCGCGTCAGCCGCGAGTTGCGCTCTGGATTTCCCGACCTGTCCGAAGAATTCGAAATGGTCGCGCAGGAAATGAAAGCCGGCAAGGCCAAGGACGCCGTTCTGCGTGACATGTCCGAACGGTGCGGCGTGCAGGACGTCAGCAGCTTCGTGACGGTGCTGATCCAGTCGCAGCAATTCGGCACCTCGATTGCCGACGCCTTGCGGGTCTATGCCGGCGAGATGCGCGACAAGCGCGTCATGCGTGCCGAGGAAGCCGCAAACAAACTGCCCACGAAAATGACACTTGCGACGATGATGTTGACCGTGCCCCCGCTTTTGCTCATCCTGATCGGACCGTCGATCTACAACATATCGACAAACCTCAGCGGGGCTAACTTCTAACGGATGCTTCAACGCCGGGTCTTCATTGCCCTTGGTCTTTGTTCGACGGCAGCCGCCTGTTCTTCAGGCGGCTTCGGTCGTACCGACGACACCGTCTATGCCCCGGGAATAGCCGGTGAAGGCGACGAAGACGGTCTGATCGTGGGCCATCGCCTGATGGCGGCGGGCGAGCACGAGCTTGCCCTGCGCGCCTACACCCGTGCCGCCGCACAACAGGGCGTCAATGTGGACACGCTGTCGGCGCTCGGCTCGGCCAATCTCAAGCTTGGACGGTTGGGACAGGCCGAACGCTTGCTGCGCCGCGCGACCGAAGAGGAGCCGGATTTCCCCGCCGCATGGAACAATCTGGGCGTCATCCTTCTGGAAAAGGGCGAATACAGCGAAGCTGCCGAGGTGTTCCGTCGCGCCTTTGCAACGGATAACGGCAATTCCGACCAAATTCGCGAGAATTTGCGTCTCGCGCTATCCAACCTCTCGGACCCCGGTTACGATCCAGATCAACAGAACCAGGACTTCAAACTGGTCAGGCGCGGCACGGGGGATTTCATCCTTCTTGGCGCGTAAAGAGGCAAGAGCAGCAAAGGACGCAGGAATATGCGCCAGTTTTTTCTATGCACCGTGGCGATCGCCGCCCTTTCGGCCTGCAACCAATCCGGCGATGCGCAGGTTGAACGCGCGCTCTCGGATATGGATGTGGTCGATGAGACCAATCTCAATGACGTGATGCTGACGGTCGGAGACCCCGAGGAGGCCGTGCGCTATTTCACAGGCGCGCTCAACAACGAACCGGGACGGATCGACCTGATGCGCGGCAAGGCGAAAAGCCTCGTGCGTGCCGGCCGTGGCCCCGAAGGCGTCTCCTCCTGGCAAAGCGTCATCGAACATGAAGAGGCCAACAACGACGACCGTGTCGAACTGGCCGATGCCATGATCCGCTCGAACCGCTGGGACGAGGCCGCGGCGATGCTCAACACCATCCCGCCCACCCACGAGACCTATCGCCGTTACAGGCTGGAAGCGATGGTTGCCGACAGCAACCAGCAGTGGGGCAAGGCAGACAGCTTTTACGAGATCGCGGCCGGCCTGACGACGACACCCGCCGGCGTGTTGAACAACTGGGGCTTCTCCAAGCTGACCCGCGGAGACTACCGCGATGCGGAACGTCTGTTCACCGACGCCCTGCGCCAGGACGGCGGCATGTTCACAGCCAAGAACAACCTGATCCTCGCGCGCGGGGCCCAGCGCAACTACGACCTGCCTGTCATTCCGATGACACAGGTCGAACGCGCGAAACTGCTGCACACGCTGGCGCTGACCGCGATCAAGCAGAACGACCTGACCATCGGAAAGGGCCTGTTGCGCGAAGCCATCGACACCCATCCCCAGCACTTCGAAGAGGCCGCGCGGTCCCTTCGCGCGCTGGAGGACAACGTCTCGAACGGCTGATGGACTTGACTGCATGGGCAGCCGGCTGGTTCCTGCTCGCCGCCCTTCCCATCGCCTTCATCGTTTCTTACTCCGACCTGTCTCGGATGAAGATCCCGAATGCCACGGTCCTGGCACTGGTCGCGGCCTATGCCGTGCTTGGCCTGATCGCCCTGCCATTCGACCAATACCTTTGGCACTGGCTGCATCTGCCGGTCATTCTGGTGATCGGGATGGTCCTGAACGCCGCAGGCGCCATGGGCGCCGGTGACGCCAAGTTCATGGCCGCCGCAGCCCCGATGATCGCGACATCGGATGCGGTGTTGGTTGCCCTGATCCTGTCGGCTGCCTTCCTGGCAGGCTATGCTGCACATCGCATCGCAAGGGCCACACCCATAAGGCAGGCCGTCCCCCATTGGGCCAGCTGGGACACCGCCAGCAAACGCTTTCCGATGGGCTTTCCGCTCTCCATGGCGCTTGTCGCCTATCTTGGAATCGTCCTCGTCCTGCGGTGACAGTGACCCATTGAGGGCCGTGTTTGTCCCTCATTTCGCCACAATGGCCTGCCATTCAAAGCACTGAAACCGCAGTGCCGCAGCAGGACTTCGCCATGAACATGCAAACCTCCGTAATGGCTCCGCCGCCCCCCAAGGGGATCGCCGGGATGAAGCTGGCCACCGCCATGATGCGCGACATCCTGATCAAGACGATGTACCGCTCGAACCTGAGTCAGGCGTCCGAACTGGCCCGCCTGATTTGCTTGCCGCTGTCCGTCACGCAAGAGCTGATCGACCTCGCCCGCAGCCAGTTGCTGTGCGAAGCGACCGGCACGCTGAACGCCAATAACGGCAACGAGATGGGCTACCAGTTGACCGACAGCGGCAAGGCCCGCGCGCTCGATGCCCTTGCGCAGTCGGAATACTTCGGCGCGATGCCGGTCCCGCTCGACGTCTACCGCGAACAGATCAAGCGCCAGTCGATCCGTAACATCCACCTCAGCCGCGAAAGGCTGACGACGGCGATGGGGCATCTCGTGCTGCCGCCGACCCTTCTGGACAATCTCGGCCCCGCCGTCGGTGCAGGCCGGTCGATCCTGATGTACGGTCCACCCGGCAACGGTAAATCCTCGATCTCGAACGGTATCCGCGACGCGCTGGGCGACAAGATCTACGTCCCCCGCGCCATCGAATATTCCGGCCAGGTCATCACGGTCTACGACCCCATCGTCCATTCCGCGCCCGAAGAAGATGTGGACGATCCCAATTCCCTGCGCCGCACCTCGGGCCGCTACGACACCCGCTACGTCAAATGCGAACGACCCACCGTCATAACCGGCGGTGAACTCTCGCTCGACATGCTCGACCTCGTCTATAACCCTACGGCACGGACCTATCAGGCCCCCTTGCAGCTCAAATCCACGGGCGGCGTCTTCATCGTCGACGACCTTGGCCGCCAGGCCGAACCGCCGCAGGCCCTGATCAACCGCTGGATTGTCCCGCTCGAGGAAAACAAGGATATCCTTGCCCTGCAATCGGGCGAGAAATTCGAAGTGCCCTTCGATACGCTGGTCATCTTCTCGACCAACTTTCACCCCAACGCGATCTTCGACAAGGCCGCCCTGCGCCGCATCTTCTACAAGATCCGCATCGATGGCCCCAACCAAAAGGACTTCCTCAAGATCTTCAGCCTCGTCGCCCGCAAGCGCAAGATACCACTCGACGAGGCCTCGCTGGTCCACCTGCTACAGAACAGATATCCCGAGATCGACAATGTCTATGCCAACTACCAGCCCATCTTCCTGATCGACCAGATGATCTCGATCTGCGAATTCGAAGGCATCCCCTACCAGATGACCCCCGAACTGATCGACCGGGCCTGGTCCAACATGTTCGTGGCCGAAAGCGACGTCGACCACTGACCCCCCATCATCTTGCCCCAAATATCCCGGGGGGAGTCCGCAGGACGGGGGGCTGGCCCCCCTGCACCGTCGCAAAAGGCGCGAAGGCAGGGGCTTGACCCCGCCCTCGCTCATCGCACCTATGGCTCATGCGCCCACTTCCCCCTGTCTTCGCCGATTGGTTCGCCTCGCGCGGCTGGTCGATCCACCCCCACCAGCAGGACATGCTGGACCGCGCAGAGGCCCCCGCGCTTCTGCTGATCGCCCCAACGGGCGGCGGCAAGACCCTCGCCGGGTTCCTGCCGACGCTTGCCGAACTGGCGGACGGCACCCATACCGGTCTGCACACGCTCTACGTTTCGCCACTCAAGGCGCTGGCGGCGGACATCAAGCGTAACCTGCGAACCCCCGTCGAGGACATGGACCTGCCGATCCGGATCGAGGACCGCACTGGCGACACCACCGCCACCCAGAAAAAGCGGCAGCGCGCCGACCCGCCACATATCCTGCTGACCACACCCGAAAGCCTCGCGCTCTTGACCTCCTACGAGGACGCACCGCGCATGTTCAAAGGTCTCCAGCGCATCATCGTGGACGAAATCCACGCCCTTGCCGAAAGCAAGCGTGGCGATCAACTGATGCTCGCATTGGGCCGCCTGCAAAAACTGGCACCGGGTCTGCGGCGCGTCGGCCTGTCGGCCACGGTCGAGAACCCGCAAGCCATCGCGGACCAGCTCCGCTGCCATCCCGCCCCTTGCGAAATCCTGCACGCCGACCCCGGCCCCGACCCCGACATCGCGATGCTGCAAACCGAAGAGGCTCCGCCCTGGGCCGGTGGCGGGGCAGCCTATGCCATCCCCGCCGTTCTGGAACAGGTCCGCCAGCACAACACGACGCTGATCTTCCACAACACCCGCGCCCAGGCCGAAATCTTCTTTCACAACCTCTGGCTGGCCAACACCGACGATCTGCCCATCGGCATCCACCACGGCTCGCTTGCCCGCGAACAGCGCGAACGGGTCGAGGCCGCGATGGTGCGCGGCGATCTCAAGGCCATCGTCTGCACCGGTTCGCTCGATCTGGGGATCGACTGGGGCGATGTGGACCTTGTCATCCAGATCGGCGCGCCCAAGAACGTCAAGCGCCTTGTCCAGCGGATCGGTCGCGCCAACCACCGCTACAACGCGCCCTCCAAGGCCCTTCTGGTCCCTGCCAACCGCTTCGAGGTCGTCGAATGCGTGGCGGCCCTGGAAGCCGTCAAGGCGCATGATCTCGACGGCGACCCCAAGGGCCCGGGCCCGCGTGACGTGCTGTGCCAGCATATCCTGATCACCGCCTGCGCCGGCCCTTTCGATGCCGATGACCTTTACACCGAGGTGACCACCGTCGGCGCCTTCGCCGCCCTCACCCGCGTCCAGTTCGACGACTGCCTCACCTTTTGTGCCACCGGTGGCTATGCTCTGCGCGCCTATGACAAGTGGAAGCGCCTGAAACAGACCGACGGGCTGTGGCACCTGCGCGACCCGCGCGCCAGCCGCAACATCCGCATGAACATCGGAACCATTCAGGACACCGATCTGGTCAAGGTCAGATACAAGGGCAGCTACCGCCCACTGGGCGAGATCGAGGAAGGTTTCGCCGCCACCCTGACCCCCGGAGACACCTTCCTGATCGGTGGCAAGATCGTCCGCTACGACGGCCTGCGCGAAATGACGGTCGAGGTGACGCGCGACGCCGCCAAGAAACCCAAGATCGCCACCTTCATGGGCACCAAGTTCGCCACGTCGACGCAGTTGTCCGCGCGCATCCTGCGCATGTTCCAGCAGACCGATTACACCAATCTGCCCCCCCATACCGCGCAATGGCTCGACCTGCAGCGCGGCGTCAGCCGCATGCCGCAGGCCGGTCGGATCCTTGTGGAAAGCTTCCCCCACGACGGCCGCCCGCACACGGTGTTCTACGGCTTCGCCGGTCGCAACGCGATGCAGACCCTGGGGCTTCTGCTGACACAGCGGATGGAGGATCTGAACCTCGCCCCGCTTGGCTTCGTCTCCACCGACTACGCGACGATGATCTGGGGGTTGGAGCCTGTCACCGACCCCGAACCGCTGCTCGACCCCGCGCACCTGCGGCAGGGCTTCGAGACATGGCTCGACGGCAACGCGGTGATGAAAAAGACGTTCCGCTATTCCGCCACCATCGCGGGTCTGATCGAACGCAACCTGCCGCAGTCGCGCAAGACCGGGCGGCAGGCGACCTTCTCCTCCGACATCCTCTACGACACGCTGGTCAAATATGATCCCGACCACCTGATGCTGCAGATCACCCGCGAAGAGGCCCTGCGCGGCCTCGTGGATTTTGGCCGGATCGAGGAAATGCTGACCCGCACGAAGGGCCGCGTCGATCACGTCACCCGCGACCGTGTCACCCCGCTGGCCGCACCCCTGCTGCTCGAGGCAGGCCGTGTGACCATCGCGGGCGAAGGCCGCGAACGGATGCTGGAAGAGGAAACCGCCCGCCTGATGGAGGCCTCGGGCCTCAATCAAATCGAGGTGAAACCCAGCAAGCCGCAATGGCGTGTCGGCTGGTAAGGCTTGAACCCTGTGCGCGGCAGCTCTAGTGAACAGAGCATGAACGGCGGCTATTCATTCACCCTCTCCGACAGGACCCTGACGGCGCTTCCGTCGGGCGCGCTTTGGTGGGATGCGCACAGGCTGCTCTGCGTCTCCGATCTGCATCTTTGCAAGTCCGAACGGCTCGCCCGCCGCCGCGGCCTGATGCTGCCACCCTACGAGACGCGCGAGACCCTCGACCGGCTTGGCGCCCTGATCGACCGGCTCGATCCGGCGCAGGTCATCTGCCTTGGCGACAGCTTCGACGATCTCGATGCCGCAGCGGCCATGGACGAGGCCGACACGTCCCGCCTCTGCCTGATGCAAGCGGGGCGAGATTGGATCTGGATCGAAGGCAACCACGATCCCGGCCCGATGGATGTGGGGGGCCGACACCTGAACGAGCTGAGACAGGACAGTCTGATCTTCCGCCACATTGCCACGCCTCACGGATCTGGCGAAATCTCGGGTCACTACCACCCCAAGTGCAGCCCCGGCCGGGGCGGCACGCGGCCCGCTTTCCTGATCGACTGTGCCCGCGTGATCATGCCGGCCTTCGGCGCCTTCACCGGCGGCCTGCGGGCCACCCACCCGAACCTGAAAGCCCTGATGGGTCCAAATGCAACCGCCGTCCTGACCGGCCGTCGCGCGATGCCGATGCCCTTCGCCGCGGCCTGCTAGACGGTCAGCCCCTCGGGCTCGGGCAGATCGTTCGCACGGCAGCAGGCCGTGACGGTATTGGCCAGCAGGCAGGCGATGGTCATGGGCCCGACCCCACCGGGCACCGGTGTGATAGCCCCCGCCACCGGCGCGCAGCTGTCGTAGTCCACGTCGCCCACAAGGCGGGTGCCACCGTCCTCCTTGGCCAGACGGTTGATGCCCACATCGATCACGGTTGCACCGGGCTTGATCCAGTCCCCCTGCACCATCTGGGGCCGCCCCACCGCGGCGACGACGATATCCGCCCGCCGCACGACCTCGGGCAGGTCCCGCGTGCGGGAATGGGCCATGGTGACAGTGCAGCTTTCGCCCAACAAAAGCTGCGCCATGGGCTTGCCCACGATATTCGACCGACCGATCACCACGGCGTTCAACCCCGACAGGCTGCCGTGCTGATCCCGCAGCATCATCAGGCACCCCAAGGGCGTGCAGGGCACCATGCTTTTCTGACCCGTCCCCAGCAGCCCGACGTTCGAGATATGAAACCCGTCCACATCCTTGGCCGGATCGATCGCATTGATCACAAGCTCCGCGTCCAGATGGTCCGGCAGTGGCAGTTGCACCAGGATCCCGTGGATGCTGTCATCCGTGTTCAGGTCATCGATCAACGCCAGAAGTTCGGCCTCGGAGATATCGGTATCGCGGCGGTGCTCGACCGATTTCATGCCGACCTCCCGCGTCTGCTTGCCCTTGTTGCGAACATAGACGCTGGACGCAGGGTCCTCACCAATCAGGACGACCGCAAGGCCCGGTATGATCCCGTGATCCGCTTTCAGGCGCGCGACATGGCCCGCCACCTTCTCACGCACCTCCGCCGCAAA
Source organism: Loktanella sp. (assembly GCA_020201155.1). Taxonomy (GTDB): domain Bacteria; phylum Pseudomonadota; class Alphaproteobacteria; order Rhodobacterales; family Rhodobacteraceae; genus JAIVHI01. The sequence goes on along the minus strand of JAIVHI010000008.1, from coordinate 8,448 downwards.
GGCCTTACCGTCGATTACCGTCGCTGACATCGCATTTCCTTCATCTTGCTCTTCAAACTCCCGCCGGAGGCATTCGGGATGGCGGGTGGGGCGTCGTCGCGGGGATAGCCCGCGACGCGCGTCGCCGGCCAGACCTAAAACAACCCTTCGATCTGGCCATCGTCGTTCAGGTGGATCGCCTCGGCCGATGGCACCCGTGGCAGCCCCGGCATCGTCATGATCTCGCCACAGACGACGACCACGAAGCCGGCCCCGGCAGACAAACGCACCTCTCGGACCGGAATGGAATGACCGGTAGGTGCGCCGCGTCGGGTCGGGTCGGTGGAAAAGGAATACTGGGTCTTGGCCATGCACACGGGCAAATGGCCGTATCCCTGATCCTCCCACAGTTTCAGCTGCTCCCTGATCCTGTCATCCGCCACGACATCGGCTGCGTGATAGATCGACGTGGCGATCCGCTCGATCTTGTCGAACAGCGGCAGCTCGTCGGGATAGAGAGGCGCAAACCGGCGTCGCGACGTAGTCCTTGATCGCCTGCACCTCGGCCTCTGTGTCGGTCACGAAGTGGTTGATCGCCACGACGACCGGCACGCCGAAGGATTTGAGGTTCGCGATATGCCGTCCCAGGTTCGCGCACCCGGACTGAACCGCCGCCACGTTTTCCGTGCCAAGATCGCCCTTGGCCACGCCGCCGTTCATCTTCATTGCACGTACCGTGGCGACAAGCACGACGCAGTCAGGGGCGAGCCCTGCCTTGCGACACTTGATGTTCATGAACTTCTCGGCACCCAGATCAGCCCCGAACCCAGCTTCTGTCACCACGTAATCAGCCGTCTTCAGCGCCGTCGTCGTCGCCATGACCGAATTGCATCCGTGAGCGATATTCGCGAAAGGTCCACCATGAACGAAGGCCGGGTTGTTCTCGAGCGTCTGGACAAGGTTCGGCTGCATCGCGTCCTTCAGCAGCACCGTCATCGCCCCCTGCGCCTTGAGGTCTCGGCAAAACACCGGCGTTCGGTCCCGCCTGTAGGCCACGATCATGTCCCCCAGCTTCGCTTCGAGGTCCTTGAGGCCGGTCGCCAGACACAGGATCGCCATCACCTCCGAGGCGACCGTGATATCGAACCCCGTTTCGCGCGGAAAACCGTTGGCGACGCCGCCCAAGGACGCGGTGATCTGCCGCAGGGCGCGGTCGTTCATGTCCACAACCCGCTTCCAGACGACGCGGCGGATATCGATCTCCAATGCGTTGCCCCAGTAGATATGGTTGTCGATCATCGCGCTCAGCAGGGAATGGGCCGAGGTGATCGCGTGAAAATCCCCCGTGAAATGAAGATTCATGTCCTCCATCGGCACGATCTGCGCATGGCCGCCGCCCGCGGCCCCGCCCTTCATCCCGAAGTTCGGCCCCAAGGACGCTTCACGGATGCAGATGCAGGCGCGTTTGCCGATCGCGTTCAACCCGTCGCCCAACCCCACGGTCGTGGTCGTCTTGCCTTCGCCGGCGGGTGTCGGGTTGATCGCCGTCACGAGGATCAGCTTTCCGGACGCCTTGCCCTGCACGCTGTCAATAAAGCTCTGGCTTACCTTGGCCTTGTCGTGGCCGTAGGGCAGCAAATCCTCCGGTCCGATCCCCAGCTTTTCTCCGATCTCGTGGATCGGGCGTTTTCTGGCCGCACGGGCGATCTCGATGTCTGACATATGGACCACGGCGTCCTCCCTAACTTGCCATCCTGACTATGGCGGCCACCGTCCCGCGCGTCGCGAGAAACCGACATCACAAGCCCAGAAATCGGCGGAGTGTTCATCGCATGACTCCAGCGGCTGGATTGAGGAGACCTGTCTAAGGGGCCCACTGCCGCTGGTCGGGAATGTGCAATCGCATTTGATCGCCCAGTGACAGCACACCGGGACGCTCCACCCATGCGGTGACACCGCGTTTCCCTTTCGCGGCAGCCTTGAAGCGCTGTCCGTGGCCGGGTCGATCCGCTTCGATCTCGCGGCTGACAAGGTTGCAGGGCCGGTTTTCCATGTCGATGACCAGCGTTGCCCCGTCCGGTGCCTGAATCCGGGCCGATGGCGGGACGTGAGTGAAATCGGGTATGCCCCGCAGGACCAAGGTCGCCCCCAGCCACTCGGGCTCCAGTGCCTCCAGCTCAAGGTCGGCGGCGATTTGATCCATCTCTTCGCCGCTCACGATGCAAAGCTGTCGGACATTGGCGATCTCGGTGCCTTTCGGATGTTGCGAAGTGACGCGGCTGCAGGATGCGCGGTTGCGACCGGCATGGCGGCCCTCTTCCATTGCTCCGTCGAAGGTCAAGGTGAGGCTTTCGCGTGGCACTGAACGGATAGAGCCTGCACCGCTCACGCTGCCGATCCAGATGATTTCAGCCGTGTAGTCTGTTGGAATGAGGGCGGGCATCGCGGGCTCCTGCGGTTGCTGCTGATCTGTTAGCCAACAGGGGGCAGAAACTCAAATGCCGTTTCGCTTTGCCAGATATGAAAAAGCCGCCCCGAAGGGCGGCTTTGTCTTAGGTGCTTGGTTCGGGTTCCATCCCGCCACTGTCCGGCTCCCGCGGTTTACGGGGCTTTGTCTTGGGGATCGCAGTGATCGAGGATCCACCGGACGGGGGCGTATCGTCAGCATCGTCGCCCCGGTTCAGGGATTCCCCCGCAATGACGCGCGCGATCTCGTTGCCGGTCAGCGTTTCATACTCCAGAAGGCCCTGTGCCAGACGTTCCAGATCATCGCGTTTTTCGGTCAGGATCCGCTTGGCGGTCTTATAACCTTCGTCCACGATTTCCTTGACCTTAATATCCGACGCGGCGCCCGACGTGACGTTCTCGGGACCGAAGACGAGTTCTTCCGCCACACGACCACCCATCGCCATGGCGATTTTCGACGTGTACTTCTTGAGGCTGACCGAAAGCTGATCGCGTTCGGGCAAGGAAAGCACCAGACCCAGCGCGCGACCGCGCGGGATGATCGTGGCCTTGTGGATCGGATCATGCTCGGGAACGTTCAGACCGACGATGGCATGACCGGCTTCGTGGTAGGCGGTCAGCTTCTTTTCGTCCTCGGTCATGACCATCGAGCGGCGTTCGCTGCCCATCATGACCTTGTCCTTGGCATTCTCGAAGTCGACCATCGTCACGAACCGGCGTCCCACGCGGGCGGCTGTCAGCGCAGCCTCGTTCACGAGGTTCGCAAGATCGGCACCGGAAAATCCGGGTGTGCCGCGACCGATGATCCGCAGATCGACGTCCGGCCCAAGCGGCACCTTGCGTGCGTGCACGCCAAGGATCTTCTCGCGGCCCTTGATGTCGGGGTTCGGCACCTGAACCTGACGGTCGAAACGACCGGGGCGCAGAAGTGCGGGATCCAGCACGTCGGGACGGTTGGTGGCGGCGACGATGATGATGCCTTCGTTGGCGTCAAAGCCGTCCATCTCGACCAGAAGCTGGTTCAACGTCTGCTCGCGCTCGTCGTTGCCGCCGCCGTAGCCTGCGCCACGTGACCGGCCCACGGCGTCGATCTCGTCGATGAAGATGATGCAGGGCGCATTTTTCTTGCCCTGCTCGAACATGTCGCGGACACGGCTTGCGCCGACGCCGACGAACATCTCGACAAAGTCGGAGCCCGAAATGGTGAAGAACGGCACGCCGGCCTCGCCCGCAATCGCACGGGCCAAGAGCGTTTTACCCGTGCCCGGAGGGCCGACCAGCAGCGCGCCCTTGGGAATCTTGCCGCCAAGGCGCGAGAACTTTTGCGGGTTCCGCAGGAATTCGACGATCTCTTCCAACTCTTCCTTGGCTTCGTCGATGCCCGCCACCTCGTCAAAGGTCACGCGACCGTGCTTTTCGGTAAGAAGCTTGGCCTTGGACTTGCCAAAGCCCATCGCACCACCTTTGCCGCCACCCTGCATGCGGTTCATGAAATAGATCCACACACCGATCAGCAGAAGGAAGGGCGCCAGCGCGAACAGGAAGCTCGCCAGTGCAGATTGCTCTTGGCTTTCAGCCTCGACCGGGACGCCTTCTGCGATCAGCAGATCGGTGACATTCGCATCCTGCGGCTTGATCGTGACATATTCACGGCCATCGTTCTGGGTGAAAACGATGCGTTCTCCGTCCAGCCGCGCGCTTGCGATGTTGTCGCTTTCGACCGCTGTGACGAATTCGGAGTAGCTTTTCGAATTGCCCGCCGTGCTTGCGCCGCCGCCGCTGAACAGATTGAACAGTGCCAGCACGAGCAGGAACAGGACCACCCAAAAGACGAGATTACGTGCGTTGCCCAAAATTAGGCCCCCTTTTTGGAGATTTCTTTGCGCGCGATGCGCTCGGTTGGAACATAAATAAGCTTTTAAGCCTGATCTTCAATGCGGTTTCAGGTGACTGAAGCAAATGCCGCAGGTGTCGGGACAGTCTACGTCATATCGGGGGCCAAAGCGAGCCGGGGCACAGGCCACAAGGCGATTTCCGCGCCAAACCGCCGGTTGCGCTTGCCAAAAGATCGCCGGAAGCGCTGGATTCTGGGGCAATGTCGCCCCTGCGTCACGCAGTTGTTGCGCCCCCGCGGCCCCGAGGGACCGAATCTCTGCATCTGGAATGGCCGTGGTATCCAACGTCCATCGCTGGTCCCAAACGACCTTCTCCCCGGTTGGCTCTTTGCAATCCGCAACCGCCTTGGGTTCACGCCCTACGAAAATCCACTGGCCCCGAGCGACCGCGACGGCCCCGTGCAACGTGACGGTGCCCCCGTCCAGAACCGTCTGAAGGCCAGCTTCCAATGCGGCTTCGCGTGGACGGTAAGCCGCGCCGCTTGCCGCTTGCAGGGTTGCTGCCAATATCCGCATCTGGGTCTCCGTCTCGATCCGCGCAAAGGCGTCGCGGTCGATCATCGCCACATCCGTGCCCTGACCCGCGTTGCGAAGTACGGTCCTCGCGATCGACAGCGCGCGCAGCGAAAGCGCCTCTTGTGCGCGGGACATGCGCCGCGCGGTCGCACCCAGCGTATCCACGTCCAGCCCCTCTTGCCCGATCAACTGGCGCATGCGCACGCGGCCGAATTGATCGTCGACGTTGCTCGGATCATCAACGAAGGGAATGTGCAATGTCGTGGCATAATGACGAAGGCTGGCACGGCGTTCGCCCAAAAGCGGTCTGACCAGCACCATTCCATCGCGTTCGGACACTGGCTGCATGGCACTCAAGCCATCCACACCCGACCCTCTGGCAAGGCGCATCAGCAGCGTTTCGGCCTGATCGTCGGCAGTATGGGCTACCAAAAGATGCCGCGTCTCCGCCAGCCACGCGGACAATAGCCGGTATCGCGCCCGGCGCGCGGCATCCTGAAGATTGCCCTTTGGTTGGTCCCGCCAGAGCAGTGTGTCATGGGACAACCCCAACCCATGTGCTTCGTCCGCGACCAGACGTGTCTCCTCGGCGCTTTCGGGGCGCAGCCCATGATCGACTGTCGCGACGCGCACCCCGACACCGAAGCGATTCGCCCAGCCTGCAGCCAAATGCAGCATGGCCATCGAATCCCCGCCGCCCGAGACGGCGAGGCCAAGAGATGTCGGGAAATCCGGGCCCAGAAGCGTGCCCATGCTGTCCGCGAAACGGTCAGGTAAACTTAGCCCTAGCTGCATCCCAGATCGGACATCGCGGCCTGCGCATCGGCGACCGCAGGGTTGCCCGGAAAACGCACGAGGCTTCCGGCCCTAGGGGCGATCCGGGGTAGCTCTGGCTGAAGGCCGTAAGGACGTCCGCGGCCCGGCGAAAGTCACCGTCTGCGAGCGCCTCCTGCGCCCGCGTAAAGTCGTTCTGTTCACCGACGGCAAGGGAAGGTTCATCATCTGAGTCCGGCGCCGGATCGGCGGTTGGAACCTGTGCTGCACTGTCCACGCCGCCCAAGGACGGCGTATCACCCAGAAGGCTGATATCGCAGGATTCTTCCATTTCGCAGATCCGGAATTCGAGGTCCCCGATCCGGTTGGTCCCGTCAACCGTGATCCGGTTCACGCGAAACTCCAGCTCTTCTGTCTTGGACGTCAGGCGCTGCAACTCGCTTTCGATGTTGTTCAGGCGATCCAGCGGCGTGTTGCCCTGTGCCCCCTGCGTCAGTGCACCGGTGGTGGACAGTTCCGTTTTGAGCCCTTGGATGTCGCTGTAAAGCGCCGCCAGCTGCTGGCGGATGTCGGCCAGGGTCGTGTCCTGCGCCGCGGCTGGCGACGCGACTGCAAGACAAGTCGCAAGGATCAGGTTACGCCACATGGATCAGCTCATTGATCCGACGGAAATGACGGTCACCGCACGGCGGTTGCGCGAGTAGCAGGATTCGTCCGAACAGACTTCGATGGGGCGTTCCTTGCCATAGCTGATCGTGCGCAAACGGTTGCTCGGCACGCCCTTGGACACCAGATATTCACGCACGGCATTGGACCGGCGGCTGCCCAGACCGATGTTGTATTCACGCGTACCGATTTCATCTGCGTGGCCTTCGATGATCGCCAGATAATCGGAGTTGGTCAAAAGCCACTGCGCCTGTCCGTCAAGCGTGCGCTGCCCCTCGGCCGTCAGCGCGATGCTGTCGAGCCCGAAGAGCACCCGGTCACCGATGGTCTGCGAGAAATACTGCGGGCTGCTGGGATCGCCCGCATCACCCAAAGCACCTGCACCAGCGGTCGCCGCCGCATCGGCACCGGCCATGCCATCGGCACCATCCGCGCCGCCGAAGCGGTCAGGCCGCGTACAGGCGGTTGTCGCCAGGGCCAAAAGGACCACAAGGGCCTTGGTCGTGAATGTCATGCGGGGTCGTCCTCTGTCATGCTGAACTTGATTGTAACGATAGCAAACTGCATTGCCTGTGGGAATCACTAACGCAGGATGTTTCAGGGCTGTAACGGACCCCAGGCTGCATCCGAAGCGCCGCCCTCCACAGGCACCGCCCGCAAGTTCAGTCCACCTACATCTGTCGTATAAAGGGTCGAAGTGCCGCTTGCCCCAAGGGTTTCGCGCGTAAACATCAAGACGCGCCCGTTCGGCGACCACGTCGGACCCTCGTCCAGCGGCGATGCGGTCAGCAATCTCTCCTCCGAACCGTCCGTTCGCATCACGCCAATGTGAAACCGCCCCGCGTTCTGCTTGGTGAAGGCGATCAGGTCGCCGCGTGGCGACCAGACCGGCGTGCCGTAACGCCCGTCACCGGAAGAGATGCGCCGCGGCTCTCCGCCACCGACCGGCATGATGTAAAGTTGCGGCGACCCGGACCGGTCGCTTTCAAAGACGATCTGCGTGCCGTCCGGCGAAAAGCTGGGCGATGTTTCGATCGAGGGAGCTTCGGTCAGGCGGGTGTGCTGGCCGCTTGCGATCTCGGTGATGTAAAGGTCGGTATTGCCGCCATTGGTCAAGCTGTAGATCACCCGCGACGCATCGCGCGAAAAGCGCGGGCTGAACGCCATCTCGCCGGGCGCTGTATTGACCTGCTGACGTCCGACGCTGGCCACGTCCAGCACGTTGATCCGCGGAAAGCCGCTTTCGTAGCTGGTATAAAGCACCCGGTCGCCACTCGCGCTGAAGCGCGGGGCCAGAACGATCGTCGAACTGTCGGTCAGATACTGCAGGTTCGCGCCGTCGTAATCCATGATCGCCAACCGCTTCTGACGATCGTCCTTGGGTCCGCTTTCGGCCACGAAAACGACGCGGCTGTCGAAATAGCCGCCCTCGCCGGTGATCCGGCTGTAGGCGGCATCGGCCACCTTGTGGGCCATCCGGCGCCAGCCTTGCTGGGTGCCTGCAAATTGCAGCCCCTCCCCCATCTCTTCGCCGGTAAAGACGTCATAAAGGCGAAACTTGACCGTCACCTGCTCGCCATTGACTGCGACGGCGCCCCGGATGACGGCCTGCGCGTTGATCGCCCGCCAATCCGCAAATTGCAGGGACGCGCCAAAGCCCGCGGGGGTGCTGATGAAGGCGCTGGCCGGAATTTCGCGGAACAGGCCGGTGTTGGTCAGATCCTGTGCCGCCAGCCGCGTGATATCCTGCGCCAACTGCTCGGCCCCGGCGGTTTCGGCCGCGAAGGCCGGAATGGCGAAGGGCAAGGGCTCGATCACACCGTCGGTGATCGTCAGGCGCAAGGGGCCGTCCTGCGCCATTGCGGGGGCAGCCAGAAAAACGACCATCAGAAGTGCGAAAATACGGGTCAACATCGTTCGATCCTCAATCACCGGGCTGTATCGCCCGTTTCAGTGTTTATGCGGTAACCGCAAGCGGAAAAGGAGTCGTTTCTCGCCCCTGCGCGGAGGCTCGCCTGTCTCATAGCTGGCGCATCCCGGTCGGGTCAAAGGTGATTTCGACCTCTTGCCACTGTCCGTATTTGTCCGCGGGCAGGTCATAGCCGCTGCCCTGGCAGCGCAGGATGGCGCGGCGCGCCTTGTCGAACGCGTT
>JAIVHI010000007.1 GCA_020201155.1 Loktanella sp. | reverse complement strand
CGCTCGACAGCTATGTCAACTCTGTGAATGCGGGCCCGTTGACCGACGCGTCCAACATGTAATCCCTCCGCATGAATCAGACAAAGGGCCACCGGATCGGGTGGCCCTTTTTCGTTCGACACCGTCTGGCGTCCCCCCGCGAAACCGCTAGGCTGCGCGCATGACGAACAGCTATCTTCGCAACGGCCTTTGGGGGTCGCTTTTTCTCGACGCGGACGTCGCCCGCGCCATGTCGGCAGAGGTCACCCTTGACCACGCCCTCGCGTTCGAGCGTGCATGGACCGAAGCGCTGCGCGACAGCGGTGCGGTCGGTGCCGATGCGGCGGCACAGGCGCTGGCGGCGATCGACAGTTTCACGCCGGACATCGCCACCCTCGCACTGGGATCGAACAGCGACGGCCTGCCGGTGCCCGCTCTGATCAAGGCACTGAAAGCCGCCGCTCCTGAAGCGGCACAGCCTGCAATCCACACCGGCGCGACCAGTCAGGACGTGTTGGACACGGCAATGGTTATCAGCGGGCTGGCCCTGCTCGATCTTTTCGAGAACCGCTTGACCCATCTGATCGACAGGCTGGACGGCCTGACCACGACCTTCGGCGCCACGCCGACGATGGCGCGCACCCGCATGCAGGCCGCCCTGCCGATCACCGTCGCCGACCGGATCGAAGACTGGCGCACCCCGTTGGTGGCACATCTGACGGCGATCGAGGCGCTGAAAGCCACGTTCGGCTTCGTCCAGATCGGCGGCCCTGTCGGCCTGCGCGATCTGCCAGAGGGCGTGGCAGAGCGTGTTGCCGCCTCGCTTGGACTGCGGCTGGGGCCGGTCTGGCACAGCGACAGGTCGCGGATGCTCGATCTGGGGCATGTCCTGGTGAAGCTGACCGGAACGCTGGGCAAGATGGGACAGGATATCGCGCTGATGGCACAGATGGACGAGGTCGGCCTGTCGGGCGGCGGCGGATCATCCGCCATGCCGCACAAGCAGAACCCGGTGCGGGCCGAGGTGCTGGTGGCGCTGGCGCGCACCGTGGCAGGGCATCAGGGCACGCTGGGGCAGGCGATGGTGCATGAACAGGAACGGTCCGGTGCCGCCTGGGCCATCGAATGGCTGACCCTGCCCGCCATGCTGGAAATGACCGGCGCGGCGCTGAACAATGCCGCAGCACTGCTGGCGCAGATCACACGGCTGGGACCGCCTGCAACAGCGCCTGACGCAGCAACCTGACTGCGGGGGCCGGTTCCTCTTCCGACCGGGCCATGATGCCGACCGGACCTTCCATGCTGCGCGTGTCGATCGGCAGTGCCACCATCCGGCCTGCTGCGATGTCGCGCGCAACGACGCCATGGCTGATGATCCAGACCGCCTGCGCCGGGCCCAGCGTCATCGCACGACCAAAGGCGCCCGACACGGTCTCCATCTGGTTCGGAAAGCTGCCCGCACCCTCGGTCAGCATGAAGCGGTCCACCAAGGGCCGGATCGCAGAGCCGGGCGGCGGGTAAAGGACGCGGTGCGCCCGGACAGAGCCCAGATCACCCCGCCCCGCCAAGGCATGATCCGCCGCCACGGCAAAGATCACCTGTTCCGCGTAAAGCGGCGTGAAGGACAGCCCCGCCATCGTCTCGGGTCGCGCCATGCGTCCGATCACAAGGTCCAGATCACCGGACCGCAGCCGGTCGACCAGCCCTCCGATGCCACCGTCCTCGACCGTGATCGGCGTCGCGGGGGACAGGTCGGCAAAATGCTGGACCACCTCGGGCAGGAAATCGGCGGCGACAGACGGCAGCGCCCCGATCCGGACCGGCGCGCCCTGCCCCGCGCCCAGCGCATCCAGCGCAGCCATCCCGTGACCCAGCGCCGCCAGCCCGCTTTCGGCAAACTGGCGAAAGACCGCCCCTTCGCGGGTCAGCGTCACCCCGCCCCGGTCGCGCAGCAAAAGCGGCACGCCCAGGATGTCTTCAAGATCCTTGAGCGTCTTCGATATCGCGGGCTGGGTCAGCCCGATCCTTTCGGCTGCGGATTTGAGACTGCCGCAGCGCACCGTTTCGACAAAGGCGGACAGGTGCCGCATCTTGATCCGGCGCAGGCGGTTGGTTTCCATCTTGGCAAGCAAATCCATCAACAGGGCGAGTTGCTTGCCAAGTTAACAAGGAATGCCGTCGCGCGTCAGCCCTCTGCGCCTGAAATCGCCTTCACCTCGCAGAAGTCAGCGATGCCGTGCGCCCCGCCCTCGCGCCCGTTGCCGGACATCTTGTAGCCGCCAAAGGGTGTGCCGTAGGCGATGTCGTTGCCGTTGATATGCACCATCCCCGCACGGATGCGGCGGGCCACGCCCAGCGCCCGCGCAGGGTCGCCGCTTTGCACGAAGGCCGCCAGCCCGTAGGGCGTGTCGTTGGCGATGGCGATGGCGTCTTCCTCGTCCGTGTAGGGGATCATGACCAGCACGGGGCCAAAGATCTCTTCGCGGGCGATCTTCATGTCGTTGCTCACGTCGCCAAAGATCGTGGGACGGGCGTAGAAGCCACGATTGAGGCCATCCGGGCGACCAAGGCCACCCGCCAGCAGCGTCGCGCCTTCGTCGATGCCGGTCTGGATCATCTCCTGCACCCGCTCGTATTGCACGTCAGAGGCCAGCGGGCCGATGTGCCGCCCGTCCTGATCGGGGGCTGCGACCTGCGTCGCCTCTGCCACCTTGACTGCAATGTCGGTGGCTTGTGCATATTGGTCCTTTTGCACCAGCATCCGCGTCGGTGCATTGCAGCTTTGACCGGTGTTCTGAAAACAATGCCGCACGCCCCGCGTCACGGCCTTTTGCAGGTCCGCGTCGTCAAGGATCACGTTGGGCGACTTGCCCCCCAGTTCCAGCGTCACGCGCTTGACCGTGGGCGCTGCGGCCTTGGTAATCTCGGCCCCCGCGCGGGTCGATCCGGTGAACGACATCATGTCGATGCCCTCATGCGCGGACATGGCCGCACCGACGGTCGGCCCGTCGCCGTTCACAAGGTTGAACACGCCCGCGGGCACCCCCGCCTCGTGCAGGATCTCGGCGTAGATCAGCGCGTTGAGCGGTGTCAGCTCGGACGGCTTGAGGACCATGGTGCAGCCCGCCGCGAGGGCTGGCAGAACCTTCAGCGCGATCTGGTTGATCGGCCAGTTCCACGGCGTAATCAGTCCGCAGACCCCGATGGGTTCGTGCAGGATCAGGTCGCCGCCAGCGTTCCTGTCTTCGAAGGCAAAGGTTTCAAGCGCCCGCACGGTCCCGTCAAGGTGACCGATGCCGACAGGGGCCTGCGCTTTCCGGCTCAGCGCCTTGGGTGCGCCCATTTCGGACGTGATCGCGGCGGCCATCTCGTCCTGCCGCTTTTCGTAGGTGGTGCGGATGCTGGCCAGCAGGTCCAGCCGTTCGGCCCGTGTCGTGCGGGCGAAGGCCGGGAAGGCGCGGCGCGCAGCCGCGACCGCGGCATCCACATCCGCCGCCACCCCAAGCGACACCGTGGCGATCTGCTCTTCGGTGGCGGGGTCGATCACCGGCATGGTCTGCGTCCCCAAGGGTGCGACCCATTTGCCGTCGATATAGAACTTGTCGGTCTTGAGCGTCATGGCGTGCCTCGCGTTGAAAGTGGTTGCTGCCTAACATGGGGTGCATTGGGGCGGAAACCAGATGCATGTAGCGCGGGTTACTTGCCCGTTTCGAAAGCAAACGAGACTATTTGTCATTTTCCTTGCCGTTTCGCACAGGGTATCCTGTTCCAAACAGGAGGCACCATGAAGACTCAAGTAGCCATCATCGGCGGCGGCCCGTCGGGTCTGTTGCTGTCCCAGCTTCTCTACAAGCGTGGCATCGACAGCATCGTGCTGGAACGGAAAACCAAGGACTATGTCCTGTCGCGGATCCGCGCCGGCGTGCTGGAGAAAGGCCTGATGGCTCTTCTGGAGGAAGCGGGTGTCGCGGACCGGATGCACGCCGAAGGCTTCCCTCACGACGGCACGCTGATTTCCTACGGAAACGAGATGTTCCACGTCGACTTTGCCAAACACACCGGCACCAAGGTGATGGTCTACGGCCAGACCGAAATCACCCGCGATCTTTACGACGCGCGCGAAGCGGCAGACGGCAAGATCGAATTCGAGGTCGAGAACGTCGTGATCCACGGCGCCGATACGGACAAGGTGCACCTGACCTATGCGGTCCACGGCGAGGAGCGTCGCATCGACTGTGACTTCGTCGCGGGCTGCGACGGCTTTCACGGTGTCAGCCGCCAGACGATCCCGCTGGACGTGCGCCGCGAATACGAAAAGGTCTATCCCTTCGGCTGGCTGGGCGTCCTGTCGGAAACGCCGCCGGTGAACGACGAGCTGATCTACGCCAATTCCGAACGCGGCTTTGCGCTGTGTTCGATGCGCAACGCGAACCTTAGCCGCTACTACATCCAGTGTTCGCTATCGGACAGCCCCGACGACTGGACGGATGAGGCGTTCTGGGAGGAACTCAAGCGTCGCATCCCCGCCGATCAGGCCGAAAAACTGGTCACCGGCCCCACAATCGAGAAAAGCATCGCGCCCCTGCGGTCCTTCGTGACCGAACCGATGCGCTGGGGGCGGCTGTTTCTTTGTGGCGACGCGGCCCATATCGTGCCACCGACGGGCGCCAAGGGCCTGAACACCGCCGCCTCGGATGTGCATTACCTTTATCATGGCTTGTGCGAGCACTATGAAAACGGATCGGATGCGGGCCTTGACGCCTATTCGGAAAAGGCGCTTGCCCGTGTCTGGAAGGCCGAACGGTTTTCCTGGTGGTTCTCGTCCCTGATGCACCGTTATCCGGACCAGACCACGTTCGACCACCGGATGCAGGTGGCCGAGCTGGAGTTCCTGCGGTCCAACGATGCGGCGCAAAAGGCGATGGCGGAAAACTACGTCGGGTTGCCCTACTGATGCAGGTTCTCCAGACCAACGGCATCGCCACCCACTGGCGCGAGGACGGTGACGCCAGCGGTGTGCCGGTGGTCTTCGCCAACTCGCTGGGCACCGATCTGCGGCTATGGGATGCGGTGCTGCCGCTGCTGCCTGCCAGTTTTCGATACATCCGCTACGACATGCGCGGTCACGGGCTGACGACCTGCCCACCCGCGCCCTACGAAATGGACACACTGACCGCGGACGCCGAAGCGCTGATCGAAGGGCTGGGGCTTGGCCCCGTGATCTTCGTGGGTCTGTCGATCGGCGGCATGATCGGGCAGGCACTGGCGGCGAAACGTCCCGACCTGATACGCGCGCTCGTGCTGTCGAACACAGCCGCCCGCATGGGCGACGCCGCCATGTGGGAAGACCGGATCGCACAGATCGACGCGGGCGGCATCGCGGCGCTGTCCGCCGAGGCGCAGAAATCCGCTTTCGACCAGCCGTTCCAGACGCTTATCACCGAGGGGGCATGGGGCACGCTTTGGGCCGACGACGCGATCACGCGCCGCGACCGGTCCCTGCTGACGCTGGCCCTGCTGGCGGCCTGCGGCAACTTCGAGGAAATCCCGATGCACATCCGCGCCAGCCGCAACACGGGCGCCGAACCTGCCGAGGTGATGCAGGCGTTCATGCATGTTGCGGTTTACGCGGGCGTCCCGAAAGCCAATCATGCAATCAAGCTCGCGAAACAGACCTATGCCGAACTGGGGGTAGAGATATGACCGACGCACGCGACACAGGCTTTATCCCGCGCGACCGCGCGTGGCATCCGGCACCCTATCATCCACCCTACAAGACCAGCGTGAAACGCAGCCCGCAGGCGGCCCTGCTGTCGATGCCCAGCACGCTGGGCGAAGAGACCGGTCCGGTCTTCGGCCACGCCATGCTGGGCGAGCTGGACAATGATCTGATCCACAACTTCGCGCAGCCCGGCGAAAGCGCCATCGGTCCGCGCATCGTGGTGTATGGCCGCGTGCTGGACGAAACGGGCCGCGCCGTGCCGAACACGCTGGTCGAATTCTGGCAGGCCAACGCGGGCGGACGCTACCGCCACAAGAAAGAGGGCTACCTCGCCCCGCTCGACCCCAACTTCGGCGGCTGCGGACGCACGATCACGGGCGAAGACGGCTTTTACGAGTTCCGCACCGTGCAGCCCGGCCCCTACCCCTGGCCCAATGGCATGAACGACTGGCGGCCGGCGCATATCCACTTTTCGATCTTCGGCAGCGGCTTTGCCCAACGCCTGATCACGCAGATGTATTTCGAGGGCGACCCGCTGATCCCGCTGTGCCCCATCGTCGGAACCCTGAAAGACCCCCGCGCGGTCGAGGCGCTGACCGCACCGCTCGACATGAACCGCACGATTCCGGCGGCGATCTGGGAACGGCGATGAAGACCGGCCCCGTGAAAGGGCAGGAGATCACCATTCGCGGCATCGTCTACGACGGGATGGGGGCCGCGATGCGCGACGCGCTGGTCGAGATCTGGCAGGCCGATGCCACGGGCCTTTTCCCCTCGGCGGGCGAAAAGCGGGGCAAGGCGGACCCCAACTTTACCGGCTGGGGCCGGTCGCCCGGCGACATGAACACCGGCGAATTCACCTTCGAGACGGTCAAGCCGGGTCAAGTGCCCTTTGTCGATGGCCGGTTGCAGGCGCCGCATGTGTCCTTCTGGATCGTCGCGCGCGGCATCAATATCGGCCTTCAGACACGGATGTATTTCGCGGATGAAGCCGACGCCAATGCCGTTGACCCCGTGCTGACACGCATCGAGCATCAAAGCCGGGTGTCCACGCTGCTGGCCCATCCCGAAGGCGACGGCACCTACCGCTTCGACATCCACCTGCAAGGCCCGCAGGAAACCATTTTCTTCGACATCTGAGGCGATCATGACAAACCCCTGCATCATCTGCGTCGCCATCACCGGGTCGCTGCCCACGAAGGTCAACAACCCCGCCGTGCCGATCTCCGTGGCCGAGCAGGTCGAAAGCACGCAAGAGGCCTTCGAGGCCGGTGCCACGATCTGCCATGCGCATGTCCGCAACGACGATGAGACGCCATCGTCCGACCCCGACAGGTTCGCGGCCCTGAAAGAGGGGTTGGAAAAGCACTGCCCCGGCATGATCATCCAGTTCTCGACCGGTGGCCGGTCGGGCGCGGGCCAGACGCGCGGCGGGATGCTGCCGCTCAAGCCCGACATGGCCTCGCTGTCCGTCGGATCGAACAACTTCCCCACGCGGGTCTACGAGAATCCGCCCGATCTGGTGGACTGGCTCGCCTCCGAGATGAAAACCCACGGGATCAAACCCGAGGTGGAAGCCTTCGACCTCAGCCACATCCTCAAGGCCGCCGAAATGCACAAGGCAGGGCAGATCGTCGACACGCCCTATGTGCAATTCGTCATGGGCGTGAAGAACGCGATGCCCGCCGATAGGCACGTCTTCGACTACTACATCCAGACCGTGAAGCGCCTTTTCGGCAAGGATGCCGCGTGGTGTGCTGCGGGCATCGGTCCAAACCAGATCGTCCTGAACGAATGGGCCGTCTCGTCCGGCGGTCACGCCCGCACCGGGCTGGAAGACAACGTACGGCTGGACCGCGATACGCTCGCCCCGTCGAACGCCGCGCTGGTCAAGCGGGTGACGGACCTGTGCGAAACCCACGAACGCCCCGTCGCCACGTGGCAGCAGGCGCGTGATATTCTTGGCCTCGGAACGGGTCCGACCGGTTAACTGGAAAACCGTTTACCAACTTAACAATATGCTGTATTTCGTCTCATGAGGGATGGAGGACGGCGGCATGACGCGCAAACAGGCAGGACGGCTGGACGCAGAGCAGGCGATTGCCGCCACCGATCTCGAAGGCTTCATCGGCTACAACCTCAAGCGCGCCTATGTGACGGTGCAGGCCGACTTCCGCGCGACGCTGGGCGAAGACGGCCTTGGCCCGCGCGTCTTTTCGGCCCTGTCGCTGGTGGTGCAGTTTCCGCAGATATCGCAAAGCGAACTGGCGCGGATGCTGGGCATCGAACGCTCTGGTCTTGTGGCGATCGTCGACGATCTGGAAGGGCGCGGCTATCTGACCCGCGCCACCGTGCCGGGCGACCGGCGGGTGCAGGCATTGGTGCCCACACCGGATGGCCTTGGGGCTTACCAAAGCGCGCTCGACGCCGTGAGGCAGCACGAAGACAGGCTGCTGTCGCACCTGACGGCCGATGAGAAGCAGACGCTTTTGCACCTTTTGCAAAAGATCAGGCAAAGCGACAGAGAGGACAAGGCATGATGGACTGGGCAGGAAGCGCCGCGATCGTCACAGGCGCCGCCTCGGGTCTGGGGGCGGCGACTGCGGCCAAACTGGCGGAAAGCGGGTTGAAGGTCACGATCTTCGACCTGAACGCGGGCGCAGGTGAAGCGCATGCCGCCCGGATCGGCGGGACCTTCGTCAGTGTCGATGTCTCCGACCCCGCCTCGGTCGCGGCGGGCATCGACGCGGCAGAAGGCAGGCAAGGTGTGGCGCGCATCCTCGTCAACTGTGCGGGCATCGGTCCGGCTGCCAAGACAGTGTCACGCGGCGCGGCGCATGATCCGGCCCTTTTCGAAAAGACCATCCGCGTAAATCTGATGGGAAGCTTCAACTGTGCCAGCCAGGCCGCCGCCCGCATGGTCGCCGCCGATCCGATCGGTCAGGACGGCGCACGCGGCGTGATCGTCAACACCGCCTCGGTCGCGGCCTACGAGGGTCAGGTCGGACAGGTCGCCTATAGCGCGTCCAAGGGCGGGATCGTGGGCATGACCCTGCCAATGGCCCGCGATCTGGCGGACAAGGGCATCCGCGTCTGTTCCATCGCCCCCGGCCTGTTCCTGACGCCCTTGCTGGAAGGGCTGCCGGAAGACGTGCAAGCCTCGCTTGGCGCCCAGGTGCCGTTCCCACCGCGCCTTGGCGACCCTGCAGACTATGCGGCGATGGTCGATCACATCACCCGCAACCCCATGCTGAACGGAGAGGTCATCCGTCTGGACGGGGCCATCCGCATGGCACCGCGCTGAGGGGCATCCGATGATACCGACCTACGACACCGATTTCTGGTCCCCCGCCTTCACCTACGACGAACAACCGGACGGCTCTGTCCTGATGGCGCAGACGGGTGCGCTGCCCGATCACCCGCCCCTGCTGGCCGATTATCTGGACCACTGGGCCGCGACAGCCCCCGACCGCACGTGGCTCGCCCGGCGGTCGGGGGCTGGCGACTGGACCCGCATCAGCTATGCGCAGGGGCTGGACACGGTCAGGCGGCTGGGCGCATCCCTTCTGGACCTTGGCCTGACCCCCGACCGCCCCCTGCTGATCCTGTCCGAGAACAGCCTTGAACACGCGTTGCTGGGAATGGCCTGCGTCTATGTCGGCGTGCCCTATGCGCCCGTGTCGCCGGCCTATTCGCTGGTCTCCAAGGATCATGGCAAGCTGCGCGACATCGCCACGCTGCTGACACCCGGTGCCGTCTTTGCCGACGATGCCACGGCCTTTGGACCCGCCTTTGCCGCCATCGCCGCCCCTGACCGGCACCAGATCACACGGGACGGCGAACTGACCTACGCCAGCCTTCTCGATGGCGATCCGGCCAGGGCAGACGCCGCGCGGGCGCGGCTGGCCCCCGACACGGTCGCGAAATACCTCTTTACCTCCGGTTCGACCGGGTCGCCGAAAGCCGTCATCAACACCAACGGGATGATCACAGCGATGCAGGCCCTTGTGCGCGACTGCTACCGCTTCCTGACGCACAGCCCGCCGGTCACGCTCGACTGGGCGCCATGGAACCATACGGCGGCGGGCAACAAGGTCTTCTACCTGATCATGACCAACGGCGGCACCTACTACATCGACGATGGCCGCCCCGCCCCCGGCAAGATCGACGAGACCCTGCGCAACCTGCGCGAGGTGTCCTGCACCTGGTATTTCAACGTGCCCGTCGGCTGGGACCTGCTGATCGACGCGTTGGAAACGGACGAAGCCCTGTCAAAAACCTTCTTCAGCGACCTCGGCATGATGTTCTACGCCGGGGCGGGCATGGCGCAGCACACGTGGGACAGGCTGAAGAAGGCCAGCATCAAGGCGACGGGACAGGAAGTGCTGCTGGCGACAGGGTTGGGATCGACCGAAACCGCCCCCTTTGCACTGGCCTGCACCGATCCCCAGGACAAATCCGGTAATGTGGGCGTGCCTGCGCGGGGGCTGGTGCTGAAACTGGTGCCGACCGGCGGCAAGCTGGAAGCCCGGCTCAAGGGCCCCACGATCACCCCCGGCTACTACGGCGACCCCGCCAAGACCGCCGAGGTCTTCGATGCAGACGGCTATTACTGCCTTGGCGACGCCTTGCGACCCGCAGACCCCGACGACTGGTCCAAGGGCTTTTTCTTCGACGGGCGCATCGCGGAGAACTTCAAGCTGAGCACCGGCACATGGGTCGCGGTCGGCGCGGTCCGCGCCAAGCTGGTCGACGCGATGGGCGGATTGATCCGCGACGCCGTGATCACCGGCGAAGATCAGGCGCAGCTGGGTGCCTTGCTGCTGCTCTCTGCCAAGGGTGCAGCGCTCGACCCCGACACCCTGCGCGCCGCGTTGCAAGACAAGCTTGCCGCTGCGGCCAAGGCGGCGACGGCGCCCTTGTAGGTCTCGCGGATCGGGGTGTCCCGCGCGATGCCGTTGATGATGAACAGATTCATCCCCACGGGCGGCGTGATCAGCCCCACCTCGACCACGATCAGCACGAGAATCCCGAACCACAGCCCGAAGTCCTGCGGCGACATCCCGAAATCCAGCGCCAGCATGATCGGATAGATGATCGGCACGGTCAGCAGGACCATCGACAGGCTGTCCATCACGCAGCCGAAGACCAGATACATCAGCAGGACCACACCAAGTACGACCCATGGTGAAAAGCCAGAGGCCCCGACCCATTCGGCGCCCAGTTGCGGCAACTGGGTCAGCGCAAGAAAGCTGTTGTAGACCCCGGCCCCGAGGATGATCAGGTAGATCATCGCCGACGCACCCGCTGTCGCCAAGATGGCCTGCTTCAGCCGGGACCAGTTCATCTGGCCGGATGCGACGCTGGCAAGGAACGTCCCCGCTGCGCCGACGGCTGCGGCTTCGGTGGGGGTGAAGACACCGATGTAGATGCCACCCACCACGACGACAAAGATCGTCAGCACGGGCCAGACCAGCGCCAGCGCCTTCATCCTTTCGGCCCATGGCACGCGCGGGCGAACCTGCGCATCATTCGGCGACACCCGCATCCAGACCGAAATGGCAAGGATATACCCAAGGGCCGCGATGATGCCGGGAACCAGGGCCGCGACGAAAAGCTTTTCGATGTTCTGCTCGGCCAGAATGGCGTAGATCACAAGGATTACCGAGGGCGGGATCAGGATGCCCAGCGTCCCACCCGCCGCCAGCGCACCGGTCGACAGCGACCCCGGATAGCCGTAGCGCCGCAGTTCCGGCAGGGCCACCTGCCCCATCGTCGCCGCCGTCGCAAGCGACGACCCGCAGATCGCGCCGAAGCCCGCGCAGGCGCCCACGGCGGACATGGCCACGCCCCCGCGCCGGTGTCCCAGAAAGCTTTCGGCGGCGCGGAAAAGGGCAGCACTCATCCCCGACAGCGTGGCGAACTGGCCCATCAGCAGGAACAGCGGGATGATCGAGAAGGAATAGTTGGAAAAAGTGCCGAATGTCAGCGACTTGAGCTGGTTCATGATCGGCAGGGTCGTGCCGTAGACCATATAGGCCCCGCCGAATCCGACGCCCAGCATGGCCAGCGCAATGGGCACGCGCAGAAAGACAAGGCCCAGAAGCACTGGAAAGGACCAGAGCGCCAGTTCGATTTGGCTCATGCGTAATCCTCGGAGTCGGTCGGTATGCCAATGAAGATGCGACACGACCGCAGCACGCAGAATGCGGCGATCAGCACGAAGCCGACCGCGCCGACCAGGCTGGCGGCATAGCCCCACCAGATGGGCACCTGCGCGATGAAGGTGGTGTCGCCGTAAGCGATCTTGTCCAGCATCCCCAGATAAAGCCGCTGCGCCAGCAGCGCCGCCAGGGCGAGCATCCCGATATCGACGAGAAGGGTCAGACCCCGGTTCATCGCATCGGGAAAGGCCGGTTTGAACAGATCGACCGACGCGTGGGTATTGCGCAACTGGCACCACGGCAAAAAGGCGAAAAGTGCCACCGCCATGCCCAGTTCAGTGTAATCGTAGATGCCGCGAATGGGGCCGCAGCAGATGCCGGAAGAATAGAGCGCACGTCCGATGATGGACACACAGGTCAGCACGATGATCGCCAGCAGGACCACGCCGCCGATGATCGCCATCGTGCGGGCAATGACCTCTGCCAGACGCGACAAGACTCCGTACATGAATTCCCCCTTCCCCGGACGCTGCGGGGCGCCGGTCACGACGCCCCGCAAGGTGACATCAGCCGTTCAGCATCTCTGTCTTTTCCGCGATCAGTTCGCGCGCGCGGTCGATCAGCGCCTGACCGTCGATGCCCTGTTCTTCCATGTCTGCGACCCAGGCGTCGATGACGGGCTGTGCCGCTTCCTTCCACCGGGCCACTTCCTCTTCGGGAAGCGTGATGATGTTGTTGCCGGCCTCAACGGCCATCTCGCGCCCGGGTGCGTCGTAGTCCAGCATCACCTGGCTGAAATCGCGGGCCATGACTTCGCCGATATGCGCGTCGAGAATGGCGCGCAGATCGTCCGGCATGTTCTCGTAGACCTGCTTGTTCATCACCATGATGATCGTCGCGGTGTAAAGCGACTCGGGGCCGCCGAACTCGGTGTGGTTCTCGACCAGCTCGGTCAGCCGGATCGACGGGGTCACCTCCCACGGGATCACGGTGCCGTTGATGACGCCCTTGGACAGCGCCTCGGGAATAGCCGGAAGCGGCATGCCCACGGGCTCGGCCCCAAGCTCGGACAGCAGGTTGGTGATGATCCGGGTCGGACCGCGCAGGGTCTTGCCCTGCATGTCCTCGAGACTTTCGATCGGCTCTTCCGAGTGGATCAGTCCGGGGCCATGCACCCAGCCTGCCAGCACCTTGTAGTCGCCGTATTCGCTTTCCGCGAAATCCTCTTCGATCATCTGCTGGAACGCCAGCGATGTCGCGATCGAATTGGTCATGATGAAGGGCAGTTCGAACACCTCGGTGCGCGGGAAGCGGCCCGGCGTGTAGCCGACCAGCGACATCGAGATGTCGACGACACCGTCACGCGCCTGATCGAGCAGCTCGGTCGGACGTCCGCCCAGCGCCATCGCGTCGAAATGCTGCACGTTGATGCGGCCATCCGAGGCTTCCGACAAACGGTCGGCCCAAGGCTTGAACGCATGCGCGGGCAGCGGTGCCACGGGCGCCAGAAACTGGTGGAACCGCAGCGTCACGTCCTGCGCCATGGCAGCACCCGGCATGACACCGGCAGCCAGCGCACCGGCGGCGGTGGTCTTCAAAAAATCGCGTCTTTTCATGTCATCCTCCCTGATTGACGACGCAGCGCTTATCGCGCCACTTGCCCGCTTTGTGGGCCAGTTTCGTAACTAACACTATCTGAATTTTGGCTCCCGCTTCTCCAGAAAGGCGCGCAATCCCTCTTTGGCACCATCGGAGGTTTGCGACATGGCCGCAGCCAAACTTTCCGTGAAGAGACCGTCGCCGCGCGACATGTCGTTGATCCGCGGAATCGCGTTGATCATCAGATAGTTCGAGAACGGCGCGTTATCGGCGATCTTGCGCGCCAGCTTTTGCGCCAGGGCGTAGGCTTCACCCTCGCCCACGCTGTAATGGGCAAGCCCCAGAGACAACCCTTCGGCCGCGCCATAGTTGCGGCCCGTCAACATCATCTCGCGCATCCGGTCGGGGCCGATGATCCGCCCCACGCGCACACTTGCACCGCCGCCCACGAAGATGCCGCGCATGCCTTCGGGCAGCTGGAACCGCACCGAAGGCTCGGCGATCCGCACATGGGTCGCGCAGGCGATCTCCAACCCGCCGCCGATCACGGCGCCGGTCAGCACCGAAATCACCGGCAGACCGCCGTATTCGATCAGCTCCGACACACGGTGCCAGTTGCGGGAATGATAGACGCCCTCGATCGGGGCGCGCTGCTCGTGTTCGGCCAGATCGAGACCGGCGCAGAAATGCCCGCCCTCGCCGCGTAGAATCACCGCATTCACACCCTCGGGCGGGCGCGAGAAAAAGGCATCCAGATCGGCCACCAGCGCATCGCTCATCGCGTTGCGCTTTTCGGGGCGGTCAAAGACGATGGTCGCGATATCGCCGTCGATCTCGACCCGCGTCACCTGTTCGGCCCGGCCCGCGTCCTGCATGCTGCCCTCTCCTCCTCAACCGTCATTTATGTTGTAGAAGTTAACAGTTCTGCTGTATAGCATTTTTTGAATTCGGATGAGGGAGGCGCTCGAATGGTTGATTTTGCAAAGGTGAAGGCGATCGACTTTCACACCCACGCGGAAGAGCCCTGCTGCGGCCCCCGCGACGACGGTTACACCGAGTTTCAGGAAGGCATGGCGGCCTACTTCAAGAACCCCGCCGGTGTCGACGGGATGCTGCCCACCGTGCAGGACACCGCCGCCTACTACCGCGAACGCAACATCGCCGCCGTGATCTTTCCGGTGGACGCCGAGCGGCAGACAGGCTTTCGCCGCTATTCCAACGAAGAGGTCGCAGGCGTCTGTGCCGAGAACGACGACATCCTGATCCCCTTCGCCTCGGTCGATCCACACAAAGGCAAGGCCGGCGCGCGCGAGGTCAAACGCCTTGTCCGCGACTTCGGCGTCAAGGGCTTCAAGTTTCACCCGACGATGCAAGGGTTTTACCCCAACGATCGCGACACCGCCTATACGGTGCTGGAGGCCTGCGCCGAGGAAGGTGTCATCACGCTGTTTCATACCGGCCAGACCGGCGTCGGATCGGGGATGCGCGGCGGCATGGGGATGCGGCTGAAATATTCCAATCCGATGTATCTGGACGATGTCGCGGTGGACTTCCCCGACCTCAAGATCATTCTGGCCCATCCGTCCTTTCCTTGGACGGAAGAAGGGCTGGCCGTGGCCCAGCACAAGCCCAACGTCTACTTCGACATGTCCGGCTGGTCCCCGAAATACTTTCCCGAGATCTTCATCAAATACGCCAACTCGATCCTGAAGAAAAAGATGCTCTTCGGGTCGGACTGGCCCGCGATCACCCCTGACCGCTGGCTTGCCGACTTCGAAAAGGCCCCCTTCAAGGACGAGGTGCGCCCGCTGATCCTGAAAGAGAATGCGCTGCGCCTGTTGGGCGTTGCGTAAGTCCGCCGCGCGATGACGTTCGTCGCCCCGACCGAGGACATCCTCTTTTCCCTGCGTCATGTCGCCGGGGCCGGATCTGTCGATGGCTGGGATGACGATCTTGCCGACAGCATTCTGGATCATTTCGGCCAATTTGCCGCCGGGGTCATCGCACCGCTGAACGCGGTCGGCGACAGGCAGGGGGCACGGCTCGTAAACGGGCGCGTGCGGATGCCGGATGGCTTCGGTGCGGCCTACGCGGAACTGGCGGCGGGTGGCTGGCAAGGGCTGACCCTACCCGAGGCACATGGCGGCATGGGGGCCTCGCCCCTTGTCGCGGCGGGAGTTTCGGAAATCTTCAGCGGCGCCAACCATGCCATGCAGATGGTCTGCAACCTTGTTCCGGGGGCAGCTGCCGTGCTGTTGCGCGACGGTACTGCGGCCCAGCAGGCAGAATGGCTGCCCAAGCTTGCCAAGGGTGCCGCGCTATCGACCATGTGCCTGACCGAGCCCGCCGCAGGGTCGGACCTGTCGGCGATCCGCTGCAAGGCGGTCCGCAAGGGACCTGCGTGGCAGATCACGGGCGAAAAGATATTCATCTCTGGCGGCGATCAGGACATGTCCGACACGATCCTGCATCTTGTTCTGGCGCGGTCGGGTGGCGCGGGTCTGGGCGGTTTGTCTCTCTTTGCCTGTCCCCGGCAGTCTGCCGTCACGGTCACGCGGATCGAGGACAAGATGGGCCTGCATGCCTCGCCGACCTGCCAGATGACCTTTGATGCGGCGAAGGCCGAATTGATCGGGGCCGAGGGTGACGGTCTCATGGTCATGTTCACACTGATGAACCACGCCCGCATCGACGTGGCCCTGCAGGGTGTCGCCCACGCTTCGCATGCCGCCCGGATCGCCCGCAACTACGCGCTGGACCGTGTGCAGGGTCGGTTGCCCGACAAGTCGCCCGCGCGGTTGCACCTGCACGCGGACGTGGCACGCATGCTCGACCGGCAGGACAGGCTGGCCCTCGGCGCCCGCGCCATGTGCCATGTCACCCTTGTGGAACTGGAACGCGGCAAACGGCCCGCGCTGGTCGATTTCCTGACGCCGCTTTGCAAGATCGCAGGCTCCCAAGCGGGTGTCGAATCTGCCGATCTGGGGATTCAGGTCTTGGGCGGCTACGGCTACCTGCGTGAATACGGGCTCGAACAGATATGGCGCGATGCCCGGATCTGCGCGATCTACGAAGGTGCCAACGGCATTCACGAACGCACCCTTGCCACACGTGCCCTGAGACCTGGCGGCGGGTCGGCGGATTTCGCGGACCTGATCGGCGAGCTCGCCGGACATGACAGGGCAGCGATGGCCCGACTGGCCGACTGGAAAAACCGCGCCGACAGGATGCGGCACGCGGAAGACGCGCTCGCGCAAGCCCATGCCTTCGCGCAGGACACGGTGACGCTTTTCTTCGATGCTGTCTGGACACGGATTGCCGCTGTCGCGGACAAACACCCGCAACCGGAACGGATAAAAGGGCTGGCACTGGCATGACCGATAAAGTGATCATCGCGGGCGGCGGCATCGGCGGGCTGTCGCTGGCCCTGACCCTGCACCAGATCGGCGTGCCCTGCGTCGTGCTCGAAAGTGCGCGCGAAATGCGCCCTCTGGGCGTTGGCATCAACATCCAGCCCAACGCGGTGCGCGAATTGTTCGACCTCGGGCTGGACGAGACAGCGCTCGATACCGTCGGCGTCGCTGCCCGCGAATGGGCGCTGGTCGGGCTCAACGGGCAAGAGGTCTATTCCGAGCCGCGCGGGCGCGAGGCGGGCTACCACTGGCCGCAATACGCCGCCCATCGAGGCGAATTCCTGATGCTGCTCTACCGTACCGTGATCGACCGGCTGGGGCCGGATGCGGTGATCCTCGGCACCAAGGTCACCGGTTACCGCAAGACGGGCGACGGTGTCACCGCCCTGACCCGCACCGGCGACGGCACCGAGGGCGAGATCGCGGGCAAGCTGCTGATCGGCGCGGACGGCATACACTCTGCCGTGCGCGCGCAGATGCACCCCGACCAGCCGCCGATCCACTGGGGCGGGGCCGTCATGTGGCGCGGCACGGTGCGTGCAAGGCCGATGCGCACGGGGTCCAGCTTTGTCGGTCTGGGCACGCACCGCCACCGCATGGTGATCTACCCCATTTCACGCCCCGATGCGGATGGGCTCGTGCTGACGAACTGGATCGCGGAGGTCACGCAGGACAACGCGGCGGGCTGGAAGCAGGACGGCTGGTTCCGTCCTGTTCAGGTGTCCGACTTCGCACATCACTTCGACGCCTTCCGCTATGACTGGCTCGATGTGCCCGCGATGCTGGCCAAGGCCGACCTGGCTTATGAGAACCCGATGATCGACCGCGATCCGGTGTCCACCTGGGTGGACGGACCTGTCGCACTGATGGGCGATGCAGCCCATGCGATGTATCCCACAGGGTCCAACGGAGCGAGCCAGGCGATAATCGACGCCCGCACACTGGGCGCCAGAATGCTGGTGTCGGGTGTCAGCGGCACGGCGCTGGCTGACTACGACGCGCAGCTGTGCGAACCAGTCTCGGCACTTGTCCTGCGCAATCGCGGGGCCGGTCCCTTCGGCTTGCTGAACCTTGTCGACGACCGTTGCGGCGGTGTGTTCGACGATATCGACAGCGTGATACCCCCCGAAGAACGCAGCGCGTTCATGGCGAAATACAAGGCCGCCGCCGGCTTCGCGATCGAGACGCTGAATGCCGCGGATCGCACCATCCCGGCGGGCGCTGCGGTCTAGACTGTCGCAGCCACGTCCACGGTGCTTGCGGCTAATGCGTCCAGGTCGCCCGGCGGTTGGTCGCGAAATTCTCGCCGTAGCCGCCCGGACGCAGGTTGGCGCGACGGCTTTGCGGCTCGGTCACGACCGCGTCGATCCCGTTGGCCTCGGCATAATCCAGCGCCTCTTGCTTGGTGCCGAATGTCAGGCGGACCTGGCTTTGCGTGTCGTCACTGCTGGTCCACCCCATCAGCGGATCGATTTCGCGCTTGGTGTCGTTGGTGAAATCCAGCACCCATTTCCGGGTCTTGGCGGTGCCAGAGGACATGGCTGTTCGGGCCGGACGATAGATTCGCGCGCGCATGGGCAGTCTCCTTGAACTGATTGCCTTATCCCTAAAGTGGTCCTTGGTCGCAAGGGGAACAAGGCCGCAGGGCATCCGTTGGTCCGTCACATTCCTCACTGCCGGAGAAACCGACATGAAACTCACAGCACTGACCACCATCGTCACACTGGCCGCCGGCGGCGCCGCGGCAGAGGCCCATTCCGCCGCGATGACAGCACAGGTCTCGGGCCCCGACGGAATAGCGGGCACCGTGGACCTCACCCCGACCGCGTCCGGCACGATGATCGTCGCCGTCGATCTGACCGGCGTGCCCTCGGGCACCCGTGGCATCCACATCCATGAGACGGGCGACTGTTCCGCAGACGACTTTTCCTCTGCCGGCGGGCATCTGGCCGGCGACGCGGATCACGGCGTCTTGGTCGAAGACGGACCGCATCCGGGCGATCTGCCGAATGCCGAAGTCGGTGCGGACGGTGCGCTGCAGGTCACCCATTTCAATGCGGACCTGACCGAGGACATGATAAACGATGACGATGGCGCAGCCTTCATCGTCCATTCCGGTGCCGACGATTACGAAAGCCAGCCGTCAGGTGACGCGGGCAGCCGCATCGCCTGCGGCGTTTTCGAGACGAACTAGGTCAGTCGGCCGATCCCGTCATGCGGGATCGGCCCAGATCGCCATTGCGGTGCCGCCCGGTTCGGTGAATTCGAACCGGCGCCCCCCGGGAAAGTCATAGATGTCCTGCGTGATCGCCGCACCGGCGGCCTTCACCCTTGCAAAGGCCCCTTCCAGGTCGTCGGTCTTCAGCACGACCAGGGGCGCACGCAATCCCTCGGCCCGCTCCAGCCCGCCGCCCGTTCCGGCCCCCTGAATGTCACGGTAGTCAGGGCCGTAATCGACAAAGCTCCAGCCGAAGGCTTCAGCAAAGAAGCCCTGCGTCTCTTCCAGCTTGGGCGAGGCGAATTCGATATAGTCTATTTTCAAAACGCCCATTCTCCCTTGCGCATCACCGGCACGGTCTCGCCGGTCTTGGAGATCCCGTCGATGTCCACCGCGTCGGACCCCATCATCCAGTCCACGTGAATGAGGCTCTGGTTCGCGCCCTTCTGCTTGAGCTCTTCCGGCGACAGGTCCGACCCGCCTTCGACGGTGTCGGCATAGGACTGGCCCAGCGCGATGTGACAGGATGCGTTTTCGTCGAACAGCGTGTTGAAGAACAGAACGCCGGACTGGCTGATCGGGCTTGAATGGGGCACCAGCGCCACCTCGCCGATCCGGCTCGATCCGTCATCCACATTCAGCAGGTCCTTGAACACCGCCTCACCCGTGGACGCCGACGCCTCGACGATGCGACCGGCCTCGAAACGCACGGAAATATCCCGGATCACGGTGCCCTGATGCGCCAGCGGCTTGGTGGCGCTGACGGTGCCATCCACCTTGTAGGCGTGGGGACAGGTAAAAACCTCTTCCGTCGGAATATTGGGCTGGCAGACGATGCCATTCAACGCGGGCGATGCACCGCCTTTCCAGATATGCCCCTCTGCCAGTCCCAGACGCAGGTCGGTGCCGGGGCCGGTGTAGTGCAGCGCATCGAAGCCCTGTTCGTTCAGCCAGTTCACGCGCTTTTTCAACTCCGCCGTATGATCGGCCCAGTTCTGCACCGGATCGCCGCCGCCCAGCCGCGACGCCTCGAAAACCGCGTCCATCAGCTTGGCCTGTGCGGCACCCTCCTCCATGTCCGGAAAGACCTGCCGCGCCCAGGCTTTCGTGGGATAGGCCACGATGTTCCAGTTGGTCATGAAGCCCACGATCGGCTCCATCGCGGGCTTGCGCGCGATCGACGTGGCCTTGCTGGCCCGCGCGACCTTGGCGGGGTCGGCCTCGGCCAGCAGCATCGGGTCGTCGCCGGTGATCGCCATGCGTGCGGCCCCTTCGCGATAGGCCTTGCCCATCGCCTCGAAAAACCAGCCCGGCGCCTTGTCGAAGCTCGCATCGGGCGCGTGATCGAGGCGTCGATATGCTCGGACATCTGTCTCTCCATCATGTTTGCAGGATACCTACGCTCTTGCCGCAGACCGTCAACCAGCACCCGCTGCATCATCTTGCCAAAAATATCCCGGGGGGAGTCCGCAGGACGGGGGGCTGGCCCCCTTGGACCCTCTCGTGAACCTCGACAGACAGGATCGTGGGCAGATGGCGGGCGACCTCGTGCCAGTTCTCCCCCTCGTCGATGCTGCCGAAGACCGAGCCCGAGTTCGTGCCGAAATAGACGCCTGCAGGATCGCGGGTGTCGCCCGCCATGGCCTGCCGCAACACTGTGAAGTAGCAGCCGTCCTGCGGCAGACCCCGGCGCTGCGCCTCCCATGTCCCGCCTCCGTCACGGGACCGCCAGACGGCGCAGGCGGCATCGGGCGGAAAACGCCCCGCCATGTCTCCGTTCAGCGGCAGCGTCCAGAGCGTCTGCGGATCGCGGGGATGCACCCTGATCGGGAACCCGAACGTCGATGGCAGACCGTCGGTCACATCGTCCCATGACCGCCCACCGTCAGACGAACGCCAGACCCCGTGGTGGTTCTGCTGGTAAAGCAGGTCGGCCTGCCCCGCGGCGCGCATCATGTTGTGAACGCAATGCCCCACTTCACCGCCCGACGGACTGGCGGGATGGCTGTGACCCGAACAGGCCTCTGCGTTCGACAGGCGGTTGCGACGGTCCCATGTCGCCCCTCCGTCTTCGGTGGCAAAGACCCCCGCTGCGGAAATGCCGACCCACATCCGGGACGGATCGGTCGGGGCTGTCACGATCGTATGCAGCACAAGCCCGGCAGCACCGGGGTTCCAGTCCTTGGCCGACGGATGATCGGTCAGCCCTTCGACCAACTCCCATGTCAGACCCATGTCCCTGCTTTTCAACAACCGTGCAGGCTTCGCCCCCGCGTAAAGCACGCCATCCGCGAAATGCAGCGACCAGATCTGGCTGAAATCTGCGTTGAACGGCAGCGGCGCGCCGGTCCACCCCATCAACCGGGCGAAGTCCGGTTCGCTTTCGGCCCAGCCATCCATCTCGCCCTTGGTCAGGCGCACCAGCGACCAGTTCTCGCCCCCGTCCTCGGATCGCCAGACACCCGCGCCAAAGAAATCACCGCCGCCCCCGGCCCAAAGCATTCCGGTCTCGGGATCACCGATGACATGGTTGATCGCCCAACCCGCACAATAAGGTCCCTTGGCCCGCCATCCGGCCCGATCATCTGACCCGTCAACGACAAAGGTGCCCTTGGTCGTGCCCAGCAAAATAGAAATCCCCATCTTCACCTCCTGCGCAGATGGCGGATCATACCACCGCCGGCGTGACGCTCAAAATGCGACTTTGCGGGGTTTCGCTGTCGGCAAACGACTTGATCCTGCGCGCCGGGACGCCAATTATGAAGCAACCCCCGAAAGGACGCCCCATGGCCTACGCCCAGACCGACAAGCGCGAGATTTCCGACGCCGCCTATCTGTCGAACCCCGCACCCAGCGTGCGCGAGCGGGAAAAGCTCGAAGGCGGAAAAGCCTTTCGGATGGTCACCGAATTCAAGGCCGCGGGCGACCAGCCCACCGCGATCGTGGAACTGACCGACGGCGTGCGGAACGGCGAACGCGATCAGGTGCTTCTGGGCGCGACCGGGACGGGCAAGACCTTCACCATGGCCCGCGTGATCGAGGAAACGCAGCGCCCCGCGATCATCCTTGCCCCCAACAAGACGCTGGCGGCCCAGCTTTACGGCGAATTCAAGGGCTTCTTTCCCGACAACGCCGTCGAATACTTCGTCAGCTACTACGACTACTACCAGCCCGAAGCCTATGTCGCGCGGTCGGATACCTACATCGAGAAGGAATCGCAGATCAACGAACAGATCGACCGGATGCGCCACTCGGCCACCCGCGCCCTTCTGGAACGTGACGACGTGATTATCGTGGCCTCGGTGTCCTGCATCTACGGCATCGGGTCGGTCGAAACCTATGGCGCCATGACGCAGGACATCCATGTCGGCAAATCATACGACCAGCGCAAGGTCATGGCCGATCTCATCGCCCAGCAATACCGCCGCAACGACGCGGCCTTCCAGCGCGGCTGTTTTCGCGTGCGCGGCGACAGTCTGGAAATCTGGCCCGCCCACCTCGACGACCGGGCATGGCGTCTGTCCTTCTTCGGCGAAGACCTTGAAAGCATCACCGAATTCGACCCGCTCACCGGCGAAAAGACCGATACCTTCGACAAGATCCGCGTCTACGCCAACAGCCACTACGTCACGCCCAAACCGACGATGCAGCAGGCCGTCATCGGCATCAAGAAAGAGCTTCGCATGAGGCTCGACCAGCTGGTCGCCGACGGCAAGCTGCTGGAGGCGCAGCGGCTGGAACAGCGCACCAACTTCGATCTCGAAATGCTGGAAGCCACAGGCGTCTGCAACGGGATCGAGAACTATTCGCGCTATCTGACGGGCCGCGCCCCCGGCGAGCCGCCCCCCACCCTGTTCGAGTTCATCCCCGACGACGCCATCGTCTTCGCCGACGAAAGCCACGTTTCGGTCCCGCAGATCGGCGGCATGTACAAGGGCGACTTCCGGCGCAAGATGACGCTGGCCGAG
Source organism: Loktanella sp. (assembly GCA_020201155.1). Classification (GTDB taxonomy): domain Bacteria; phylum Pseudomonadota; class Alphaproteobacteria; order Rhodobacterales; family Rhodobacteraceae; genus JAIVHI01. The sequence goes on along the minus strand of JAIVHI010000007.1, from coordinate 39,335 downwards.
CACGGCTTCCGCCTGCCGTCCTGCATGGACAACCGCCCGCTGAAGTTCGAGGAATGGGACGCCATGCGCCCGCAATCGGTCTTCGTCAGCGCCACCCCCTCCGCATGGGAGCTGGAGCAGGCAGGCGGCGTCTTCACCGAACAGATCATCCGCCCCACCGGTCTGATCGACCCCCAGATCGAGATCCGCCCCGTCGACATGCAGGTCGACGACCTGCTGGACGAGGTCCGACGCGTCGCGGATGCGGGCTTCCGCACGCTTGTCACCACCCTGACCAAGCGCATGGCCGAGGATCTGACCGAATACATGCACGAACAGGGCATCCGCGTGCGCTACATGCACTCGGACATCGACACGATCGAGCGGATCGAGATCCTGCGCGACCTGCGGCTTGGCGCCTTCGACGTCCTGATCGGCATCAACCTGCTGCGCGAGGGTCTGGATATCCCCGAATGTGGCCTCGTCGCCATTCTGGACGCGGACAAGGAAGGCTTCCTGCGGTCCGAAACCTCGCTGGTGCAGACCATCGGCCGCGCCGCCCGGAACTCCGAAGGCCGCGTCATCATGTATGCCGACCGCATTACCGGGTCGATGGAACGCGCCATGGCGGAAACCGAACGCCGCAGGACCAAGCAGCTTGCCTACAACGAGGAACACGGCATCACCCCCACGACGGTGAAGAAGAACGTCGAGGACATCCTGGCCGGGCTTTACAAGGGCGACGTGGACATGAACCGCGTCACGACCCAGATCGATCCCAAGCAGGCCGGGTCGAACATGAAGGCGGTCATGGACGGCCTGCGCGACGACATGCGCAAGGCCGCCGAGAACCTTGAATTCGAAGAGGCAGGCCTCGGGCCGCTCCACCATGGGCCGCGGCGGCATGCGCGGTGGCGTAAAGCGAAAGGGGAAACGGGGGAAATAACAGGGTTGCAGTGAACGGGCCGGACAACTTAGGGTTTATCCATTCATGTCGAGTGTTTAGCCAAGATGACGACTGTCCAGATTCCGCCCATCCCGCCTGTCTCCGAACAGGAGTTGTCCGTCATGGCTGGCGATCCGGCCCCCCGGCGCGACCTGGAGCGTGCGCTCGACCGCCTGTCTTTCTCGGCGGATGCGAAGGCGATCATATCCAGGATCGGTGAAGTCACGCTGGATATCGGCGGCAAGTTGATCGCCATCGGACGCAACGTACTGACCTTCGCGCTTCAGTTGATCGGGGTTGCCCCTGGAACGGCCTTCGGCGCCATTCTGGGCGCTGTCCTCAGCGCGCTGATATCGTCTGTCCCCGTCTTTGGTTGGCTGTTCGGACCCATGCTGGCGCCTCTGTTGATGACGGCCGGAATCGGGCTTGGCGCACTTGCCGATTTCGCGTCCGGCACACTGGGCGACCGGATTCAGGCCTTCGTCGATACCTATGCCCCTTTGGCGGTGGCCAACTGATGGATCTCAAGACGGCTCAAAGACAACTCCACGACATGTCGCAGGTTGGTCAGGTCATCGCCGCACCGCTGACGTTCAAGGCGCAGCTAGGAATTGGATCGGACGCCTATACTTCCATATGGCTGGGTCGACGACTTCAAACCTTGTGGGATGTGGGCGGCGTCGCAGCCACGGGGGCGGGCATCGCCAAATCCGGGACTGTCGCGACAACGTTTTTTGCAGGCAGCGGTTGGCTGTCGGCCATCGGGCTTGGAGGAGCCGCCGCAACACCGATATTCTGGGTCGTGGCTGCTGCCGTGACAAGCGCCGGCGCCTATTATGGAATAACCCGTCTCCTCAAGGACTACGGTGCCGACCGGGTGACGGAGGTGCCGCATTATATCAATACGCCTCTCGATGTCTTGGCGATTTCTCTTTTCGATCTCATGGCCGCGCTTGGGTTGAAAATAGCTGCCGCTGACGGACAGGTTACCCGCGAAGAGGAAGATGAAATTCGGGCACATTTCGTTGAGGACTGGGGTTACTCCAATGAATATGTAACGGCGGCGATGGCTATTTTATCCGAGAATGCACATGAAAACCGTCTTGACGATGCCGCCCGCGCATTCGTCAATTTTGCCGAGGACAATCCGGACTGCAATGCTGCCCTCATGCGCAAGAAGCTGATCGGTTGGCTCACCGACATCGCCCACGCCGACGGTCATCTGGACGAGCGCGAGGAAATGGCAATAGACCGCATCGAAAGGACCTTCACTGCAACGACAGGGACCGGGGTGGCCAAATTGACCAGCAAGCCCCGGCGTGGGCTGAATGCGGTAGGACGGTCGATCGCCAAGCTGGGACCACTGCTCAAAGGTGGTGCAGGTAAGGTGGCCCGAATAGGCAGCCGAAAACGGTCTCGCTAAAGGCCTGCCAGCCGCAATTGCGATGATCAAGGCGATGCCCGGAAACGCGCGCGGCAAGAGAAGCCTTTGGAATAGCCGCCCCGAGCCTGATCTCTGAAAGATACCTAGGGAAAAGCTGCTGCGATTTCTTTGGTCCGCTCTTTCGGCGCTCTCCTGCCCCCAGCGGATGCGGCCATCGACCCATGCGCCGCGGCGCAGGCGGCGGTGGTCCCTGACCCATGGAAACTGCACCGACCAGTCGCGAAAGCGGTCGTTCGATACCACCGGCAAATCGAATCTATCGGCAGCCAAAAGGATCTTTTCGTCGGCGACCTCGCCTTTCGAGACGACCATGATCTGCCGTTCCTGCAGCCCCAGATGCCCCGACATGGGGCCATCGCCAAGGTAACGGTCGAACAGTTTCCATCCGACATTGGCATCGAAAATGACGTAGGGGTTTTCGCCCTGTGCCTCCAGCGTGCGAATCACGCCCTGAAGAACGGGCAACGAGGCCTCGCCGCCCCAGTGCATGACGTTCGATCCGTCCACGATGACCGAGATGCCGGGCGACCGGGGGCGAGGCGCTGCCGCTGGACTGCCTCTGCTGCCGCGGCTCCACAGAAGCCCGCCGATCACCGCAAGCAACAGCACAAGGATTGCCAAAGCTAAATTCTCTGCCATCCGCGGCTCCTGTCATCACACACCCCTTGTTTGTGACATCCGACTTCGGCAAATCTGTGGCACATGGGGCCGTAGCTCAGTTGGGAGAGCGCGTCGTTCGCAACGACGAGGTCGTCGGTTCGATCCCGATCGGCTCCACCACCGGGAAAGACCGACCTGTCCGTGTCGAATCGCGCGTCCGTAAGGTTTGCGTGGGGCAACCGGCCCCGCTGGTCACCCGCGTGGCGACCGTGGCCTTTGACGGCGCACCGCTTATCCTTGTCTCGACGCTTTCGGCTCATACGCAGGCCCTTGCCGTCGATCCGAACTGTTCGATCCTGCTGGGAGAGCCAAAGGGCAAAGGCGATCCGCTGACACACCCGCGCATGACGGTTTGCGCCGTGGCACAGGAAGCCGACAAGGCGACGCTCAAGGATCACTGGTTGGCCGCGATCCCGAAGGCGACGCTTTACTATGATTTCACGGATTTCCTGTTGTTCCGGCTGGCGCCGACCGAAATTCACCTCAATGGCGGGTTCGGCAAGGCCTACCGTCTTGCGCCCGAAGACCTGATCTGAAGCGTTCCGCCTTTAACCTGAGGCATCAGCGAAAGGCGGAACGCGTGCAACGATTGAGCGGAGCACTGCGTTTCGCGAAAATCTGTGATCCAGGTTTTTCGCGAAACGCTTTAGATATCGCGCTTGTCGCCGCTGCCGAAAATGGCCCGCACGATGGCCAGAAGAAGTATCGCCCCGATCGCACCGACCACCAGTATCAGGATCAGGCCCGCGCCGACCACAAAGGTCGCGCCAAGCGCCGCCAGAACGAAGGGCAGCAGAACCGCACCGGCGACGCCCGCCGCGGCATAGGCCAGTTTGTTTCCACCGGAGATCGCACCTGCGACAAGCCCCGCGACAAGCCCCACCAGGGCCAAGAAGACAAGCGCCGTGCCGCCGACGACATCGAGAAAGGTTTCCATCGTAAATACTCCCTGCTTCGGCGGACAACGCCGGAACGGCCATTCCGTTCCGCTAAAGCCGCTCAATCGTTGCACGCGTTCCACCTTTCGCTGATGCCTCAGGTTAAAGGCGGAACGCTTTAGTCCAAGGCGAAATCGGCGACGACCGGATAGTGATCCGTCGGCCACTCTCCACTGAACTGGCGCCGGACGACCTGTGTTTCACCGACCTGCCGGATCCCCTCTGACAGACCGACATGGTCGATCGCGCCAAAAAGGTTCAGGCCGCGGTTGAAATGATAGGTCGCCCCCGGCACGTCGATCCACGCGACACCGGCCTCGCCGATCAATTGCTGCGGCGTGCCCCCCTCGCGCGCGTTGAGATCGCCCACCACCATCACCCTTTCGCCTGCAGCGATCCACGGCGCGATACGGTCGCGGACCAATGCCGCCGAAAGGCGACGGTTTTCAATGCTGGCGTAATCGGTGTGAGTAGATCACATCCGGTGTGTCCGAGAAAAAGAACCAGCCCTGATCCAGCAGTGTCACCCGGTCAGTGCGGTAGAAGATCGGCTGGGTCGACGGGAAGGTGGCGCTATCGCCATTGGCCGCTGCAGCATGGCCCGGGTTCCGGTCCAGCAGCCAGTCGCGCGCCAGATTGATGTCGCCGCCTTCGCCACCCCCGAAACTTTCCATCTCTTGGAAGGCGAAGATATCCGCGTCGATGGCCCTGAACGCCTCGTCCAGCGGACCTTTGCGCCTCTCCCAGTCTCCGACAGACCAGTCGCCGGTCTGCGCACCCAGCCGGATGTAGTGCACGTTCACGGTCGCGACGCGAAAAGCGGTCTGGGGCACCGGTGCGACAGGTTCGTTGACCGACGCGCAAGATGTCATGCCGACAGACACCCCGGCAATCAGCAGCAAAAGCACGATCAGTCGGCTCGTCCAGGTAAAGGCGGTTCGGATCATCGCAAGGGTCCTGTCACTGCGTGTCAGAACCTAGCCCGGCCGTGTCGAAAGCGAAATGCGACGGAGGATCGCCCGGATCAGCCATCCCTTCGGGCCAGGGCTCCGCCCGCAAAGGCTTCAACAGGTCCCCCGGACCTGTTGCCGGGCAAGCCCGGATCAGCCTTTGCCCTTCCACGGCACGAGCCATTTCTCGGCCTGCCGCATCAGCATGTCGATGCTGAAGCCGATCACGCCGATCAGGATGATGCCCATAAGAACGATGTCGGTGTTCTGGAATTTGGACGCGGTCATGATCATCATGCCGGCGCCCTTTTCCGCGGCGACCAGTTCGGCGGCCACGACCGTGCCCCAGCAGACCCCCATCGCCACCCGCGCACCCGTAAAGATTTCGGGCAGCGAATTGGGGATGATGACGAACCGCATGATCTGCCACTTGGACGCCCCCAGCGAATAGGCGGCATGCACCTTGGAGATCCGCACGCCCGACACCCCCGACCGCGCCGCGATCGCCATGATCCAGAGTGCGGCAAGGAACAGCAGGATGATCTTGCCCACCTCGCCGATGCCCGCCCAGATGATGACCAGCGGGATCAGTGCCAGCGGCGGCACGGGGCGCATGAATTCGACAATCGGGTCGAACCAGCCACGGAACCAGTTCGACAATCCCATTGCATAGCCCAGCGGGATGCCCACGGCCGCGCCCAGCGCGAAGCCCACGATCACACGGAACAGCGAAAAACCCAGATGTTCCCACAGGGTCGAATTGCGAAAGCCGGTGTCCGCGATCTCGACCAGACGGCTCCAGACCGCTTCGGGCGGGGGCAGCCAGATCGGCTCCATCTGCCAGCCGGTCGAGGGATAGATGTTCAGCGTGCCGCGCGGCGTCATGCTGACGCGACCAAAGTCCATCGCCACGCTGCCCCCCGATTCAAGCGCCTGCCCGTCGACCGCCGTGATGAAGGCCTCGTCCTCGCGGCCCAATTCGTCGTTCTCGTCGACGCGGAACAGGCTGGACCGATAGGCCACGATGTTGATCGCGTCGTTCTTGGCAAAGCCCTCACCCGGTTCGATGGTGATATCCTCGACATCCGCTCCGTTGGGGTAGACACGCACCGCGACGGTCGCATCGTCGGTGGCACCATCTGCGGCTGTCACCGTGTAGGTGAAACTGGCATCCCCGATGAACGGCCCCGGTGCATGCAGGAACCCCGGCAGCAGCTTGGACCCCGTGAAGGCGCCCCACAGAACGAACAGGAACACGATCGACACGACCGAGGCCACGTTGTTGGAGACCACGGCACTTTCGTCGCCGAAGGTCACCGTCTTGAGAGACACATAGTCCTTCTTCGGTGTCAGCACCCGCTTGACCAACCGCCAGATCAGCGCGGTCAGCAGGATCAGGGCCACGTAGCCGATGACATAGGGAATCGCCGAAACCAGCGTCAGCAGCACTTCGACCAGTTCCTCCCAGAGTTCACCCAGAAGCGTCATGCGTCAGTGCCTTCCGTGCGGCCCATGATTTCTTCTTCCATGTTCCAGATCATCGACAGGATTTCCTCGCGCGTTTCGGCAAACTGGGGGTGTTTCTTGACCTCGCGCAGGTCCTGCCCGACGCCCAGATCGGCAAAGGGCAGGCGGTATTCCTTGTGGATGCGTCCGGGGCGCGGCGCCATGACGATCAGCCGCTCGCCCAGAAGCAGCGCCTCTTCGACCGAGTGGGTGATCAGGATGATGGTCTTGCCGGTCTCTTTCCACAGCTTCAGCACCAGACCCTGCATCTTTTCCCGGGTCAGCGCGTCCAGCGCGCCCAAGGGTTCGTCCATCAGGATCACGTCGGGTTCGTTCGCCAGACAGCGGGCCAGTGCCACGCGCTGCTGCATCCCGCCCGACAGCTCGTAGACGGCCTTTTCCTTGAACTCCTGCAGGCCAACGACATCCAGAAGGTGGTCCACGATCTTGCGCTTTTCGTCGGGCTTCATGCCCTTCATCCGGGGACCGAAACCCACATTTTCGCGCACGCTCATCCATTCGAACAGCGCCCCTTGCTGGAACACCATGCCACGCTCGGCGGCCGGGCCCTCGACCCTGTGCCCGTTCAGCTCGATCTGCCCGTCGGTCGGGGCCAGAAAGCCCGCGACGATGTTGAGCAAGGTGGTCTTGCCGCAGCCCGATGGCCCAAGAACGCTTAGCAGCTCGCCTTCGTTCAGACTGATGTTCACGTCTTTCAGGGCCTGAATGGACGATCCGTTCGGCAAATCGAACCGCATCGACAAATCACTGATCTGAAGTCCCGTCATACCCCGCCTTTCAAAGTTCCATCCACGCGGGGATCGCGGGAGGATCTGGCCAATCGTTCCTTACCGGTCCGCCGGGACAAACTGCTGCGAACCTCCTCCTCCCAAAGCGAGGTTCGTCACGGTCCCGGCGGTACACCCCACCCGGTGCAACGGTGATAACGGACAAAATTCGGGGCCCGTCGTCAACCGCTTCGTTGACCCAACGCAAACTGGCCTTAACCCACGTGACCCTCTGGACCTATCAATCATCGCCCGAAACCGCGAATTTGCGGTGTCCGGCGACGGATGCCGAGACCTGACTCGGCTGCCCCTTTCTCTTGATCCGGAGCGACGCCATGAACCAGCACAGCATGACCAATGACCTCAGCCAAATCGTAGAGTCCGACCGCGCCCACGTCTGGCACGGCATCAGCCAGCACAAACCCTACGAGACCATCGACCCGCGCATCATCGTCGAAGGCAAGGGCATGCGCGTCTGGGACATCAAGGGCAAGGAACACATCGACGGCGTGTCGGGCGGTGTCTGGACCGTGAACGTGGGCTACGGGCGCAGACGGATCGCGCAGGCCGTGGCCAGTCAGATCGAAAAGATGTGCTTTTTCGGATCGACCGCGGGCACGATTCCGGGCGCGAACTTCGCCGAGATGCTGACGGCCAAGATGCCGGGGCTGGACCGGGTCTATTACGCCAATTCGGGCACCGAGGCGAACGAGAAAGCCTTCAAGATGGTCCGGCAGATCAGCCACAAGCATCATGGCGGCCGGAAATACAAGATCCTCTACCGCGACCGCGACTATCACGGATCGTCCATCGCCGCGATTTCCGCAGGCGGGCAGGACGAGCGCAACGCGCAATACGGCCCCTTCGTCCCCGGTTTCGTCCGCGTCCCCCATTGCAGCGAATACCGCGCACAGGACGGGCTGGCCGGTGACGACTACGGCGTGAAGGCGGCGGAAGAGATCGAAAAGGTCATCCTGCGCGAAGGCCCCGATACCGTCGGCGCGCTTTGCCTCGAACCCATCACCGCGGGCGGTGGCATCATCACGCCCCCCAGGGGCTATTGGGACAAGGTGCAGGAGATCTGCCGCAAATACGACATCCTGCTGCACATCGACGAGGTCGTCTGCGGTCTGGGGCGCACCGGCACGTGGTTCGGCTATCAGCAGTTCGGCGTGCAGCCCGATATCGTGACCATGGCCAAGGGCGTGGCCTCGGGCTACGCGGCGATTTCCTGCTGTGTGACCACGAATGCGGTGTTCGAGCAATTCAAGGACGACACCGACAAGATGTCGTATTTCCGCGATATCTCGACCTTTGGCGGCTGCACGGCAGGCCCGACCGCGGCGATCGAGAACATGCACATCCTCGAAGAGGAAAACCTGCTCGAGAATTCCGCGCAGATGGGGGCCCACCTCAAGGACCGGCTGCATGGGCTGATGGACAAGCACCGCTGGATCGGCGACGTGCGCGGCATGGGGCTGTTTGCGGGCACCGAACTGGTGCAGGACCGCGACACGAAAGAACCCGTCGGAGAGCGCGAGGTCGCCGCGATCGTCGCAGACTGCATGGCGCAGGGCGTGATCATCGGGGCCACGAACCGGTCCGTGCCGGGCTTCAACAACGTGCTGCTGTTCGCGCCACCGCTGATCGCCACGCGCGACGACCTCGACCAGATCGTCGCGGCGGTCGACGGGGCCATCGGGCGCGTGCTGGGCTGACCGGGCGGCGGTCTGGCGCCACCACCCGTTCGCGGGCCTTGGACTGGCCGCACTTTTGCGGCTAACTGCCGCAATACCAGTCCGGAGCCCCCCATGCGTCTTGCCGTCATTCTTGTCACAGCCTTTCATGCAACAGCCGCCCTGTCGGACAGTTACGAGTTGTCTTTGGGCGGCAACGTGATCGGCACACTGGACGCCACCGACGCGAGCATCAGTTCGAACGTCACGAATTCGCCGCTGGGCGTCGGGAACGGCACCTTCGACGCCTCGTCAAAAGCCGTGCGTCTGGCGGACGACACCGTGGTCACGCAATACCTGTCCGAGGCACCGCGCAAGAACCGCACGATCTCGGTGCTGCACGACGCGGGCCAAGTGATCGAAACGGTCGTGAATCCGGTCGGGGACGCAACGGCGCTGTCGGTCGCCAACTCCGTGCCCGCAGGGGTTACCGACCCGGTCAGCGGGTTGGCCCACCTGTTGCGCGACCGCGCGACATGCCCCGAGCCCGTCAGCTTTTACGACGGGCGTCGCGTGATCACGGTCAGCCCCACGGACCAATCGGCAGAGGACGCGACACTGACCTGCCGCATGGCCTATCGCGTGACCGCAGGGCCCGGCCATTTCTCGCCCCTGTTCATCAGCAACGCCAAGATGAACCTGCGCTACGAGGGCGGCGCACTGACCATGATGACCGTCGGCGCGGGGCCCTTTACGCTGACCGTCACACCGCGCTGAGTGGCGCCCCGCGCAGGGGCGTGATAGGTCCAGATCGCGACGCTGTTAGGACCAGTCATGCCGATATCGGTCGAAACCTTCTTTCTGGATCCCGTGACCGAGGGCACGCTTCAGTCGCGGATCCAACGCATGGTGGCGCAGGGCATCCTGTCGGGGCGTTTTCGTCCGGGTGAACGGCTTCCGTCCTCGCGTCGGATGGCGCAGCATCTGGGCGTCAGCCGCATCACGGTGACGCTGGCCTATACCGAACTCGTCGCCGACGATTACCTGACCTCGCGCGGGCGTTCGGGGTATTTCGTGTCCGCAGGCGCACCGGAGCCGCCGGGCTTTCCCGCCCGTCGCAGCGAAGACAGCAGCGTCGACTGGACCCGCGCCATCGGCCAGCGCTTTGCCACCCACGACACCACGCGGCGCAACGTGGATTGGGCGAAATACCCCTACCCTTTCGTCTACGGACAGGCCGACCCGCAGCTTTTCGACAGCGCGAACTGGCGGCTTTGCGCGATACAGGCACTGGGCAAGCGTGACTTCGACGCCATGACGCTGGACTACTACGACGGCGACGACCCGCAGCTTGTGGAATATATCGCGCGCCATATCCTGCCGCGTCGCGGCATCCTTGCCGGTCCCGATGAAATCCTTGTCACGATGGGGGCTCAGAACGCGCTCTGGCTCACCGCGCAGGTCCTTCTGACCCAGCGCCGCCTTGCCGCGATGGAAAACCCCGGCTACCCCGCACTGCGCACCATTCTCGAACAATCCCGCTGCCAGTTCGCCGCCGTGCCGGTGGACCGCGACGGTCTGCCCCCCGATGCGCTGCCGGACAACCTCGACGTCGTTTTCACCACCCCCAGCCACCAGTGCCCGAATCCGCGAAGCGCGCGCTCTGCGGGCCAGCGTGCTGCGCCACGCGCCGGGGCATATCCAGCGGACCACGGCCCATTACCTGTCGCTGGGCCACTACGACGCGCTGGTCAAGCGCACAGGGCGGGCCTTTCACGAACGCCGCCGCACGCTGGATGAAGCCCTCAACGCCCATGGCATGACGGTCGCAGGCGCAGGCGCCTATGGGGGCTCTTCCGTCTGGATCGCCCTGCCCCCCGGCACAAAGGCCCGCGATTTGGCGCAGGACCTGCAAGAGGACGGCGTGCTGATCGAACCCGGCGACCGGTTCTTTGCCGGTGATGACGTGCCGCAGCATTTCGCGCGGCTTGCCTATTCCTCGATCCCCGCCAGCCGCATCGCGCAGGGCGTGGCCCGCATCGCGGCCCGGATCGGCAAGGGCTGATGCGCTGCCGCTGGCCTTATCCGCGCCTTGCATCTGGCCCTATTGCCCGCAACCGCCTATCCAGTATTTCAAGCTGTCCGCAGGCCGCGGCCAGCCTGCAACGCCCCTGTCCTGAAGGATCGCCCCCATGAAGATGACCACCGAAGAAGCCTTCGTCAAAGTCCTGCAAAAGCACGGGATCGCCCATGCCTTCGGGATCATCGGGTCGGCCATGATGCCGATATCGGACCTCTTTCCCAGGGCCGGGATCACCTTCTGGGACGCGGCGCACGAAGGGTCCGCCGGTTTCATGGCCGACGGCTACACCCGCGCGACGGGCCGCATGTCGATGATGATCGCCCAGAACGGCCCCGGCATCACCAATTTCGTGACCGCCGTAAAGACCGCCTACTGGAACCACACGCCCTTGTTGCTGGTCACACCGCAGGCCGCCAACAAGACCATCGGTCAGGGCGGTTTTCAGGAAGTCGAGCAGATGAAACTGTTCGAGGACATGGTCGCCTATCAGGAAGAGGTCCGCGACCCCACCCGCATCGCCGAGGTGCTGACCCGCGTGATCGCCAAGGCCAAGCGCCTGTCCGGTCCCGCCCAGATCAACGTGCCCCGCGATTTCTGGACGCAGGTCGTGGACATCCCCATCCCCGAGCCGATGGAATTCGAAGTCTCGCCGGGTGGCGAGAATTCCGTCGCCAAGGCCGCGGCGCTGATCTCGGGCGCGAAGAACCCCGTGATCCTGAACGGCGCGGGCGTGGTGCTGTCCGAAGGCGGGATCGCGGCGTCGATGGCGCTGGCCGAACGGCTGGATGCGCCGGTCTGCGTGGGCTACCAGCACAACGACGCCTTCCCCGGCTCGCATCCCCTTTTCGCAGGACCGCTGGGCTACAACGGGTCCAAGGCCGCGATGGAGCTGATCGCCAAGGCCGATGTCGTCCTGTGTCTCGGCACACGCCTCAACCCTTTCTCGACCCTTCCGGGCTATGGCATGGACTACTGGCCTGCGGATGCGAAGATCATTCAGGTCGACATCAACCCCGACCGCATCGGCCTGACCAAGACCGTGACCGTCGGCATCGTCGGTGACGCGGCAAAGGTGGCCAATGGCATCCTGTCGCACCTGTCCGACGACGCGGGCGATGCAGGGCGTGCCGACCGCAAGGCCGAGATCGCTCAGACCAAAAGCGCGTGGAAACAGCAGCTTGCCTCGATGGACCACGAAGAGGATGATCCCGGCACGACATGGAACGAACGCGCCCGCGCCGACAAGCCCGACTGGATGAGCCCTCGCATGGCCTGGCGCGCGATTCAAAGCGCGCTCCCGCGCGAGGCGATCATCAGCAGCGACATCGGCAACAACTGCGCCATCGGAAATGCCTACCCGGACTTCGACGAAGGCCGCAAATACCTTGCCCCCGGCCTTTTCGGTCCCTGCGGCTATGGCTTGCCGTCCATCGTCGGTGCCAAGATCGGCCAGCCTGACGTGCCGGTCGTGGGCTTTGCAGGTGACGGCGCCTTCGGCATTGCCGTGACCGAGCTGACCGCCATCGGACGCCGCGAATGGCCCGCCGTGACCCAGATCGTCTTCCGCAACTACCAGTGGGGGGCCGAAAAGCGCAATTCGACCCTGTGGTTCGACGACAATTTCGTCGGCACCGAACTGGACACGCAGGTCAGCTACGCCGGCATCGCGCAGGCCTGCGGCTTGCAGGGCGTGCAGGTCCGCACGATGGACGAGCTGACCCAAGCGCTGAACACCGCGATCACCGACCAGATGCAGCACGGCAAGACGACGCTGATCGAGGTCATGCTCAATCAGGAACTGGGTGAGCCTTTCCGGCGCGACGCGATGAAAAAGCCGGTCGCCGTCGCGGGTGTCTCTGCCGCGGACATGGCCGCCGAATAGGTGCCTTTCGACCTTGCCCCCGGGCTGGCTGCCGCACTTGCGGCGGCCCTGCTGGGGGCGGCATACGTCCGCGGTTATTCGGGGTTCGGCTTTTCGGCGATCTTCATCGCCTTCGCGGCACTGCTGACCGACCCCCTGCCGCTGATTCCGGTCGTCTTTGCCTGCGAAATGCTGATGACCTTGTTTCAGGCACGCGGCATCCGGCCCCATATCGACTGGCGCCGCGCCCTGACGCTGCTGGCAGGGGCGGCGGTGATCCTGCCGTTTTCGGTCACGCTGATCCTGTCGCTGGGCGAAGGTGCCACCCGGCTGGCCGTGTCGGTGTTCGTGGGGGCGATGGCGCTGATCCTGCTGTCCGGCTGGACGCTTCACCGCCGCGTCGGGCCGCTGGGCCATGCCGGTGCGGGGGCCCTGTCGGGGGTGTTCAACGCCGCCGGTATCGGCGGGCTGCCCGTCGCCGCCTTCCTGACCGCGCAGCCGATCCCGCCCGCGATCTTCCGCGCCACGATGATCGTCTATCTGACCGGGTTGGACCTGATGACCCTGCCTTTGATGTGGGCAGGCGGCATCGTCACATGGGACACGGCCCGTGCGGCGGCACTTGCCTTTCCGATCCTCGGGGTCGGAGTCTGGCTGGGCGGTCGCCGGTTCGGCAGCACCTCGCCCGAGGGGTTTCGTACCGTGGCGATTTCCTTACTGTTGCTTTTGTCCGCGCTTGGCCTGATCCGCGCGCTTTTATGAGAGCCCTGTCATGACCGTCACATCCTTTCTGTCCAAACACGACCCCGTCGCCCCGCAACATATCGTGGACCTTGGCCTGCACTTCGGCGTGCCCCGCGTCGCCATCGCCCGGGCAGGTGCGCCCCTGCCGATGCTCGCGGCCAAGCAGGGCGTCGCGGAAAACCTGATGACCCCGGTCTTCGTGGGCGAGGCCGACGCGATCCGCGCCGAGGCGGACAAGCTGGACTGGGACATCGGCGCCTATCCCCTGCACGACACCACCGGCGCGGAAGAGGCGGGCCAGACCGCCGCAAGGCTTTGCGGAACGGGCGAGGCCGACGTGCTGATGAAGGGGCAGATCCATTCCGACGTGTTCCTCAAGGCTGCCGTCGACCGCGACTCCGGGTTGCGGACGGATCAACGCCTTGTCCACATGTTCGTCATCAGCCCGCCGGACGGCAGCAAGCCGATGGTGATCTCGGACGCCGCCGTGAACATCGCGCCCTCGGTCGATGTCCGCAAAGTGATCCTGTCCGAAATGTCGGCGATGTTGCAAAGCCTTGGCACGGCGCGACCCAGGCTCGCGCTTCTGTCAGCCACCGAAACGCCCATCGACGCCCTGCCCTCGTCGGTCGAGGCGCGCGAACTGGCCGACTGGGCCAGGACGGCCCTGCCCGACGCCGACGTGTCGGGGCCCTTGGCGCTCGATCTGATCCTGTCGCCCGACTCTGTGACGATCAAGGGGCTCGATTCCGACCCCGTTGCCGGTTACGCCGATGGCATCGTGGTGCCCGACCTCGTGACCGGAAACGCGCTTTTCAAGGCCTTCGTCTATCTTGGCGGTGGCTGTGCGGCAGGGGTTATCACGGGCGCCAAGGTGCCGATCCTGCTGACCTCGCGCGCCGATCCCGCCTCGGCCCGCATCGCCTCGCTCGCCATCGCCAACGTCATGTGCGGTCTGCCGAAATGATCCTTGTCTGCAATGCGGGGTCGTCGTCCCTCAAGCTTGCGGTCTTCGACCATGACCTGACCGAACGGTTGTCGGGCAGCGTGACCGAAATCGGTGAGGACGGTGAGTTGCGCTGCGGCGAACAGCGTCAGCCGGTGCAGGCCCGCGATCAGCCGCAGGCGCTCGATCTGTTGCTGGACGCCTTTGGCAAGGCCGGTCATCCGCTGGACAGTTTCACCGCCGCCGCCCACCGCGTGGTGCATGGCGGCGCGGTCCTGACCGCCCCCGCCCGGCTCGAGTCCGAAACGATCCGGTCGATCCGCGCCTGCGTCCCGCTGGCCCCGTTGCACAACCCCGCCAACCTCGCCGCGATCGAGGCGCTGGCGACCCGCGCGCCCGACCTGCCGCAATACGCCAGCTTCGACACCGCGTTTCACGCAACCAACCCGGATGTCGCCACACGCTACGCTATTCCGCAGGTGCAGCATGACGCGGGCATCCGCCGCTACGGCTTTCACGGGCTGTCCTACGCCGGCATGGTCGCCCACTTTGGCAAGACCCTTCCGCATCGTCTGCTGGCTCTGCATCTGGGCAATGGCGCGTCCCTTTGCGCGATCCATCACGGGGAATCGGTCGCGACTTCGATGGGCTATTCCCCCGTGTCCGGCCTGACCATGGGCACCCGCGCAGGCGAGATCGACGCCGCCGCCGTGCTGCGCATGGCCTCGGAACACGGCATTTCCGAAACCGACCTGCTGCTGAACAAGCGCTCCGGCCTGACTGCGCTGGGGGGTGACAACAACATGAAGGCGCTGCTGGACCGCACGGACACGGATGCGGCCGTCGCCGTGGCACATTTTTGCTACTGGGCCGCGCGTCACGCAGGCAGCGCCGTCGTCGCGATGGGCGGCGTGGACGCGGTGGCCTTTACCGGCGGCATCGGCGAAAACGCACCCGCCATCCGCGACCGGATCATGGACCATCTGTCGTTTCTGGGGGATATCCCCGTTCACGTGGTGCCCGCGGAAGAGGAAAAACAAATCGCCCGCGATGCGCTTGCCTTGCTGCACCGCTGACCCCATGCCTGCCCTTTACCGCCCCGCCGCCGCAAGGCTACGGTCCGCGCACCTGCCACCCGACTGAAAGGTCGTTTTTCATGCCCAAGGATCAGCCAGATCTGGATCTCTCTCCCAAGGTCAGCGACGAAATCCGCAAGACCACCTGCTACATGTGCGCCTGCCGCTGCGGGATCGACGTGCACATGAAGGACGGTCCCGATGGCAAAAAACAGGTGGCCTACATCGAAGGCAACCGCGACCACCCGGTCAATCAGGGCGTCCTTTGCGCCAAGGGATCGGCGGGGATCATGCAGCACAATTCGCCCGCCCGCCTGCGCAAACCGCTGCGGCGCACCGGCCCGCGCGGGTCCGGCGAATTCGAGGAAATCTCGTGGGAGGAAGCGCTGCAAACGGCGACGGACTGGCTGAAACCGATCCGTGAAACGGACCCGAAAAAGCTGGCCTTCTTCACGGGCCGCGACCAGTCGCAATCCTTCACCGGCCTTTGGGCGCAGTCCTACGGCACACCCAACTACGCGGCCCACGGCGGCTTTTGTTCGGTCAACATGGCCGCGGCAGGCATCTATACGATGGGCGGCGCCTTCTGGGAATTCGGCCAGCCCGACTGGGACCACACCAAGCTGTTCATGCTGTTCGGCGTGGCCGAAGATCATGACAGTAACCCGATCAAGATGGGCATCGGCAAGATCAAGGCCCGCGGCGCAAAGATGATCGGCGTCAACCCGATCCGCACAGGCTACAACGCCGTGGCCGACGACTGGGTCGGCATCCGCCCCGGCTCGGACGGGCTGTTCATCCTGTCGCTGATCCATTGCCTGTTCAAGGCGGGCAAGCTGGACCTGTCCTACCTCGCGCAATTCACCAATGCCTCGGTCCTTGTCGACGAAGACCCCAAAAGCGAGGATCGCGGGTTGTTTTTGCGCGACGCCGACGGCCAGCCACAGGTCATCGACCGGCGCACCGGGCACCTTGCCCCGTGGAACGGCGAAGGGGTCGAGCCGGACCTTGCCGCCACCTACCGCCACAAGGGCGTGACGCACCGGCCCGTGTTCCACCTGATGGCCGACAAGTACCTGTCCGACGAATACGCG
The DNA here is from genome assembly GCA_020201155.1 of Loktanella sp. Lineage (GTDB taxonomy): Bacteria > Pseudomonadota > Alphaproteobacteria > Rhodobacterales > Rhodobacteraceae > JAIVHI01. The sequence continues at coordinate 22,644 of JAIVHI010000007.1, read as the reverse complement.
CCGGAAACGGTCGCGCCGCTTTGCGGCCTGACACCTCAGCGCATCCACCAGATCGCCGCCGAGCTGGCCCGCGTGGCCTTCGAACAGGAAATCCGGCTGGACCGCCCCTGGACCGACTTTCGGGGCAAGCGCCATGAGCAGATGATCGGGCGGCCCGTCTCGATGCACGCCATGCGCGGCATTTCGGCCCATTCCAACGGCTTTCAGACCTGCCGCGCGCTGCATGTCCTGCAGATCATCCTCGGCACCGTCGAAGTCCCCGGCGGCATGCGGTTCAAGCCGCCCTACCCCAAGCCCGCCACGGCCCATCCCAAGCCGCACAGCGGCGTCCGCCCCGGCGAGCCGCTGGACGGCCCGCATCTGGGTTATCCACAGGGGCCTGCCGACCTCTGCCTCGATGACGCGGGCGACCCGGTCCGCATCGACAAGGCGTTTTCGTGGGAAAACCCGCTGTCGGCGCATGGCATGATGCATATGGTGATCTCCAACGCGCATGCGGGCACGCCCTACAAGATCGACACGCTGTTCATGTACATGGCGAACATGGCGTGGAACTCGTCGATGAACACGACCGGCGTCACGCAGATGCTGACCGATACGGACGCAAACGGCGACTACGTGATCCCGCATATCATCTATTCGGATTCCTATTCCTCTGAAATGGTCGCCTATGCCGACCTGATCCTGCCCGACACGACCTACCTCGAACGGCACGACTGCATCAGCCTGCTGGACCGCCCGATCTGCGAGGCGGATGCGGTGGCCGATGCGATCCGCTGGCCGGTGGTCGAACCCGACCGCGACGTGCGCGGCTTTCAGTCCGTGCTCTGCGAGCTGGGGGCGCGGCTGGACCTGCCCGCCTTCGTGAACGCGGACGGCGGCCAGAAATACGCGGATTACGCCGACTACATCACGCACCACATCCGCCGTCCGGGCATCGGGCCACTGGCAGGCTGGCGCACGGGCGAGAAAGGCCTTCAGCACGGGCGCGGAGAGCCGAACGAGGCCCAGATCGACCAGTATATCAAGAACGGCGGCTTCTGGATCGAACACGTCCCCGAAGACTGCGCCTACTACAAGCCCTTCAACACGGCCTATCAGGACTGGGCGGTCAAGATGGGCTTTTACGACGTGGAACAGCCCTACATCTTCCAGCTTTACGTCGAGCCGCTGCGCCGGTTTCAAGCCGCCGCCGAAGGCATCGGTCACCGCCAGCCGCCCGAACACCTGCGCGAAAGGCTCAAGCGGGTCATGGACCCGCTGCCGATCTGGTATGCGCCGCTGGAAGACGGCTACGCCGATCCGACTGAATTCCCCCTGCACGCGCTGACCCAACGCCCCATGGCGATGTATCACTCATGGGGCTCGCAGAACGCGTGGCTGCGGCAGATCCACGGGGTGAACCCCCTCTTCCTGCCCACCAAGGTCTGGGAGGCGAACGGCTTCAAGCCCGGAGACTGGGCGCAGGTCACCTCGGCCCATGGGGCGATCACGGTGCCCGTGGCGCATCAGGCCAGCCTCAACCCCGACACCGTCTGGACGTGGAACGCCATCGGCAAGCGCAAGGGCGCATGGGCGCTGTCCAAGGACGCGCCCGAAGCGACCAAGGGGTTCCTGCTGAACCACCTGATCCACGAGTTGCTGCCGGGTGGCGACGACGGCTTGCGCTACGCCAATTCCGACCCGATCACGGGACAGGCCGCATGGTTCGACCTGCGCGTGAAAATCGAAAAGACGCCCCCGCCGGACGAGGTGAAACCCAGCCTGCCGTCCCAGACGTCGCCGGTGGGCCAAGGCCCCAAGACCCTGACATGGAAGATCGGAAAATGAGCAATCGCACGATCCTGATCCTCATCCTGTGCGGCGTGGTCCTGATGGTCGGCACGCTGGTGCAGTTCGTCGTCAACTGGGACCCGGCCGCGCGGGAATCGCTGTCGTTCCTCTTCAACCATCCGCTTCGGAGCCTGACATGACCTCGCTTCCCAGCCATACCGACAAGAAGCTCGGCCTCGTGATCGACCTTGATACCTGCGTCGGCTGCCATGCCTGCGTGATCGCCTGCAAAGGCTGGAACACCGAAAATTACGGCGCACCGCTGGCCGATACGGACGCCTACGGCGCCAAGCCCGAAGGCAGCTTTCTCAATCGCGTCCACTCCTACGAGGTGCAGCCCGAAACAGGCGCGGCACAACTGGTCCACTTTCCCAAATCCTGCCTGCACTGCGACGACGCGCCCTGCGTCACCGTCTGCCCCACGGGTGCCAGCTACAAACGTGTCGAGGACGGGATCGTGCTGGTCAACGAAACGGACTGCATCGGCTGCGGCCTGTGTGCCTGGGCCTGCCCCTACGGCGCGCGCGAGATGGACCCCGTCGAGCAGGTGATGAAGAAATGCACCCTCTGCGTGGACCGCATCTATAACGAGAACATCCCCGAGGTGGACCGCCAGCCCGCCTGCGTCCGCACCTGCCCCGCCGGTGCGCGGCACTTCGGCGACCTTGCCGATCCGAACAGTGCGGTCAGCCAGCTGGTGGCAGAGCGCGGCGGGATGGACCTGATGCCGGAACAGGGCACCAAGCCGGTCAACAAGTATCTGCCGCCCCGCCCCAAGGACGAGGTGCCGGAATTCGACGTGCTTGGCCCCTACCTCGAACCCGTGGCCGAGACGGGCACGGGCTTTGTCGCTTGGCTGGACAAGACCTTGTCGGCCCTGCCGGGGGGTGCGAAATGACAATCCGGCAAGTAAATGGCGCGCGGCGGCGTCAGTTCGTCGTGCCATCTGACCACCACCGGAGCTTCTGATGCATCCCGCCCCTTCCGTCATCATCTTCACCAGCCTGTCGGGACTGGGGTTCGGCCTGCTGTTCTGGCTTGGCCTTGGCCAGCCTGCGCCCACGGGCTGGGTCGGTTTCGGCTTCTTTTTCATCGCCTATGCGCTGGCGGTCGGCGGTCTGATGGCCTCGGCCTTTCACCTTGGCCACCCCGAGCGGGCGCTCAAGGCCTTTACGCAGTGGCGGTCAAGCTGGCTGTCGCGCGAAGCGGTCGCGGCGGTCGCAACCTTGGTCACGATGGGCATCTACGCAGCCCTGCTGGTCTTTGCAGGCATTCACGTGGCGCCGCTGGGATGGATCGGCGCGGTCGGCTGTCTGGCGACCGTTCTGACCACATCGATGATCTATGCCCAGATGAAGACCGTGCCGCGCTGGCGGCATTGGTCCACGCCGGCCCTGTTTCTTGCGCTGTCGCTGGGCGGCGGGGCGCTTTTGTCCAACAACGGCTGGGCCGCACTTGTCTTGCTGACCGTAGCCGCGGTCCTGCAGCTGGTCGCATGGTTCACCGGCGACACGCGGCTGGCGCGGTCCGGCACCGATATCGGCACGGCCACCGGCCTGGGCGGTCGCGGCGCCGTGCGCCAGTTCGAGCCGCCGCACACCGGCACCAACTATCTGCTGCGCGAATTCGTGCATGTGGTCGGGCGCCGTCATGCGCAAAGCCTGCGGGTGATTTCCTTCGGGCTGGCCTTCGTGCTGCCGGTGCTGGTTCTGGCGCTTGGCCTGACGCATGTGACCGCCGCCATAGCGGTCCTCAGCCACCTGGCCGGGGTTTTTGCCCTGCGTTGGCTGTTCTTTGCACAGGCCGAACATGTCGTCGGCTTCTACTACGACAAGCGGTAGGCCCCGACCCTCGGGGCTTACCAATGTCTGACCACAACGCGCGTTATCCCCGTGGGGAAGGTCAGTCCCTGATCCGCGCCTCGGTCTTCGCATCGAAAAGGAACATGCGGCTGGGGTCGATGGTAAGACCGACGGTGTCGCCCATGCTGACCCTCTTGTCGCCGCGTTCCTCGACCACGATGCGGTCGCCCTCTGCGCTGGTCAGATAGGCGTAGGACACGCCACCAAGGCTTTCGACCATATCGACCGTCAAGGCATCACCCTGCAGGTCGATGCTCAGATGCTCGGGGCGCAGGCCCGCGATGACCGGTTTGCCGGTATAGGCGGTGGCGAGCGTGCTGGGCACGTCCTGCTTGATGGCCGGAATGCTGACGACGCCGTCGCGCACCGTGCCAGACATGAAGTTCATCGCGGGCGATCCGATGAAGCCCGCCACGAACTTGTTGTCGGGGTCCCGGTACAGGTCCATCGGCGCGCCGAACTGCTCGATCTTGCCCAGCCGCAGCACGACGATCTTGTCGGCCAGCGTCATCGCCTCGACCTGATCGTGGGTGACGTAGATCATGGTCGCGCCGATTTCCTTGTGCAGCCGCGCGATCTCGACCCGCATCTCGACGCGCAACTCGGCATCGAGGTTTGACAGGGGTTCGTCGAACAGGAAGACGTCCGGCCCGCGCACGATGGCCCGCCCGATCGAGACCCGCTGCCGCTGGCCGCCCGACAGGGCCGAAGGCTTGCGGTCGAGATAGTCGTCAAGCTTGAGAATGCGCGAGGCTTCCGCGACCTTTTCGTTGATCTCGGCCTTGGGATGCTTGTTCATCCGCAGCCCGAAGCCCATGTTTTCCTTGACCGTCATGTGCGGGTAAAGCGCATAGGTCTGGAACACCATGGCCACGCCCCTGTCGCTGGGGTCAAGCCGGGTCACGTCGCGGTCGCCGATGTCGATGCGGCCCTCCGTCGTTTCCTCGAGCCCCGCCACCATGCGCAGCAGGGTGGACTTGCCGCAGCCCGAGGGGCCGACGAAGACGCAGAATTCGCCGTCCTCGATTTCAAGATCGATCCCGTGGATGACCTGTGTCTCGCCATACTTCTTGATGACGTCGTTCAGCGTTACGCCTGCCATGTCATGGTCCTGTCTGCTTGAGTGTCATGTGATCGGGAAAGCTCCACGCCTGGGCCTCGGTGGCGATGGCGCGCGCGGTGGACTTGAGCCTGTCGGCCTGTTTTTCGAGGCCGGCGAGGTTGGTGCGGTCGGTGGTCGAGGTGACGGACAGCGCGCCCAGCAGGCGGTGCCCTTCCGTCAGGATCGGGACGGCGATGCAGATGATGCCCGGTTCGTGCTCTTCGCGGTCGAAGCCGTATCCGTTCTCGCGAATTCCCGGGAACTCGGCGCGCAGCGCGCTTGGCGAGGTCAGTGTCGCCTCGGTGTAGCGGTGAAAGCTTTGCTGGGCCATGACGACCTCGGCGCTGTCTTCGGGCAGGAACGCCAGCATCACCTTGCCGACACCGGTGCAATAGGCCGGGCCGATCTTGCCTGCCTGCGAATACATCTCGACCGGCTGCGCCGCGTTGCGCTTGTCGAGGTAAAGCACATGGGCGTGATCCAGCTTTGCCAGATGCACGGTTTCGCCCGTCGCCTCGCTGAGCGCATGAAGATGGTCACCCGCGACCTGCGCAAGGCTGGACTGGCTCCATGCCGAATGCGCAAGCCGCACCAGCCGCGTGCCGGGCGCATAGGTCTGGCGGTCGGGGTCGTATTCCAGCATCCGCTGGTTCGTCAGGGTCTGCATGAAGCGGTAGAGCGTGGGCTTGGGCAGGTCGGATTGCGACAGCACTTCGGAAAACCGCACCGGGCGGCCAAAGCCGGAAACCTGTTCGAGCACGTCAAGCGCCTTGCCTACGGTGCCGTCTGCCGCTGCTGCCATCTGGTCCTCCTTGGGCGTCAACTGTGATGCCTCTCCCATTGACAAGCCTAGGCGAGTCGCGGTTTAGTATCAATATCCAAAACCAAGTTTCAAATATTGGAACTCGGACCCCATGGAAGCATTAGGGAGGACAACATGCATTCCATTCTGAAAACGTCTTTTGTGGCGTTGATTGCGGCTGGCGTCGCCACGTCCGCATCGGCCGAGGCGCATTCGACGCTCTCGGGCACGCTTCGGATTTCATCCGACATGTCGAACCCGGCACCGCGCGCCGTCATGGAAGGCATGGCAGCCGAATTCGACGAAATGCACCCCGACCTCGAAGTCGAGCTGACCATCGTCGACCGCGAAGCCTGGAAAACCCAGATCCGCAACGCGCTGGGCGCCAACCCGCCCGACGTGGTGAACTGGTATGCCGCCAACCGCATGGGCCCATACGTCGATGCCGGTCTGTTCGCGGACGTGACCGACCTGTGGGAAGAAGAGCAGTTCGAAGGGCTGGCCTCGACCAAGGGCGCGATGACCATCGACGACAAGCAGTGGGGCGTGCCCTATACCTACTACCAGTGGGGCGTCTATTACCGCGCGGACATCTATGAAGAGCTTGGCCTGAGCGAGCCCGAGACCTGGGAAGAAGAGCTGGCCAACTGCCAGACGCTTCTGGACAACGATATCAAGTGCTACACCATCGGCACCAAGTTCCTGTGGACTGCGGGCGGCTGGTTCGACTACCTCAACAGCCGCACCCACGGCTATGATTTCCACATGGCGCTGGCCCGTGGAGAGGTCGAATGGACCGACGACCGCGTGCGCGAAACCTTCGCCAACTGGCGCGAGCTGATCGACATGGGCGCTTTCATCGACGATCACCAGAACTACAGCTGGCAGGAAGCGCTGCCGTTCTTCCAGAACGGTGAAGCCGCGGCTTACCTGATGGGCAACTTCGCCGTCGCGGCCTTCCGCGAAGGCGGTCTGACGGACGAACAACTGGACTTCTACCAGTTCCCGAAGATCAACCCCGACGTGGACTACGCCGAGGACGCCCCGACCGACACGTTCCACATCGCATCGGGTGCGGAAAACATGGACGCCGCACGCGAATTCCTGCGCTACGTGACCTCGCCAGAGGTGCAGACGCGCATCAACGGCGGCGACGCGCTGGGTCAGCTTCCGGTGAACGCCAATGCCGAAATCGGCGACGACAAGTTCCTCGAGCAGGGCTTCGAGATGCTGTCGAGCAATGCCGAAGGCGGGATCATGCAGTTCTTCGACCGTGACTTCCCCGCCGAAATGGCGTCGGTCGGCATGGAAGGCCTGCAAGAGTTCATGGTGTTCCCCGACAACCTCGATGACATCCTGAACCGTCTCGAAGACGCGCGTCAGCGTATCTACGAATAAGACCAACGGCGGCGGGATTTATCCCGCCGCCCCCTCAACCCATTCGCAAGCCGTGCCGCCCGGCTTTCGCATGTGTTGACCCCAGCGGAGACGCCAAATGTCGGTATCGCCAGCCGTCCCCACCACTCACGCCCGGCAGCCCAACCGCGGCTGGTACAGACGCAACGAGATTGCGCTGACGCCGTGGCTGTTCCTGATCCTGCCCGTGGCCTTCTTCCTGACCTATGTGGTCGTGCCGATCGGTCAGTCGTTCTGGATCTCGTTCCACCAGTGGGACGGCCTGGGCGAGGCCACATGGGTCGGCATGGACAACTACAACCGCCTTCTGGGGCTGGGCGATCAGAACATCGACCGCAAGTTCGAGACTTCGTTCTGGAACAACATCCGCTGGCTGGTGCTGTACCTGCTGGCGATCCCGATGGGTCTTTTCATCGCGCTTTTCCTCAACCAGACCGTCACCGGCATCCGGCTTTACAAGTCGCTGTTCTTCTTTCCCTTCGTGATCAGCCAGGTCGTCGTGGGCCTGGTCTTTTCGTGGTTCTACCTGCCGAACGTCGGGCTGTTCGAGATCATCACCGGCTTCTTCGGGCTGGAGATCCGCGGCGGGGTGCTGGGCAACCCGGACACGGCGACCTATGGCATCATCGCCGCGGGCCTTTGGCCGCAGACGGCCTATTGCATGATCCTCTACCTGACCGGCCTCAACGCCGTGGACAGCGAGCAGGTCGAGGCCGCCCGTCTGGACGGGGCAAAGGGCTGGCGCATGCTCTGGTTCGTCATCATTCCGCAACTCAAGCCCGCGACCTTCATCGCCTTTGTGGTGACGATCATCGGCGCGCTGCGGTCGTTCGACCTGATCTCGATCATGACCAACGGCGGCCCGTTCGGTTCGACGCGGGTGCTGTCCTTCTACATGTTCGAAGAATCGCTGTCCGAGTTCGGCTTCCGCATGGGATACGGCGCGGCCATCGCGGTCGTCCTGTTCTTCATCATGCTGGGCTTCATCGTCTACTTCCTGTGGTCGATGTGGCAGGACGAGAAAGGGGCGCGGTGATGACCTTTGCAAGACCGACCGCTGCCCCCACAGGAGACGCCTGAATGTTCCCGACACCCATCGCAAAACGCTCTCGTTCCGCGCAGCTGTCCTATCAGGCGTTCCTGCCGCTGGCGCTGATCCTGTGGCTTCTGCCGCTGCTGGCCGTGGCGCTGTTCTCGGTCAAGCCGGGTGCCGACTTTGCCAACGGCAATTACTGGGGCATTCCGTCGTCCTTCGATCTGTTCAGCAACTACGGCATGGTGTTCTTCGAGTCGAACATGCCGCGCTACCTGATGAACTCGCTGTTGATCACCATCCCCACGGTGATCGGGGCGGTGGCGCTGTCCAGCCTCGCGGGGTTCGCGCTGGGCATCTACAAATTCCGGGGCAACCTGCTGATCTTCTTCATGTTCATCGCGGGCAACTTCGTGCCGTTCCAGATCCTGATGGTGCCGGTGCGGGATCTGACGATCTCGATGGGTCTTTACGATTCGGTCATGGGTCTGGTGCTGTTCCATGTCGCCTTCCAGACCGGGTTCTGCACGCTTTTCATGCGCAACTTCATCCGCGCCCTTCCCTATCCGCTGATCGAGGCGGCGCGGGTCGAGGGTGTCGCGGAATGGCGCATCTTCTGGTATGTCGTCCTGCCGCTGATGAAGCCCGCGCTGGCCGCGCTGGCCGTTCTGGTCTTTACCTTCATCTGGAACGATTACTTCTGGGCCGTTGTTCTGACGCAGGGTCCGAACGCCCAGCCCGTCACCGCAGGCATCACCGAGTTCAACAGCCAGTTCCGCGCCGCCTACCACCTGATGAGCGCGGGCAGCATCGTTGCGGCCCTGCCGCCGGTGGCGATGTTCTTCCTGATGCAAAAGCACTTCATCGCGGGCCTGACGCTGGGTGCCGTGAAATAGACCAAAGGACGATCCGATGACCGAACATCCTGCCGAAGGCATCGTCGGCGGCCCCGACGTCGTCCCGATGCGCAGACCGGCGCAGTGCTGGCGGCTGGACTGCGGACGGCAGAGCTTTGTGCTGACCGCCGTGAACGACCGGCTGCCGCAGGTCGTCTACTGGGGGCCGCGTCTGGGCGACGGGGCCGACCTGTCGACGCTGCATGTCGCCCATGCCATCGACGTCACGGGCGGGATGCTTGACGAAAACCCGGACCTGTCGCTGTGTCCCGAGGCCACGCGCACCTTTCCCGGCCAGCCCGGCCTGATCCTGCGCGACACCGACGGCACGCCGCTTTTGCCCAAGTTCTGTTTCGACAGCGCCGACACCTCGGACGGGCTGCGGCTGCACTACACGGATACAGCGAACCAGTTGAAGCTGACCTTCGCCTTTGCCATCGACCCTCGTACCCACGTCATCACGGCGCAGACCACGCTGGACGCGGACCGGCCTGTGCATCTGCACTGGTTGGCCGCCCCCGTCGTGCCAGCGCCGCAACAGTCGGACGAGATGATCGACGTGGCCGGTCGCTGGATCGGAGAGTTTCAGTTGAACCGCACGCCCTGGTCTGCGGGCATGCGCTATCGCGAGAACCGCACGGGCCGCACCGGGCATGAACATTTTCCGGGGCTGATCGTGCCCTGTACCGGCGCCACGAACACCCAGGGCGAGGCCTACGCCTTTCACTACGGCTGGTCGGGCGGGCACCGGATGATCGCCGAGGAACTGCCCGACGGGCGCCGCCAGATCCAGTGGGGCCATGCCGCGCGGATGGAAACGGATACCTCGCGCCGGTTCGAGACGGCCAAGCTTTACATGACCTATTCGGGCGGCGGGCTGAACGGGATCCTGTCCGCGCATGAGATCGACTATATCAAATGGGACCATAACCGTGTGCTGCCGATGCCGGATGCCGCGCAGACACGCGGGTCCTACGCGCTGATCGACCGGCTGCGCACCGCCTTCCCGCAGATCGAGATCGAAAGCTGCGCCTCGGGCGGCGGGCGGATCGACTTCGGCATCATGGAGCGCACGCAGCGCGTCTGGCTGTCCGACAGCAACGACGCGCTGGAGCGGCTGCGCATCCAGCACGACGGGGCCTTGTTCCTGCCTGCGGCAGTGACCGGCAGCCACGTGGGCCCGCGTCACTGCCACACCAGCGGGCGCGTGCTGGATATCGCGTTCAGGGCATGGGTCGCAGCCCAGCGCCACATGGGCTTCGAGATGGACCCGCGCGAGTTGACCGACCATGAGGCGCAGGTGCTGACGCGCGTCACACAATGGTGGAAAGACAACCGCCACTGGATGCGCCACGCCGACATCCTGCGGCTGGACAGTGCCGACCCTGCCGTCATCGCGGAACAACAGTTGTCACGCGATGGCGACCGCTTTGTCGTCTTTTCGGGCAAGGCGCGGTCCAGCGACCAGATCGCACCCCGTCCGCTGCGGCTGACACGGCTTGATCCTGACGCCACCTATCGTGTGTCGCTGACGAACGCGGACGATATACCGGGGCTGTCGCGGGGCATGCCTGCGCTCAAGGACGGCCCCATCGACGTTTCGGGGACATGGCTGATGCACCACGGGCTTGTCTTGCCCTGGTCCTTCCCCGAGCGCATGTGGGTGTTGGAGGGAGAGAAGCTATGACCAAGGCCGACTGGATCGCCGCCGATTGGGGCACCACCAACCTGCGCGTCTGGGCGATGAGCAACAGCGGAACGGTGCTGGACACGGCCGCGTCCGCTGACGGGATGGGTGCAATCACCCGTGCCGACTATGCCGCCTGTCTGCGCAAACTGGTGGGCGACTGGATCACCCCGCAGACGCCGATCGTCGCCTGCGGCATGGTCGGATCGCGGCAAGGCTGGGTCGAGGCGAGCTATGCCACCGTGCCCTGCCCCGCGCTGGCCGACAACTTCGCCAGACCCGATGCGCCGGACCTGAACGTCCATGTCGTGCCGGGCATCAAGCAGACCGAACCGGCGGACGTCATGCGCGGCGAGGAAACGCAGATCGCGGGCTTCCTGTCGCTGAACCCGAACTGGGACGGTGTGATCTGTCTGCCCGGCACCCATACGAAATGGGTCCATGTCAGCGCCGATGAAGTGGTCAGCTTCCAGACCTGCATGACCGGCGATCTTTTTGCCGCGATCAGCGGGCATACGGTCCTGAAACATTCGACCGGGGGCGACGGGTGGGACGCCGATGCCTTCGATGCCGCGTTGGGCGACACCATATCGCGGCCCGAAAAACTGGCGGCAAAGCTGTTCGCCTTGCGGGCCGAAGGCCTGCTGAACGGGCTGCCCAACGCAGAGGCCCGCGCGCGGTTGTCCGGCCTGCTGATCGGGGCCGAGATCGCCGCGACCAAGCCCTATTGGCTGGGGCAGCAGGTCGCCATCATCGGGGCGGGATCGCTGGCGTCGCTTTATCTGCGCGCCTTGGCCGCGCAATCGGTCTTGGCCACGCAGGCGCAGGCCGAGCGTGTCACGCTGGCCGGTCTGACCGCCGCTTACCGCAAACTGAAGGAGGCCGCACATGGCTGACCGACCCCTCATCGCCATCCTGCGCGGGATCACCCCGCCCGAGGCCGTCGATATCTGCGGCACGCTGATCGCGGCAGGCATCACCCGCATCGAGGTGCCGTTGAATTCACCCGATCCCTTCGCCAGCATCGCGGCGATGGTCGAGGCGCATGGTGATAACGCCCTGATCGGGGCGGGTACGGTGCTGTCTGTGGAAGACGTGGGCCGCGTCGCGCAAACGGGTGGCAAGCTGGTCGTCTCGCCCAACTGCGATCAGCGCGTGATCCATGCGACCAAGACGGCAGGCCTGCAAAGCTGGCCCGGCGTGATGACCCCGACGGAGTGTTTCGCCGCGCTCAAGGCCGGGGCCGACGGGCTCAAGATCTTTCCGGCCTCGCTGATCGGTCCCGCTGGCGTCAAGGCGATGCGCGCGGTTCTGCCCGCCGAGACGCCGGTCTTTGCCGTCGGCGGCGCGGGGGCGGATAACTTTGCCGAATGGATTGCGGCAGGCGCCGATGGATTTGGCATCGGCACAGCGCTTTATACCCCGGGACTGAGCGTTTCCGAGGTCCGCGAAAAAGCCGATACCATTGTGAAAGCCTACGATGAGGTTTCGACATGATCTACGACGATACGGTCTGCAAACTGGGTGAAGGCCCGCTGTGGCATCCCCAACGGCAGGAGCTTTACTGGTTCGACATTCTGGGCAAGCGGCTGCACCGCAAGGGTCACTATTGGCAGTTCGATCGCCATGTCTCTGCCGCCGGATGGGTGGATGAAAGCACGCTGCTGATCGCCTCGGATCGCAACCTTTTCCGCTTCGATCTGGACAGCGGAACCGAGACACATCTGGTCCCGCTTGAGGCCGATAATCCCGCGACCCGAAGCAACGACGGGCGGGCCGACCCGCAGGGCGGCTTCTGGATCGGGACGATGGGCCTCAACGCCGAAGACGGTGCGGGCGCGATCTACCGCTTCCACAAGGGCGAGCTGCGCAAGATTTTCGCGCCGATGCAGATCACCAACGCGATCTGTTTCGCCCCCGAAGGCGACACCGCTTATTTCACGGATACCAACACGCAGATCATCAGGGCCGTCACTCTCGACGCAGATGGCTGGCCCGAAGGTGAGCCACGTGTGCATATCGACCTGACCGGCACCGACTTTCGCCCCGACGGCGCGGTCGTCGATGAAAGCGGTCACCTGTGGTCGGCCCAATGGGGCGTGGGCCGCGTCGCGCGCTATGACAGCGACGGGGCAGAGATCGAGGCCATCGATCTGCCCGCCTCGCAGACCTCCTGCCCTGCCTTCGGCGGGCCTGACCTGAGCACGCTCTATGTCACTTCGGCCAGCGTCGGTCTGGGCAAGGACGCACAAGAGGACGGCAAGGTCTTCGAAATCGAAACCCAAACGAAAGGTCAGCGCGAACATCGCGTGATCTTGTGAGGATTTATGAAACGCACACTGGGCGTCTGCTACTACCCCGAACATTGGCCGGAAGAGGTCTGGGCCGAAGACGCAGCCCGCATGGTCGAGACCGGCCTGACATGGGTGCGGATCGGTGAATTCGCATGGCAACGGCTCGAGGCAGAGCCGGGTGTTCTGACCTGGGACTGGCTGGATCGCGCCGTCGAGGTGCTGGGCGAGGCGGGCCTGAGCGTCGTGATGGGCACCCCCACCGCCACGCCGCCGCGCTGGATGCTGGACAAGCACCCTGACATGCTGGCCGTCGACGCCGAAGGCCGCCCCCGCAAATTCGGATCGCGCCGCCACTACGATTTCAGCCACGTCGGCTACCGCGAGGAATCGCGCCGCATCGCGCGGCTGATGGGTGAACGCTACGGCCGCAATCCATACGTAAAAGCGTGGCAGATTGATAATGAATACGACTGCCATGACACTACTATGTCCTACTCTGATGTCGCACGCACGGCGTTCCGGGACTGGCTGGCGCAGCGCTATCAGTCCACCGATGCACTGAACCGCGCCTGGGGCAACGTGTTCTGGTCAATGGACTACGATGAGTTCGACCAGATCGATCTGCCGAACCTGACCGTCACCGAACCGAACCCGGCCCATGTGCTGGCGTTCCGGCGGTTTTCATCGGATCAGGTGGTGGCCTTCAACAAGGTGCAGGTCGATGCGCTGCGTCCGCTGACCGATGCGCCGCTGATTCACAACTACATGGGCCGCACGCTGACCTTCGATCACTACAAGGTCGGCGCCGATCTGGATATCGCGTCCTGGGACAGCTATCCCATCGGGTTTCTGTCGGACCGGCTGGAAGGCACGGTCGCGGAAAAGCAGGCGTTCCTGCGGCAGGGTCACCCGGACAATCAGGCCTTTCATCACGACATCTACCGCGCCGTCGGGCGCGGGCGGCTGTGGGTGATGGAACAGCAGCCGGGTCCGGTGAACTGGGCACCCTACAACCCCGCCCCCCTGCCCGGCATGGCGCGGCTTTGGGCGTGGGAGGCGTTTGCCCACGGGGCCGAAGCCGTGTGCTATTTCCGCTGGCGGCAGGCGCCCTTTGCGCAGGAACAGAACCACGCGGGCCTTCTGCGGCCCGACAGCGGGGCCGCCCCCGCCCTGGCCGAGGCCGCACAGGTGGCACAAGAGGTGCAGGACCTGCCCGAGGCGTCCGCCGGTGACGCCCCCGTCGCACTGGTGTTCGACTACGAAAGCGCATGGGCGTGGGATACCCAGCCGCAGGGTGCCGATTTCGAGATGTTCCGGCTGGCCTTTGCCGCCTATCGCGCGCTGCGGCGGGCGGGTCTGTCTGTCGACATCCTGCCGCCCGATTGCGACGACCTGTCGGCCTACAAGATGGTGCTGGCCCCCGGCCTGATGCGGTTGAGCGATCCGCTGCGCGCCGCCTTGGCACGCTATGACGGCATCGCGCTGATCGGGCCGCGCACCGATACAAAGGACGACGAGTTGTCGATGGTCCTGCCCCTTGGGCCTAACCTGCCCGAGACGGATGTCAGCGTGGTGCTGACGGAAAGCATTCCGCCCTCGGATTCCGTGGCTCTGACCGGTGGCGGGGCGTTCCTGCACTGGTTCGAACATCTCGAAGGCGACGCGCCCGTGAGGCTTGCCACCAAAGACGGGCGGCCCGCGATCATGGGCGGTGCCAACCTGCGCTATCTGGCAGGATGGCCGTCGGACGACACGTTCGACAGCCTTGTCCGCGAGCTGGCCCAAGAAGCCGGTGTCGAAACCGTGCCGATGCCCGAAGGGCTGCGCATCCGCGACACCGACACACATCGTTTCGTGTTCAACTACGCAGGCCAGGCGCAGGACTGGAACGGCACCACGATCCCCGCCGCCGGCGTCCATTGGGAGGCCTTGTCATGACCCCGTTCGGAACCACGTCGAAGGGCTGCGACGTTCACAAGCTCACGCTGACGGCAGGCGACCTGACGGTCAGCCTGCTGACCCTCGGGGCCATCGTGCAGGACGTCCGTCTTGCCGGGGTGGATCATTCTCTGACCCACGGGTCGGACGATCTGGCCGACTACGAAGGCGCGATGGGCTATCACGGTGCGATCGTCGGACCCATCGCGAACCGCATCAGCACCTCGCGCGTGCGGATCGACGGGCTGGATTACGAGCTCGAGCGGAACGAGGCGGGCAAGACCCACCTTCATTCGGGCAGTGGCGGCACGCACCGCCGCATCTGGACCGTCGCAGCACAAAGCGACAGGTCGGCCACGCTGGTCTGTGACCTGCCCGATGGCGAAGCGGGTCTGCCGGGCAACCGCCGGATCGAAGCCACCTTTACCGTGACCGAAGACGCGGCTCTGACGCTAACGATCAGCGGCACGACCGACGCGACGCCCCGGTGACAGGCACCGAGATGGATTTTCGCGCAGGCAAAAAGCCCCGACCCGGCGCACCGGCGCTGGATCACAACTTCTGCCTGTCAGACAGCACGGTCGAAACCCGTCATGTCCTGACACTGACGGGCGAAAGCGGCCTTGCGCTGGAGCTGTTTACGGACCAGCCCGGCCTGCAGGTCTTTGACGGGCGGCCCGCCTACCGCGCCTTTGCGCTGGAGGCGCAGGGCTGGCCCGACGCCCCCACGCAAGGTGCCTTTCCGTCGGTCATGGTGACGCCGGATCGGCCCTATCGACAGCGCACGCGCTGGCACTTTTCACGCCCGTCCTGAGGCGGGTCGGACCAGCGCATGACCCTTCGTCAGTTTCGATCATAATCGGTTTGACAAGGGGTGCGACTTTGCCTACGTCGCGTGCGTGGTGAGGCGCGGTAGCTCAGTTGGTTAGAGCGAACGACTCATAATCGTTAGGTCGGGAGTTCGAGTCTCCCCCACGCCACCACCCTTCAATCCCATAGCAGACCGGATACGCGTCGCGGAAAACCGGGCCCGACTGACGGGCGCAGCATGCTTTCCCGACCAATGCTTGTTATGTTGACTTCAAAATCGAACGGTCGCCAGCGGCCGGCGCACTACGCCCCCGGAAAGAACCCCGGCCCGGCGGCTTCCAGCAGCTTGCGGCCCATGTCGGTGCCCATGATCGCACCGTCGTCCGCATCGCCCCACTGGTCGTCCGCATAAACCTCTGTTCCGTCCTCGCGGATGATCTCTCCCCGCAGGCGCAGGCGACGTCCGTCCAGAATGGCCAGCCCGCCGATAGGCGTCTCGCAGGAGCCGTCGAGGGCTGCAAGCAAGGACCGTTCCGCGGTCAGACGCAGGCCGGTTTCGCGGTCGTTGATCGCGGCCAGCATCTGTGCTGCGCGGTCATCCGTCGCGCTCCTTGGTCGAATGGACCGCGATGTCGATGTCATCGGCCAGCAGGGCTTCTTCGATTTCGCGGGTGAAAAGCCCCTTGCCGTCGATCTCGCGCAGCGGCTTGTCGAGAATCTGGTCGCCCGTCACCTTGATGACGACGATGGTGAAGGCCTCGAACGGCAGATCGAAGGCCCGCGCCAGTCTTTCGCGTGTTTCATGGGCCTGCGCGAGAGCGAGGGGCGATCCACGCGTTCCGATGCGGAATGCGGCGTCGGGGGAGGGTAATTCTACAGTCATGTGCATGTGTTATCGGGCCGTCCCGCGCTTGACAATCAAGGATACACTTGGGACCAAGTCGCACCGCGGAAAAGGACACCACATGAGCCAGCAAAAGACGATCCTGCGCGCCCTCGCGGGCGAGACCCTGCCCACACCTCCGATCTGGATGATGCGGCAGGCCGGGCGCTATCTGCCTGAATACAAGGCGACGCGGGCGCAGGCCGGAGATTTCCTGTCGTTGTGCTACAACCCCGAACTGGCCGCCGAGGTCACGCTGCAGCCGATCCGCCGCTACGATTTCGATGCGGCGATCCTGTTTGCCGATATCCTGCTGCTGCCGCAGGCGCTGGGGGCGGACCTGTGGTTCGTGACCGGCGAAGGCCCGCGGCTGTCCACCATCGAAACGATGGAGCAGGTCGAAAACCTGCGCCCCGTGGACGAGATCGACGAAACACTGAGCCCGATTTACGAAACGGTGCGCATTCTCAGCGGCGAGCTTCCCAAGAAAACGACGCTGATCGGCTTTGCCGGTGCGCCGTGGACCGTCGCGACCTACATGATCGCGGGTCAGGGCACACCGGATCAAGGGCCGGCCCACGCATTGAAGGACCAGCACCGCGATGTCTTCGTGGCGCTGATGGACCGGATCACGGAAGGCACCATCGAATACCTGTCACGCCAGATCGACGCGGGCGCCGAGGTGGTCAAGGTCTTCGACAGCTGGGCCGGTTCGCTGAAAGGTCAGGATTTTCAGGACTTTTCCGTCGCCCCTATTCGCCGGATCGTCTCGGCGCTCAAATCGCGCCATCCGGACACGCCGATCATCGCCTTCCCGCGTGGTGCAGGCAGCAAGTACGAAGGGCTGCACGTCGAGATGGGGGCCGATTGCATCGCACTGGACGAAGGCGTCAGTGCGGAATGGGCGGCGAAGCACGTCCAGATCGGTGGCTGCGTTCAGGGCAATCTGGCGTCGCCCCACATGGTCACGGGCGGCGAGGATCTGGTGCGCGAGACACGCGAGATCTGTGACGCCCTGTCGAACGGGCCGCATATCTTCAACCTCGGCCACGGGATCACCCCGGATGCGAACCCCGACAACGTGCAACTGATGATCGACACTGTCCGGGGCGGCTGACTGGCCCGCAGTTGTTCAGGCCGGAACCATCAGGTTCCGGTCAGACCTTCCGTGGCGCGCGGCGGCTTCGGCTGAGTGACCAGATGCGACGGGCGCTTTTCGTAGAACGAATTGCCGCCGGCCGTCACGACGTAGTGCATGTTGTTGTAGGGAAAGCTGTGGCCCGCGGTGTGGAAGAAACGGGCGCGTTCGACCATCGGATGCCTTTCGCCAGCAAGAACGGCACGGGCGGCTTCCTGCACGCGGGGCATCGCGCTTGAGGTCATCGCGCGTGTCATGACGCCGGGTGCGAACTGGTTGCGCTGGGATACGACACCGCAGACCGTGTTCGGAAAGTCAGGAGAGGCCACGCGGTTCATGACGACGGTTCCGACGCCGACCAATCCGTCACGGCTGGACCGATGGGATTCGAAGAACATCGCCCGCTCCATGCAGTCGACCGTCTTGGCATCGAAGGTCCGTGCCGTCTGCGCCGGAGCGCTTTTCGATGAACTCAGCATCTGCCCGCAGCCCGTCAGAACGAGACCTGAAAGTGCGGCAAGGATCAGTCGACGTCCCCCGATCGGCAATGGCATGTGGCGTCCCCTTTTCACGTTTCCGACAGTGATAGGCGGCTTTGGCGGGTTGCCTCAAGCGTCTTGGTCCGGTTGGGCGGCTTGCCGCCTGTCCGACCGTGTCAGACCCACTTGGCCATGGGTGGCAGGCTCATCAGGACGGCGTCGGCATCGTGGCCCGTGCTGAGACCGAATTTCGTGCCACGGTCGTAGACAAGGTTGTATTCCGCGTAGAGCCCGCGATGGACCAGCTGCGCATCCTTGTCGGCATCGGTCCAAGGCTGGTCCCGGCGACGTTCCACCAGCGGGACATAGGCGGGAAGGAACGCCCGCCCGATATCCTGCGTCAGGGCGAAATCGGCCTGCCAATCGCCGGTGTTGTGGTCATCCATGAAGATGCCACCGACCCCGCGGGCGCGCTTGCGATGCGGGATGTAGAAATACTCGTCCGCCCAGGTCTTGAGCTTGGGGTAGTGATCTGACCCGTGGGGGTCCAGATGCTCTTGCAGGACGTGATGAAACTGGTCCGTATCTTCTTGGTATTCGATGCAGGGGTTCAGGTCTTCGCCACCGCCGAACCACCATGCGTGGGGCGTCCAGAACATACGGGTGTTCATGTGGACAGCCGGGACATGCGGGTTCTGCATATGAGCCACAAGGCTGATCCCAGAGGCCCAGAAGCGCGGGTCGGTGTCCATGCCCGGCACGCCGCGCGCCGCCATTGCGCGCTGCGCGGCCTCGCCCAGCACACCGTAGACTTCCGAGGTATTCACGCCGACCTTTTCGAAGACGCGGCCACCGCGCATGACGGACATCAGCCCGCCGCCCGCGTCCGATCCGTCATCGGCGGTGCGCCGGGTTTCGCTTTGCTGGAAACGACCGGTAGGCATGTCGGCGGTGGGCCCGGACGTCTGCGTTTCTTCCAGATGCTCGAAAGCCGTCACGATCTGGTCACGCAGGCTCGCGAACCATGCGGCTGCGGTTTGTTTCTCGGTCGCAAAATCGTCGGTCATCGCCGTCCCACTCGTTTGATATTGCATAACGTATCCGACAGTGCGCCTATCGGCGCAACCTTACAGTCGGAGTTTCCAAATGCGTCTTGCGCTTTCACTTGCATCACTCGCCGTTCTGGCCGCCTGCGCGACACCGCAAGAGCGCTGCCTTGCCGGTGTCGACCGTGACCTCGGGATCAATGCCGAACTGATCGCGCAAACGCAGGCGAACCTGTCGCGCGGCTTTGCCGTCGAACAGCGTCAGAGCCTGCGCGAACGCAACACGTTTTGCCGTGGCACCACCGAATCCGGCGAACCTGTCCTGACGCGGTGCGAGAAGGTGGATGTCAGAACCCGCAATGTCGCGGTCGCCATCGACCTGAACGCCGAACGCGAAAAACTGGCCAGTTTGACCGAACGACGCGAGGTCCTGATGAGCGGTCGGGCCGAGGCACAGGCGCAGTGCCTCGCCCGATTCGGCAGCTAGTGGGCGGAACTTGATGCGGCGTCGACAAGGGTGCGCCCGCCATCGACGGTAATGATCTGCCCGGTCACGAAGGCCGCGGCGTCAGAGGCCAGATATTGCACCGCGTCAGAGACTTCGCTGGGGTTGGCGATGCGGTTGAGCGGTGTGCTGTCGAGGATGATATCGCGCATTTCCTCATCCCCCTTCAACTCGCCCTTGAGTGAGGCCGACATGACCGACCCGAATGCGACGGCATTGACGCGAATCCGCTTCTCGGCCATCGCGACGGCAAAGCTGCGCGTCATCTGGTCAAGCGCTGCATTGCTGACGGAATAGGCCATCAGGTCGGGCCGCGTGCGGCGGGCGGCGATCGAGGACAGGTTCACGATCGATCCGATCGGACCTTCGCCGTCGTCCTCGGCGGCCTGCTTGATCATCTTGCGCGCCACCGCCTGACTGAGCCGCAGTGCTGAAAACAGGTTCTGTTGCAGCAGCTCGTCCATCGAGGTGTCGTCTGGGTCCAGCGGATCGGTGCGCAGCACCTGACGGGCCGCGTTGACGAGGATATCGACGCGATCAAAGGCCTGAACCGTGGCCGAAAGCAGGTTTGCGATCGTCAGCTTCTTGCGCAGATCGCCCGCAAAGATGCGTGCGGACCCCTCTTCCTTCGCCAGTTCGCCCAGTTCGCGGTTCAGCGCCTCTTCGTCCATGTCCGCGAAGACGACATTCGCACCCTGGTCCAGAAAGTGCCGTCCGATGGCAAGGCCGACGCCGTTGGCGGCCCCTGTGACAATCGCAGTTTTGCCGGAGATCGAGAAAGACATGAGCAGTCCTCTTGTCGTGAAAGGTCAGCCTAGCGAAGTGGTCGCGTGGCATGAATGATTTTGAACGCAGGAGAACCGGGTAATTCGGCAACATTCCGAAAATGCTGAGACAACGCATCTTCGTAGGGCAAGTGGCGGTTGGCCACCATCCAGAGCTTGCCGTGCGGGGCCAGCAACCGCGCTGCCGCCGCAATGAATGCCTGCCCCAGCCCCGGATCACCCGACCGGCTGGTGTGAAAGGGCGGGTTCATGACGATGCCGTCGAAAGCGGTGTCGGGCTTGAACCGGGTCGCATCGGCCCAATGGAAGGTCGCGCGCGGATCGGTGACGTTGCGCCGCGCACAATCGAGCGACAGCGCTTCGGCCTCGATCAGGGCCAGAGACTTGATCCCGTCGCGCGTGATCGCCTGCGCCGACAGATACCCCCAACCGGCGCCCAGATCGGCCATCCTTGCGGGCAGCTTGGCCGGCAAGGCCGCAGCCAGTACAGCGGACCCCTTGTCCACCTGCCCGTCCGAAAACACGCCTGCGGTGGTATAATAGCCGTCCTGCGAGGCCGCGGGCGGCGGAACCGCCCAGTCTGCCAGCACGTCGGTCCGCGCGAACCAAAAAATGCGGCCATGGGCCTTGGGAATCGAGGCCAAGTCGCCCAGCCGCTTGCGCGCCGCGCGAAACAGGCTGTCGACGCCTTCGGTCTTTTGCCCGTCGACGATCACCAGATCGGACTGCGCCGCCGCCCGCGCGATCATGTCACGCGCCAAGGCCTTGGAGCGCGGCACGCTGACGATCGTCGTCGCTGCGGGTTGGCTTTCGGTGGTAACGGACACACCTGACTGCGCCCAGGCGTCGTGGTCGGGGGCAAAGCTGTGGCTGACGGTGATGTCGCGCCCCCGCAGTGCCGCGACATCGAACCCGACAGGCGGACGGGCCAGATGCACCGCACCTTCGGGCAAGGTCAGTATGCCGTCATCAAGGGCGGTGCGCAGGCGAGAGGTGGGAGGCATGAGAGCGGAACGCGCGAAAAGGCGCTATTCCTTGATCAGAACCTTGTAAAGCGGCGGGCGTTTCGTCTTCGGTTTCGTTTCAAGCGCGATGCCAACGTCGCTGTCGTCATCCTTGGGGCCTTCGGCCATCATGGTGAGGTCTTCGAACATCGGGTGCGGGTCCGGATATGATGCGGGGTTTTGCGAACGTCCTTGGTATATAAGATGGACGACGCTCGTGAAAAGCCCCTTGGACAGTTCGTCGCTGTTGCCATGGAAATCGAGGTGATTTCAAGGCTTTTGACCCGGCCAAATGAACGCAGGAAGCAACTTGACCCTGCATGTTGCGGTCATACGCCCTAAGGTCTTCTATATCTGCCTTGTGGCGACAACATCGCCACACAGTGAGACTTCGCACTTTTGCCCTTTTGCGCGTTTACGGGCTCATGATAGGCTTGCCTCAAGAACAATAAGGCCACCGGAAAAATCCGGGGTCGTGAGGCAGACAAAGAGGTAAGCGACGTGGCAAGTCGTCCCAGAACGTGGGTCCTGCAGGGGCTTTTCCTATCATTTTTCGCAATCGTGACGGTCGTAGCTCCGGTCAAGTCGGGCGCGGCCCCCTATGCCGCCATGGTCATGGATGCCCGCACCGGCGAGGTGCTTCATGCGACCAACGCCGACACACGGCTTCATCCCGCATCGCTGACGAAGATGATGACGCTTTACATCGCGTTCCAAGCGGTCCAGCGCGGCGAGATCGGGCTGGATACAGAAGTGGTCATCACATCCAATGCGGCAGCCGAGCCCCCATCGAAACTGGGGTTGAGATCTGGCCAGAAAATTCGGTTCCGCTATCTCTTGCGGGCTGCCGCCGTGCGATCCGCAAACGATTCGGCCACCGCCATCGGCGAAGCGATTTCAGGGTCGGAAGAGGCTTTTGCGGAACGTATGAACCGGACTGCCGCCGCGATGGGCATGACCAACACAACCTTTCGCAACATGCACGGCCTGACGATGGAGGGCCATCTTTCGACCGCGCGCGACATGACCATTTTGGGACGCCATGTGATTTATGACTTCCCCCAGTATTATAACCTTTTCTCGCGCCGCACCGCGGATGCCGGCATCGCGCAGGTGAACCATACCAACACC
>JAIVHI010000261.1 GCA_020201155.1 Loktanella sp. | reverse complement strand
CACCTCGTGGCGCGACATCTTCCAGACCTGATCGTCGAACGCGCCGAAGGGGATGTCGCGGCCCTCGCGCGCGAGGGTGGCCAGCCGCAGGATCGGGCTCTCGGCGGCCTGCCGATGCACCTCTGTGAGCATCACGTCCGGTGTCGCCTCGGTGAAAAAGCCGGTATCCTTTACGGGCGGAAGCTGGCCCGGATCGCCCAGCACGAGGATCGGCTTGCCGAAGGCCATGAGGTCCTGCGCCATGTCCGTCCCCACCATCGAGACCTCGTCGAGCACCAGCAGGTCCGCATCGCGCAGGGCGGATTGCGGGTTCAGCACGAAGCGCGGCTCATGGATGTGATCGAGCCTGAACTTCAGCTGCCTGATCTGGGTCTCGGCAAAGCTGCGCTCGGCCACGCCCATGCGCGGCAGATCGCGTTCCAGCGCCGCCAGTTCTTCCGTCACGCGGGCGATTTCGTCGGGTGTGGCCTCGGAGAAGCGATAGATCAGGCTGTGGATCGTCTGCGCCGGCGTGCCTTTCTGCGTCATCACGTGGACGGCCTTGCCGGTGAAGGCGGCGAAGATCACGCCGCCCAGACCGCCGGGCGTCATCGGCCGGAGCCCGAGCGCCTCGATCGCCATGGCGGTGATGGTGGTCTTTCCGACCCCCGCGTACCCAAACGCCCGAAACACCTGCTGGTCGTGCGTGCGATGCAGATACCAGTCGCGGATGGCGGCAATGGCGCGCGTTTGCGCGTCTGATAGCGTGAGGCTCATGCGTGACCCTCCGACCAGCAGCGGGCGCTGAAGGGGCAGAACCGGCAAAGATAGAAGTCGGCATGAGCAGCGATGCGCGGCAGCAGATCGCCGGCGTCCGCGGCGCGCAGCACATCTACCGCCTTGTCCGACAGCACCTGCGCTGCGCCCGGGTCGAACGGCACATGCTCGTGGTAGAGCTCGCAGGTATCCTTGTTCAGCGCGGTGAAGAGCGCGGAGGCAACCCGACTTCACCATCCTTGCCACCGCAACGCCCAACGACGAGAAGCTGGACGCCTTCGAACAGAAGGCGGGTATCGAAGTTGCCAGCCGCGTTGTCGTGCCCCGCTCTGAGGTGGTGGATGCTGGGCTGAACAAGGTGGGCCTCAAGCTGGGCGTGATCCGCTTTCGCGAGGGCGACCGCGATCTTATCGACCACGAACAGGCAACACTGCAGGCCGGGTGGACGCAGCACTGCCGGGTGCGTGAGCGGCTAAAGCAACGCGGTCTGGCCGTGTCGCCTTTGATGCTGGTGCAGGTGGAAAACGAAGTTAAGGGCGCGGAAGACCCGGTGAAGCGGGTGAGGGAGAAGCTGGTGGAGATCGGCGTTGATGACGCTGCCATTGCCACGCACACCTCCGGTCAGCCTGACCCGGACTTTCATTCACTGGCCTACGACCCTGATACCCATGTGCTGATCTTCAAGGTGGCGGTGGCCACGGGCTTCGACGCGCCCCGTGCATGGACGCTGGTTTCCGTCCGTCCGAACCGGGGCCGCGACTTCGGTATGCAGATCGTGGGCCGAATTATGCGCGTGCATCCCTCCGTGCGCCCCATGCACGGGCAAGATGACCTGCTGGACAGCGGCTATGTCCTGTTGACGGACCCGGACATGCAGGCGGGGCTGCAAGCTGCCGTGGACGAGTTGAAGGCGGTGCGCGAGAGCATCGAACTGATAACGGACAATCTGGACATTTACGAGTTTGGCAATGCAGAAAAGCAGGCTGTCGCATCGGATGTTCCCAAACCAACCTTCACACCGAAACCGCCTGAAAACGACACCGAGCGTCAAGAGCGCCTGACAAACCTGATCGAACAAGGCGTGGTGCGGGCGGATGTGCAGGACATGCCAGAAGCCGAAAAGGACCGTGCCATTGTTGCGGGCGAGACGTGGCAGAGTATGAGCGACACGCCGCTCTTTGGCGACCTGCCGGAAAGCAAGAAGCCCGATACCGACAAGACACCAAGCAAGCCGAACTTCCGCCCCTACCCGCTGCGCAAAGACTTGGACTTGCCCAAGGCACTGGTCCGGGAATTGCCGCCCGACCCCATGAAGCTGAACGATCTGGTACAGGACATTGCCCGCGAGTTTTGCCGCTCTGCCGATTTGCCCGGCCTGTTGCAACGCAAGCTGACAAAAGCGCATCTCGACTTGCGCGACCTGTTCGAGGCCGAACTACAAGAAACAGTGGACCTTCGTTTGCGCCTGTCCAATGCGCGGGTGGCTGAGAAGGCGCAACTGGCATTCAACTTCAATGACGCCATCGACCCGCGACTATTGAAGCGCGCGCTGGTGGAGGAGCTGCGTGGCATCGTGGACGACAAGGGCATTGAAGCCGACGAAAGTGACCTGCGCCGCGCCATTGATCTTGCCGGGATGATGGAACCCGAGAAGCTGAAAGAGGCGATCAAAGCAGCACAGGCCCGCAATGTGCGCACTGACGCCAGTGAACCAGTCCCCGAGCAATATTTCGGACCGGACGGGCTGAGCGAAGCGGAGAAGTCGGCTTATGGCGTGTTCCCGCATCGTCTGAACAAGGAAGAACAGGACTTCGCGGCGTTTCTGGACGCAGACAAAACCGGGACAGTTAAGTGGTGGATGCGGAACCCAGAGAATGAAACATGGGCAACTCGCCTGATATTGCCCTCTGGGCACCGGTTCTTCCCGGACTTCGTTGTTGGCGTCAGTGGTCGGACAACGCCCGACGCCATTGCACTTGTTGAGATCAAGGATGACGGTGAAACGGGGCGCCTACAGTCGGACCGAAATGTGGAGAAAATCCGCGTCCAGCATCGCGAATATCGCAACGTCTTCTGGACCTACCGCTCAGATGGAACTTGGATACGCGCACGCTACGCAGAAGGGCTGCACAAGATCGTCCCCAATGATCGCTTCGACGTGAAGGAACTTGTCTACTTAGGATAGGCGTCAGCAAAACATGGCGACTTGCTTCTGGGACAGATAGCGGCCCTGAACCAATGGCGTTCGCTGGCGTCCAAAACGTCGGAGCAAGAAGCCAGGGACACCCTTGTTTCCACGTTCCCCCCGAGGGGCATCGAGGGGCTCCTATTATTATTCGTTCCCTATAGCGGGGGGTTGAACGAATAATAATAGCCCGCGGGAATGGGGCGCTTTGGCGCCCGTTCCCTCTGTTCCCGCCAATTCGCTTGAAAGTTTGCCAAACGGATTGAACGAATTGAACGAATGGCGTCCACAGCAGGGGGCGCATAGCGCAAAACACCGAGTATAAGTCGTAATTAAATCCTACCGAAAGTTACCCCCGTGGCGAGAAAAGGCCAGTTTGCAGCCCCGGCCAAGCCGTCCAAGCGGCCCCGGCCAAGCCGTCCAAGCTGCCTCGCGGGGCCACGCCACGGCGCAGCTATCAGAAAGCCAAGGAATTTGACGACAGCACCCACGGATCAGAAGGCATAGGCAACCCCGCAGGCCCAGCGCCTGCGCCAGCACCGAAGCATGGGGGCTGCACATGGCGTCAGTCGGGCTTCGAACGGTCGCCCTTGGCGATCAGCGCGCTCGGATGCGTCTTGAAGCGCCCCCGCGACGGCTTGAGCTTGCCTTGAAGATACCATCGGCCCGCCGCCGGGCAGCTTGGATTGCGCTGGACCCCTTCATGCGACACGCAGCGATCCGACCCGCGCACCACCACCGCGCGGCATCGCGTCCCGTCGCGCTTCTGAGCGGTACACTGCGGCGCGCGGCGCTTGGCTTCGCGCATGTGCTCCGTCGGGGCCGAAACGACATGATTGCCCAGCGCCGCCCGCCGCCGCCCCTTTTCGCTTTGCAGCAGGTGGAGACGTGCCGCCTTGCGCGCCGCCGCGTGGAACGCTTCGAGCGAGCGCGGGCGAGGCTGAAACAGCGTCTCTGGTTCCCGGCGCTCGGGATCAGCGCCGGGATAGCGCCCTGGGCTAGGCTGTGTGTCGTGATCCTTGTTCATGTGGCGAGAATGCCACACCGGCGCGGGTTCAGGGTAGCCCCTACGAGACATAGCCTGACACCTATGGTCAGCGCGCCACGGTCAATCGCAATCCTGATAGCCGGACTCCATGCAGACGCGGGCGCGACGTTGCGCTTCGGATATGTCGGCTGCGGTCATTCGGCTTGCGACAATGTCACGGTTACCGGCGGCATCTGCTCCATTGGCGGCAGCAATGTTAAGCCACATGTGCGCTGCGACGTAGTTTTGGGCGACCCCTTGGCCACGGGCATAGTTTTTACCAAGGTGATGTTGCGCGATGGTTAGGCCCTGCTCAGCGGCGAGGCGATACCAAGCCATGGCTTCCACGTGGTCCTGAGTGACCCCTTGCCCTTTGGCGTGCATGAGGCCGAGGTTGTTCTGGGCACCACCATGGCCCTGTTCGGCGGCAAGACGATACCAGCGGGCTGCTTCTGCATAGTTCTGAGCGACCCCTTGCCCTTTGGCGTGCATGAGGCCGAGGTTAAATTGCGAGTTGGGTATGCCCTGTTCGGCGGCGAGACGATGCCAGTGGATCGCTTCGGCGTGATCCTGCGTGACCACTTCCCCGTCGGCGTACACGACCCCGAGGTTGCTCTGTGCGCCAGCGTGCCCCCCTTGGGCGGCGAGTTGGAACAAACGTATAGCTTTCCCGTAGTCCTGAGTGACCCCTTGTCCGTCCATGTACATGATGCCGAGGCTGTTCTGTGCGGCGGCATGACCCTGCTCGGCCAAGGACCGCCACTCTCGCAATGCGGTTTCGTAATCGCCTTGGTTTAAGGCGCGGTAGCCACTTTCCCAATCTTGGCTGAACGCTCCAGCCGGTATCAACGCCAAGATGGCCGCATAAACGAAATGTCGCATTGTTGTGTCCTCAGCCTGCCACCGCCATTCATGCTGGTAGCATCGGCCCCTTTGCCCCGCAACGACGACCGTTGGGACGACGGTGTTGAAAATCACCGAGCGGTTAACCCCACAACATACCAATGGGGCGCTGGGCGAACCCCCGAGAAAATTAGCCGCTAATTCACTTTGAAAATACCCATTTGGGTGCTGGCCTTTTATGACCAAGAGCGCGCGCGGACCAAGGGTGCCGGGGGGTAAGGTCGAAGGTCTCGAAAACTTCCAAGGCCTGCGAAGCACCGCCGCGTCGGCCGTCCAGCCGGACCAGCGCGCGGCCCCCGCCGCCGTCGCATGAATGTGAACCGGCGCGCCCCGACTCACCAGTGGCCACCGTAAGCTTCCATCGCCCCCCGCGAAGATTGCACGAGACCGCGCGCTGCTTACGAAGCACCCCGCCCAGCGCCGAGATTATAGGGGCTGTGTAGGGGCAGGATTAATTCGGAACCTGTAAGTATCTGATTTTATTGTGGTTTTGGCGGAGAGAGAGGGATTCGAACCCTCGAGACGGTAACCCGCCTACACGCTTTCCAGGCGTGCGCCTTCGACCACTCGGCCACCTCTCCACAAACTACGTTTAGACGCAGGCACAACCTTT
>JAIVHI010000260.1 GCA_020201155.1 Loktanella sp. | reverse complement strand
TCAAGGTGGCTGGTCCTGTGCCGTTCTTGTAGTCGGCCATGGCCGTGCGAATGTCGTCCGCTGTCCAACCGTCCAGCGGAAGCGCGCTGCCCGCACCGTGACAGCCCGAGCAGGTGGTCGCACCCACCGGCACGTCCTGAGCGGACACTCCGGTTGCACCCAGACAAAGGCCGATCAGCAAGAGTATACGCATGATGGCACCTTTCCGGATGACCCTGACGGGGGCGGCCCGCATCGGGGCCGCCCCCTGACCGACCCTGTTCAGGCCGGGGTCAGGTCATGCTTGTTGAGCGGCAGTTCGCGGATGCGCTTGCCGGTGGCGCGATAGACCGCGTTCATCACCGCGGGTGTTGCGACAAAGATCGTGGGCTCGCCCACGCCGCCCCAGAACCCGCCGGACGGGATCAGGTGGCTTTCCACTTCGGGCATCTCCCACATCGAGACGATGGGATAGGTGTCGAAGTTCTCTTCCTGCACCTGTCCCTCTTCGATCGTGACCTGGCTGAGAAGGCCGGCACTGAGGCCATAGGCGAAAGAGCCCTCGATCTGGGCCTCGATCTGCTGGGGGTTCACGACATGGCCGGGATCCGTCGCCGCGACGATCTTGTGGATCGTGAGGTTGCCCCTGTCGTCGACCGAGACTTCGGCCGCCGCCGCCACATAGGACCCATAGCCCATATGCTGGCACAGGCCGCGGTATCGGCCCTCGGGCGCGGGTGTGTCCCAGCCGATGCCTTCGGCCACCTTTTCCAGAACGGCAAGGTGAAGCGGGTGGTCCTGCATGAGCCCCCGGCGGAATTCCAGCGGGTCCTTGCCCGCAGCATCCGCCAGTTCATCCATGAAGCATTCTAGGTAAAAGGCGTTCTGGTTGTTGTTGACCCCGCGCCAGAAGCCGGGACGCAGCGGCGGGTTGCGCATGGCGTGATCGACCAGAAGGTTCGGGACGGTATAGCCGAATTCGCCTTCGGTGCTTTCGGCCTGCAGTCCCTGGAAGGTCAGCGGGTCCATTCCGTCTTCCAGCGCGAAGGGCATCAGCCCGGCAAAGATCGACTGGCCGGATATGCGGATGTGCATGCCGGTCAGATTGCCATCGGCATCGAGTGCGCCGCGCATCCGGGCCTTGGTCGTCGGATGGTAGGCGCCGTGGGTGCTGTCCTCTTCGCGGCTCCAGATCACCTTGACCGGTGTGCCCTTCATCTCCATCGCGACCTTGACCGCGATGACCGTGTAATCCGATGCACTTGCCCGCCGTCCGAAGCCACCGCCCAAGTTGATGCGATGGATGTCGCACTGCGGGATCTCGAGCCCCGCGGTTTCCGCCGCCACGGCAAGATCGGTTTCGGCGTTCTGGGTGGCGACCCAGACATCGCAACGGTCATCGGTCACCAGCGCCATGGCGTTCATCGGCTCCATCGTGGCGTGGTGCTGCGACGGATAGTGGTAGACGGCCTCGACGACCTGCGCGGCACCGGACAGCGCCTCTTGCACATCGCCGGCCTCGTTGCCGACGAAAGCGTCGCTTGCGGTCAGCCCTTCGTCCAGCATCGCGTCAAGATCATCCATGCCGAAGGTCGCGTTCTCGCCAAGGTCCCATTCGATGGGCAGCGCATCGAGCGCCGTTTTGGCCCGCCACCACGTATCGGCCACGACGACGACAGTATCCTCGCCGATCTGCATGACCTTCTGGACGCCGGGCATGTCCATCACCGCATCGGCGTCGTAGCTGACGAGCTTGCCGCCCAGAACGGGCGTCTGCTTGACCGCCCCCAGCATCATGCCGGGCTGCGTCAGGTCGATGGCGAATTTTCGGCTGCCGTCCAGCTTGTCCGCAGTGTCGAGCCGCAGGACCGAAGTGCCTGCAACGGTCCATTCGCTCGGGTCCTTGAGCGTCACCTCGGTCGGAACCTCAAGGGCTGCGGCCTCGGTGGCGACATCGCCATAGGTCAGTGTCGCGCCATCCGGTCCGGTGATGACGCCCTTGGCAACGGTCACGTCGCCTGCGTCGACGCCCCAGCGGTTCGCCGCGGCCTGCAGCAGCATGGCCCGTGCCGCAGCCCCGCCTTCGCGGACCATCTGTTGCGAGGTGCGGATACCCTGGCTGCCGAAGGTGCCGAAGGACCCCCAGACCCGGTCGCGCGCGACGTTTTCACCCGGAGTCGGATAGGACCAGGTGACGTTGTCCCAGTCGCATTCGAGTTCTTCGGTGACCAGCTGTGCAAGGCCGGTCAGCGTGCCCTGGCCCATCTCGATCTTGGCCACCCGCACGACGACCGTGTTGTCGGGGTTGATGACCACCCATGCGTTCAGTTCCGGCGTGGAATCGCTGGCGTCCTGCGCCGCGCCCGGCAAGGCCAGTCCAAGTGACAGCCCCCCCGCAGCCGCGGTTCCGGCCAGAAACGATCGGCGGGACAGTTTGAAAACCTGTGTCATGGCAGCCCCCTCAGCTCAGCTCTGCGGCGCGCTTGATGCCCGCCTTGATCCGGTTGTACGTCCCGCAGCGGCACAGGTTCGTCATGCCTGCCTTGATGTCCTCGTCCGTGGGGTCGGGGTAGTCCTTGAGAAAGGCCGCCGCAGCCATGATCTGCCCGGATTGGCAGTATCCGCACTGCGGCACATCCAGTTCGAGCCAGGCCTGCTGGATCGGATGGGACAGATCGGGCGACAGGCCTTCGATCGTCGTGATCGTTTCTTCCGGCCGCACGTCCTGCAGTTGCACCTGACAGGACCGCACCGGCATGCCGTCGATATGGACGGTGCAGGCGCCACAGGCCGCGACACCGCAACCGTATTTCGTGCCTGTCAGGCCCAATTGTTCACGAAGCACCCACAAAAGAGGGGTATCCGGCTCGGCGTCGACTTCGAGGTTATTTCCGTTCACCGTCAGTGTCTGCATCGTCTGGTTCCTCCCGCGCTTTGGCCTTGAAGGCTAGGGGACGAAATACGAATTGGCCAGAAAATTGTCTGCCAGCAGGACAGGGCAGGGACCGGGTTGCGCAGCTTGGCCGGGACCTCGGCGGCAGGGATGTCGAAGGCGGCGCCGACGATCTCGGCATCGACGACGAAGCCGTCGGTGGAAATCGAAACATGACTCATCTGCGGGTCTCCTCTGTCGTTGACGGCATCGTCTATGACCAAAGCATAGCGAACCGGTGCTGCGGGGGAAACTTTCGAACGCGGGTTCGACCGGATCGCGCCGCAGCAAAGGAGTAGCGATTGGGGATGGCTCTTTTGAGCGGCCCGCACCTTTCAGCGATCCGCAAAAACCGGCGTCGCCTTGGCGCATCGGCAAGTGCGGCGGGCGGCACGGGATGCGCCGCCCGCCGCGAGACAGGTTTAGAACGGGCTGTCTTCGAAGTAGAACTGCTCTGCGTTCTCGGGCGTGATCAGCTGCGAGCCGATGATGAACCGGCCCGACACCGGCGTATCCGACACGAGGCCGAGTGCGGTCAGTTCGATCGCGGTCGAGATCTGCGCGGGCGGGTAGGACACGTTGGCAGGCAGTTGCGGATCACCGTCGCGGATACGCCCGATGATTTCCTTCATGCCGGCGCCGCCGACGACCCACATCTCGTCCTGACGATCCGCCTGTTCGATGGCGGCAAGAACGCCGATCGCCATGTCGTCGTCCGAAGCCCAGACTGCGTCGATATCGTCAAAGCGCGACAGGAAATCCTGCATCACAGTGAAGGAATCGTCGCGGTTCCAGTTGCCGTGCTGCATGTCGAGAATGTTGATGCCCGACCCGTCGAGAGCTGCGGTGAAGGCATCGACCCGCTCGTTGTCGATGGTGGTGGGGATGCCGCGGAACACGACGATGTTGTCGCCCTCGTCCAGATTTTCGACGAAGTATTCGCCGGCAAGCTGCCCGAAGCCCGAGTTGTCGCCAGCGACATAGAGATCCTCGATGCCTTCGACGGTCAGCCCGCGGTCGACCACGGTGACCCAGATGCCCTGTTCGGCCACGGCC
Organism: Loktanella sp.; assembly: GCA_020201155.1. GTDB lineage: Bacteria > Pseudomonadota > Alphaproteobacteria > Rhodobacterales > Rhodobacteraceae > JAIVHI01. The sequence goes on along the minus strand of JAIVHI010000260.1, from coordinate 9,281 downwards.
TGAACGGGCGAGGTCAAAGGCTCGCTTTCGAAGGGAAGAACGACCAGCGCGTCGATCCCGCGCGTGGCGACCATGTCTTCCACGTCGTTGACCATCTTTCCCGCTGCAAAACGACAGCGAGGATGACGATGACGCCTTGGATCGCGCCGTTCAGATAGGGGCTTACGATCGAGGCGAGATTGAGGATATTGCCGATCAGGCTGAGGATCAGGACGCCGACCACGGTGCCCCAGACCCGGCCGAAGCCGCCTTTCAGCACCGTTCCTCCGATGATCACGGCCGCGATTGCCTCGAGCTCCCACAGAACGCCGGTGTTGCCGGAGGCCGACCCAAGCCGGGGGACATACATGATGGTCGCCAGTCCCACCAGCATCCCCAAGACGGCGTAGGTCGCCATGCGGACACGCGCGACCTTCACGGCCGAATAGGTGGCGACCTGTTCGTTGGCGCCGATGGCGGCGCAATGACGGCCAAAGGCGGTGTGGCGCATGGCAAGTTCGCCGATGATGGCCACGATCGCGAAGACGATGATCGGCCATGATAGCCCAAGGATGCCGTCGTAGTAGACGGGCCGGTAGACGCCGCGCAGGGCGAAATCCAGCGACAGGGTGCCGCCGTCAGCCAGCCATGTGACAAGGCTGCGATAGATGCCCATGGTGCCCAGCGTGACGATGAAGGCCTCGATCCCGACCTTGGAGATCAGCACGCCGTTCAGCAGGCCCGCCGCGATCCCCACGACCAGCGCGACGGCCATGCCGACAAGCACAAGCGGCACACCCGCCCCCATGACCGGCACCAAAGAGTTCATCACCATGATCATAACGCCCGCCACAAAGGCGGCCATTGCCCCGACCGACAGATCGATTCCGCCGGCGGTGATCACAAAGGTCATGCCGACCGCGATGATCCCGATGAAGGCCGAGCGGGCGGCGACGTTGGTCAGGTTTTCGGCGCTCAGGAAGCTCAGGTTCAGCGTCGCCCCGATGATGATCAGTGCGACCATGGCCAGCAGGGGACCGAGCACGTTCAGATTCAGCCGCATGCGGCGGGGCGGGGTCGTCGTCGTTGCGTCGGTCATGCCGGCACGGCCTCCTCGTCTTGTTTTTTCATGGCAAGTTGCAGGATCGCGTTTTCGGTGATGGCGTCGCCCTCCAGTTCACCGGCGATATAGCCGCGCCCCATGACCATCACGCGGTTGGCAAGGCCCATGACCTCTGTCAGTTCCGAAGAGACGACGATCACGCTTTTGCCCTCTGCCGCGAGCCGGCTGATGAACTGATAAATCTGCTGCTTGGTGCCGATGTCGATGCCGCGCGTCGGCTCGTCGATGATGACGATGTCGGGATCGGCCAGCATGGTCTTGGCCAGCAGCAGCTTTTGCTGATTGCCCCCTGACAGGTTGCCCGCGTGCATTTCGCGGTCGCCGGCGCGGATGTCGAAATCCGTGAAGGCTTTCGTCAGGGCGCGGTCCTCGGCGGCTTTGTCGATCCGCACCTTGGTGAACTTGTCGAGAGCCAGAAGCGTCAGGTTCTCGCGCAGGGACTTGCCCAAAAGCAGGCCCTTGTCCTTGCGATCTTCGGTCAGGTAAACCAGCCCCGCCTCGCGCGCGGCCAGTACCGAGCCTCCGGGCAGGGGCTTGCCCATGACACGCACGGTGCCGGTGGCATTGCGCAGACCGACGACACCTTCCATCAGCTCGGTCCGCCCGGCGCCGACAAGTCCGGCAACGCCCAGCACCTCGCCCCGGCGCAGTGTAAAGGAGGCGTTTCGCACGTGGCCGGGCACCGTCAGGTTCTCCACTTCCAGAACCGTCTCGGTCTGGGCCACGTTCTTTTCGGGAAACAGGTCTGACAATTCGCGCCCGACCATGGCTTCGGCCATCTGGTCCGGTGTCATGTCGGCGGCGGACGCATGGGCCACAAGATGACCGTCGCGCAGCACCGTAATGCGGTCGGCGATGCGGGCGATTTCGTCCAGCTTGTGCGATGTATAAAGGATCGCGGTGCCATTCGCCCGCAAGCGGTCGATCTGGTCCAGCAGGATCTCGGTCTCGCGGCCCGTCAGGACGGCCGTCGGCTCGTCCATGATAAGAACCTTGGCGTTTCGCCCCATGGCCCTTGCGATCTCGACCATCTGGCGATTGGGCACCGAGATCTCGGAGATACGCAGCCGCGGATCCAGCGGGCAATTCAGCGCCTCGAGCAGCCGGCGGCTTTCGGCCTGCATCGCGGCGTGATCCAGAAACGGGCCGCGGGTCAGTTCACGGCCAAGAAACATGTTCTGTTCGACCGTCAGTTGCAGCGCGAGATTGAATTCCTGATGGATCATGATGACGCCGGCGGCCTCTGCCTGCCGGTGGTCGGCAAAGCTGACAGGCTTGCCATCCATCCGCAGGCCGCCGCCCGTCGGATCAAGATAGCCGCCAAGGATTTTCATCATCGTCGACTTGCCTGCGCCATTCTCTCCGATCAGCGCATGAACTTCGCCCGGGCAAAGATCGAAATCGATGTCAAAGAGCACCTGAATTGGCCCAAAACTGCGCGACACCTTTTCGGCAGAGAGCACAGGATCGGTCATGGCTTTCGCGTGCGACGGGCCAGGGCTTTGTCTGAAGGTCGCGCGACGTTTCCGACGCAAAGCGCCGGACACGAGATGCGCCCGTGTCGTGTCATCATCGAACCGCTCCTCCCATGAGCAGGCGAATGCTTCCGCCTCAACGACGTAATCGTTTCCGAGAGAGCATTGCGCAGAGTGAAAACTGTTACAAGAGGAACCTCGAAGTTTCGGATAAGAATCTGAAATAACAACGAAATACTGAGAATGTATTATGAAAATTGCCTCGATGGGGCCATGCTGATCGCGCTGGGCGTGGCGCGCTTTGAAGGCGGGCGCAGGTCCTCGAAACCGTCCGCCGGCTGTTAACCGATCCGCCACAGCACGGGCCACCTAGCGCGGATGACTTCGGATCCGGAGCAGCGATTGTTTGCGCTATCTCAAAGAAGCGGTCTGCTCGAGGCGATACAATCATCCTGCACCGCAGCGCTCTGCATCACGAAAGCTGCGCCACCCATCCGCAATCAGGAGTGAGATACCATGTTCGATTTTTCAGGAAAAACGGCGGTCGTGACCGGGGCCGCATCGGGAATCGGCGAGGCGATCGCCAAGGAGCTCGCAGCCTGTGGCGCATTTGTCATCGTGTCGGACCTGCGCGACGAGGACTGCGCAAAGACGGTTGCGACGATCAAGGAGGATGGCGGCAAGGCTGCCCCTTTCGCCGCAGACGTGGCCGACCCGCAGGCGATGGAGGCGCTGGTCGCCTTCGCCGAGAAAGAGACCGGCGCATTGCATCTGGCCGTGAACAACGCAGGGATCGGCGGTGCGCAGGCCCCTGTCGGTGAATATCCGCTGGAGGCATGGAAACAGGTGATCGACGTCAACCTGAACGGCGTGTTTTACGGCATGCGCTACCAGATCCCGGCGATGGAGCGTGCGGGCGGCGGGGCCATCGTCAACATGGCGTCGATTCTGGGAAGCGTGGGGTTCGCCAATTCCTCGGCCTATGTGGCGTCGAAACACGCGCTTTTGGGGCTGACCAAGACCGCGGCCATTGAATACGCCACGAAAAGGGTCCGTATCAACGCCGTCGGCCCCGCCTTCATCGAGACGCCGCTGCTGACCGATAACCTCGACCAAGAGATGCTGGACGGATTGGCGGGCATGCATCCGATGGGACGCATCGGCAAACCCGCTGAAGTCTCGGCGCTGACCTGTTTTCTTCTGTCGGACCGGGCGAGCTTCATGACCGGCAGCTACCATCTTGTCGACGGAGGTTATACCGCACCTTGACCGCATCTGACGGGCATCGCGCACCTTGGGCTGTTGCAACGAAAGACGTGCTTCGCGGACTTGAGACCACGCAGGAGGGACTTGACGCGGACCGCGCGGCGGAACGGCTCGGCGAGCATGGACCCAACAGGCTTGCCGAAGCGCCGCGCTCCGGACCGCTTGCGCGGCTGGCGCGGCAGTTCAACAATCTGCTGATCCTCGTCCTGATTGCTGCGGCGGCGATTACGGCAAGCCTCGGGCATTGGATCGACACGGGCGTCATCATGGCGGTCGTTGTCATCAACGCGGTCATCGGCTTTGTCCAAGAGGGCAGGGCCGAGGCCGCGATGGAGGCGTTGCGTGACATGCTGGCGCCCCGTGCGAATGTGATCCGCGGTGGTGAACGCATGTCTGTTCCGGGCGCGGACCTCGTGCCGGGCGACATCGTCCTGCTGGATGCCGGTGACCGGATCCCCGCCGACCTGCGCCTGATCGAAGTGTCGGGCATGACCGTGGAAGAAGCCATGCTGACAGGGGAATCCGTCCCCGTGCGCAAGGCGACCGATCCTGCGGCGCAGGATGCGCATCTGGGCGACCGCACTTCCATGGGGTTCAGTGGCACGATGGTGGCGGAAGGGACGGGCACCGGTGTGGTCACGGCCACGGGCCCCGCCACCGAGATCGGTCGCATCAGCACGATGATGTCGGACGTCCAGACCATCAAGACGCCGTTGATCCAACAGATGGAAGTTTTTGCCAAGTATCTGACCGGCTTCGTGCTTGTGCTGGCAGCGGGCGTTCTGGCGTTCACGGTGCTCGTGCGCGGAACACCCTTTGCCGAGGGGTTCATGATCGTCGTCGGTCTTTTCGTGGCGGCGATCCCCGAAGGACTGCCCGCCGTGCTGACGGTGACGCTGGCCATCGGCGTGCAATCCATGGCGCGGCGCAACGCGATCATCCGCCGCTTGCCGATCATCGAGACGCTGGGCGCTGTGTCGACCATCTGTACCGACAAGACGGGAACCCTGACCCGCAACGAGATGACGGTCTCGAGCGCCGTGACCGCCAGCGCGACCGCGCAGGTCTCGGGCAAAGGCTACGCCCCCGAAGGTGAGATCACCGGTGACGCATCGAATGTGCTGCAAGCGATGGCGCGGGTGGCCGCCCTGTGCAACACGGCGGCCCTCGTGCAGGACGAAGCCAAGGTTTGGCGCGTCGAAGGTGACCCGATGGAAGGGGCGCTTTTGGCCTTTGCGGGCAAGCTGGGGGCAGAGATCGAAAGCCGCCCGCCGGCAGAAGCCTCGATCCCCTTCGACGCGCGCTACCGCTACATGGCGGTGCTGCACGCGGGGCGCGTGCTGTTGAAGGGTGCGCCCGAACAGGTCATGGCGCTTTGCGCGGACCAGATACAGGGGACCATGCCGGCACGGCTGCCGCCATTGGCCGCCAGATCGGGCTGTCGCAGACGGGCCAGCCGTTGACCGGGGCCGAGATCGACCAGATGGACGATGCCGCGCTCGAAGCCACGATCCGCCGCACAGATGTCTTCGCCCGCACATCGCCCGAACACAAGCTGCGGCTTGTGCAGGCCCTTCAGGCGGGCGGGCAGGTCGTGGCGATGACGGGGGACGGTGTGAACGATGCCCCCGCGCTGAAACAAGCCGACGCGGGCATCGCGATGGGCAAGAAAGGGTCGGATGCCGCGCGTGAAGCTTCCGACTTCGTGCTGGCCGACGATAATTTCGCGTCCATCGCCCAAGCGGTCAAACAGGGCCGCACCGTCTATTCAAACCTGAAAAAGGTCATCGCCTTCCTGCTGCCGGTCAACGGGGGCGAGTCGATTTCCCTGATCCTCGCCGTTCTGTTCGGGCTTATGCTGCCGATTACGCCGCTGCAGATTCTTTGGGTGAACATGCTCAGTTCCGTGGCGCTGGCCATGTCGCTGGCCTTTGAAAAACCCGAAAGCGCGATCATGCGTCAGCCGCCGCGCAGCCCGGATGCGCCGATCCTCTCGCGCTTTATCCTGTGGCGGGTATTTCTGGTCTCGATCCTGTTCGCCTGCGGTATTTTCGGGCAATTCGCCCTGGCGCAAGCGCAGGGTGCCGGTGTGGACGAGGCCCGCACCATGGCGCTGAACACGCTTGTCGCGATGGAGATCTTCTATCTCTTTTCGGTGCGTTACCGTCATGGCTGGTCCCTGACGTGGCAGGGGGTGAAAGGCACACCTGCTGTTTTGATTGCGGTGGCACTGGTGGTGCTTTTGCAGGCCGTGCTGACCTATCTGCCGTTCATGCAGGCCCTGTTCGATACGGTCTCGCTTGGCCCGTGGCAGGTCCTTCAATGCGCGGCGGCGGGCGTCTTCCTGCTTGCCTTCCTCGAGTTCGACAAGCAAGCGGCGAGAGCGTGGAAATCGGCCGTTTCGAAAGCGTTGTGAACGATGAACAGATGCGGCCGCGCCTTACCAGGCGCGGTGATGCGCAAGCTGTTCGGCGATCTCGGTCTGAAAATCCAGCGCCGTCGCGCGCGGTCTGGTCACAAGGCTGACAAGGACGAAAAGTCCGACACTCGTCCCGCTGACCGCGAAAGGCAGGACAGGGTTGAACACGCTGATGCCCTGAAAAATGGCCAGCCAGACCGCGACAGCGGCGCCGCCCAGAACGGCCCAGAGCGCCCCCGCAGCCGTGCCGCGCCGCCAGAAGAAGGCCCCGACGATCGGCGGCACGGACACGAGCAGGCCCGCCGCAGACAAGGCTGCAAGCTGATCGACGATAGCGGCCTGTTCCAGCGCGAAGTAGCTTGCGAACAGGACCACGGCCACGATGACGATCCGGCCTGACAGGATTTGCCGCGCGTCGCTTTGGTCTTCGATGCCCCTGACCACGTCCCGGGCGATCATCGCACCGACCGTCAACGCGATCGAATCCAGCGTCGAGATCGCCGCCGACAAAATACCCACGATCAAAAGCAGGACCACCCAGACGGGAATGACGCCCGAGGACAAAAGCGCCGGTGTCGCCATCGACGTATTTTCCAGATCGGGCGCAAGCTGCAGCGCGGCCAGCCCCCAGATCACGGCGACGAGCGTGAACAGAAAGCCGAACCCCATGACCCAAAGGATCATCCGCCGCATGGCGCGGAAATCCCGCAGGATGAACAGCCGCTGGCTGACCTGCGGGTTGGACAGCGTGAAGAAAAACCACGGAAACGACAGCGCGATGAAGGTTGGAAAGCTCCAAAGCCCCGGACCCGGAACGCTGAGCCATTCGGCGTGGTCCGCCTGCAAAGTGCCAAGAAACTGGCACGGCCCGCCCAAAGCGGCCACCGCAAAGCCTACCGCCAGCAGCCCCGAGACGAACATCACCACCGAGAGCGCGGCGTCGGTCCACGCCACGGACCGCAGGCCCGCCAGCAAGGCCCAGAACATCGCAAGCGCGGCACCTGTCGCGACGGCCTGGAACAGACTGATCCCGCCGCCGGTCACGCCCGACAGCAGCAGTCCGATGCCTGCCATCTGTGTCGTGCAATAGGGCAGCAGGAAGACGATGCTGACGATCGCCATCGCCCGGGCCACGCCCCGGCTGCCGTAGCGTGCACCGATCATTTCAGCCGGAGAAATGAAGCCCCAGCGCTTGCCCACCAGCCAGAAGCGCGGCGCGAAGATCACCAGCAGGGACAGCCCCGCGAAATAGATCAGCTCGAAGCCAAGCGCGCCGATCCCGCCGCGGTAGGTCAGGCCGGTCAGCACGACGAGCATGAAGGCAGAGTAGGTCGTCGCGGCATAGGACAATCCGGCGACCATCCCGCCGATGTCACGTCCGCCGATGTAATAGTCGCCCGCCGTTCCCGAATTGGCGCGGGCGGCACGCAAGGCGATGACAAAGCCGAAAGCCGCGAAAAGACCGATGACCGTCCAAAGGACGATAGGCGCGATCACGTCTCATCCCTCCAGCGCATCACGCCGATGGCGATAAGGCCGATCACGACCACGCCGAATAACAGCCAGAATATCAGGACCGCCATCGCCCGGTCACTGCCGGCCAACAGCCCGTAAGGAACGAATATACCCGCCAATATTGCGATAGCCATGCCTGTCAGCCAGACCGTTCTGCCGCGGGATGGCTGCTTTTGCGGTTTCTGATCGATCGCCAAACCCTCCAGTATCGCGTTTGACCTACGAAATCTTCGGCATGTTGACAACTGGGCTGAAAACCAGCCGCGACACCCCCTTGTGGTTCTGGCCATCATAGCGCCGATCAAATATGGCAGAGCACATGAGAAGGGGCTTCTCGATGACCGATACGATCAACTGCATGGTTTCAGACATCGACGTGAAAGCGGCCATGAAAACAAAGCAGACAGCCGTGGCCGGAAAGATCGGCTGCCTTTGTGATCCGCGATGAGCTTGCGCGCCGGCATTCTGACCGCGTTGACGCTGATCGGCGTCACGCTTGTTGGCGTGTGGTTGTTCGCGCCCGGGGTCTTCGTCGAGGCGGGCAGGCTGATGGACAGCGAGCGTCTTGAAATGCTGGTCGCCCGTGCCGGCCCTTGGGGGCCGGTCTTGATCGTGGTGCTCATGATCGTCGCGGTCGTGGCCAGCCCGATCCCCAGCGCACCGATCGCCATGGCGGCGGGTGCGGCCTACGGCAACCTTTGGGGCACGGTGCAGGTGGTCATCGGGGCCGAGCTTGGCGCGTTGATCGCCTTTGGTCTGGCCCGGATCCTGGGGCACGACGCCTTGCGCCGCGTCTTCGGCGACCGGGTGGACAAGGGTCTGCTGGGGTCGCAGAATGCGCTGACATTGACGGTTTTCGCCAGCCGCCTCATGCCCTTCGTGTCTTTCGACATGGTCAGCTATGCCGCCGGACTAAGCCGGTTGCAGCCATGGCGGTTTGCGGTCGCGACGCTGGCGGGGATCGTGCCGGCCAGCTTCCTTCTCACACATCTCGGCGGCAAGGCGGTCAGCGGAGACTTGGGCGGCACGGTCTGGGCGGTGTTCGCGCTTGGCCTTGTGACAGGCCTGCCGCTGGTCTGGGTGGCGTTGCGCAAAAGGCCCGCAGGGGGCGTCTGAGCCTTTTGTATCCAAACCCCGAAGCTTTCGTCACAGGCAATGGCGCCGACCGCGCCCGCCGTCTTTGGCGCAAGGACCGAAAGGCTTTCAGTCATGGATCATGTTTATCGACACCCGACGTCCAAGACACCATAGGCGACTGAACCCGCGAAAGACCCGATCTGCGGCATGACAGTGGTCGTCAAACCCGATGGCCGTCACGCGAAGTTCAAGTGAGACAGGGTCCATTTCTGATCGGACAGATGCCAGACCAAGTTCAAGGTCGACCCTTGGTACTATGCCTCAGGCCGTGCGGCGGGTGGGGCTGCTTTCCCTCATCATTGGCCTGCTGCTGTCACCGATGATCGCCGCCGCAGCGATGAGCCTGTCGTTGGTGTCGGTCATTTCC
>JAIVHI010000076.1 GCA_020201155.1 Loktanella sp. | reverse complement strand
GCCATAGCCCTCTGGATCGCCAAGGAAGGGATGGCGGATGACGCTCGATAGACGCCGTCTGATCGCCTCTGGCGCCGCCGCCGCAGTCGCCGCCGGTGTGGCAGCCGCGCCGCGCACCCTGTCCGCGCAGGACCGCGGGCGCGTCGTCGTGGTGGGCGGGGGATTTGGCGGGGCCACGGCAGCGCGGCAGCTTGCCGGTTTGGGCCATGACGTGACCCTGGTCGAACGCGACGCGGCCTATGTCACCTGCCCCTTCTCGAACGCCGTCCTTGGCGGCTTCGACGAGATGCCCGCGCTGACCTTTCCGCTGACGCAGGCCGTCACCGAGGGGATACGGCTTGTGCAGGACAGCGCCATCGACGTCGATCCGGTTTCACGAACACTGACGCTCGCTGCCGGTGAGGTTCTGGCGTGGGACCGTCTTGTGCTGTCGCCCGGTGTCGATATGCGCTTTGATGCGCTGCCGGGTTACGATGCCGCAGCGGCCGAGGTGATGCCGCATGCATGGAAAGCCGGGCCACAAACCGCCATCCTGCAAAACCAGCTTGCGCAGATGGAGGACGGCGGTCTGGTGGTCATCGCGCCGCCGGCAAACCCGTTCCGCTGTCCGCCCGGCCCCTACGAACGGGCCAGCCTGATCGCGCATTATCTCAGCAAGACCAAGCCCGCGTCACGTATCCTCATCCTCGACGCCAAAGAGACATTTTCCAAGCAACCGCTTTTCCTCGAAGCCTGGGACCGGCTTTATCCCGGCATGATCGAATTCCGCCCCCCGTCCCTTGGCGGGCGGGTCGTGTCGGTCGATGCCGCCACACGCACGCTCGAAACCGATTTCGGCGATGTCGCGGCCTCGGTCGCGAACGTGATCCCGCCACAGCGCGCCGGTGCCATCGCACAGGTCGCGGGCGTCATGGATGAAACGGGCTGGTGCCCGGTGTCCGGCATCACATTCGAATCCGATCTCGTCCCCGGCATCCATGTGATCGGCGATGCCTGCGCCCCCGGCGCGATGCCGAAATCGGCCTTCTCGGCAAATGCGCAGGCCAAGGTCCTTGCCTTGGCGCTGGATGCGATCTTCCGAGGCGCGACACCGCAAAGCCCCAAGCTGATAAACGTCTGCTACAGCCTTGCCGCCCCCGATTACGGCTTCACCGTCGCAGGCGTCTATCGCGCGGTTGACGGCAAGCTTTCAGAGATCGAAGACGCCGGCGGGTTAAGTGCGCTGGACGCCCCTGCCGACGTCCGCGCGCGCGAGGCCGATTATGCGCGGTCATGGTACGCCGCTGTAACCCATGAGGCCTTTGATGGATAGCCGGTCCGACAGCGGGGCCGGTCCATCCGGCCCGACAGGGCCACAAACGGCCTGCGCCGGGCCATGGTGGCGCGCCCGTTTCATCCTGTCGGGCGGGGGTGCCCTTGCGGCGGTCTGCCTGCTTGTGGCGGCCCCCCTGAACGCCCAGGGTTTGCCCGACCCGCTGACCACGACACCCGGCGATCCCGTCCGGGGCGAGGCAATCGTCACCGATCCGCAGCACGGACTTTGCACATTGTGTCATGAAGGCCCCTTCCCGCAGGTTCCTTTTGCAGGCAACCTCGGGCCGGACCTGACCGGCGTCGGTGCGCGGCGCGCTGTTCCAGAACTGCGCCAGCAGATCGTCGACAGTCGTATCGGCAACCCCGACACGATCATGCCGCCCTACTACACGACCGATGGGCGCGAACGGGTTGGCGCACGGTGGCAAGGCGCTACGATGTTGCGGGCGCAGGAGGTCGAGGATGTCGTCGCCTACCTCGCCTCATTGACCGGAGACATGCCATGACCTTGAGCCGCAGAACCGCTCTGACCGCCCTGCTTTCCCTGCCGCTTGTCCTGCAGACGCGGGCGGCGCTGGCCACGCCCGAAAGCATGCAGGCGGCGCTGGACGACTTTACCGGCGGCGCGCCTGTGACGCCCGGGCGCGTGACGCTCAAGATCCCGCTGCTGGTCGAGAACGGCAATTCCGTCCCGCTCAGCGTTTCTGTCGACAGCCCGATGACCGCCGAGGATCATGTCGAGCAGATCGCCATCTTCAACGAAATCAACCCCTTGCCCGACACGGCGCGGTTCCATCTTGGTCCGCGTTCGGGACTTGCGGCGGTCGAGACCCGCATCCGTCTCAACGGCAGCCAGACCGTCCACGCCGTCGCCCGGATGACGGACGGAAGCTTCTGGTCCGCCACGACCGATGTCATCGTCACCGCACCAGCCTGCCGAGAGGTCTGAGCATGTCCGTCCTCATCAACATCCCCGACAGTGCAGCCCCCGGCGAGATCATCGAAATCAAGCTTCTGATCCAGCACCCGATGGAAACGGGGTTTCGCACCGGCCCCGACGGCGCGCTCGTTCCGCGCGATATCATCGAAAGCGTGACCTGCCTTTATCTGGGCGAAGAAGTGTTTCGCGCCGATCTTTACCCCGCGATCACCGCGAACCCCTTTGTCGGCTTTCACCTTCGTGCGGACACGACGGGAGAGATCGAATTCATCTGGACGGACAATGCCGGTGTCACCTCTCGAGAGGCGCGGACCCTTACCGTCGCATGAGACGTGCCATCGTCTTCACCGTCGCCTTTCTTTTACCCGGCTTGGCTTGGTCCGACGACCGCAGAACCGGCTACGACGACATGAACGCCGATTTGCAGGCGCTGCAGGACGATCCGATGAACCCCGCCACGTTCTGGGTTCTGGACGGTGAACGGCTTTGGTCAGAGCCTGCGGGAACAACGGCGCAAAGCTGTGCCGACTGCCACGGGTCCGCCGAGGACAGCATGCAGGGCGTCGCCGCGCGCTATCCGTCCTTCGACGAGTCGTCAGGCACTGCAGTCGATCTGCTTGGCCGCATCGCGCTCTGCCAGTCGCGGCACCAGCAGACAGCACAACCGCGGGACCGGTCCGACCCGGATCGTCTGGCGCTGCTTGCCTATGTGACCCACCAGTCGCGCGGCCTGCCCATCATGCCGGATGAAGACCCCCGTCTTGCCCCGGCACGCGCCAGGGGGGAAGCGCTGTTCTCCTCTCGCATGGGACAGTTGAACCTGTCCTGCGCCCAATGCCATGACGACAATGCCGGCGGCTATCTTGCCGCGGCGCGGATTCCGCAGGCGCATCCGACCGGCTATCCGCAATATCGGCTTGAGTGGGAAACGATCGGGTCGCTCGACCGGCGGCTTGCCGGATGCATGACCGGCGTGCGGGCCGATCCCTTTGCCCCCGGTTCGCCCGAATTGGTGGCGCTCGAGCTTTTTCTGAAGTCCCGTGCGGCGGGACTGACCGTCGAAGCCTTGCCCATCAGACCTTGATCCTGCGCAGAAAGACGCAGTCGATGCCCGCGATCTCCAGCCCCGTCGCCGGACCACGGGAACGATCGCGATGTTGCGTCGTTGGATGAATGAACATCCAGACAAGGACACGCCTTGCAAGCGGTCCCCAGCGCATCATGGAGCACGTCATGAAACCCGAAGATCTCGATACGATGAAAACCAAGGACCGCCAGCCGGGTCTCGAAAGCCGTCTGGATCCGCCCGCAGACCACATGCCCCGCTACCCTGGGTCGGGCCGTCTTGACGGCAAGGTCGCCATCATCACCGGCGGAGATTCCGGCATCGGACGGTCGACCGCGATCCTTTTCGCCCGCGAAGGGGCCAACGTGGGAATCGTCTATCTGGACGAAGACGGTGATGCCGAAGACACCCGAGACTTGGTCGAAGCAGAGGGTGGCAAGGCCCTGCTGTTGCGCGGCGACGTGGGACAGAAATCATTCTGCGAAGATGCCGTGGCGCGCACGCTTGCCGAATTCGGGCGGCTCGATGTCGTGGTGAACAACGCCGCAGAACAACATGCCCAGCTCAACGTCGCCGATATCTCCGAAGAACAACTGTTCCGGACTTTCCGGACCAATATCGGCGGGAATTTCTTCATGGTGCAGGCGGCGCTGCCGCATCTGTCACGGGGGGCCTCGATCATCTGCACGACCTCCGTCACGGCCTATCGCGGACAGGACCTGCTGATCGACTACGCCTCGACCAAGGGGGCAATCGTCGCTTTCGTGCGGGCCTTGTCCAGCAAGCTGGCCGGCGACGGCATCCGGGTCAACGGCGTGGCGCCGGGTCCTATCTGGACGCCGCTGATCCCCGCTTCTTTCCCGCCGGACAAGGTGGATGGCTTCGGCGAATCCGCGCCATTGGGCAGGCCCGGACAACCCAACGAAGTTGCGCCATCCATGCTGTTTCTGGCCTGCGAGGATTCGTCTTACATCACCGGACAGGTCCTTCACCCCAACGGCGGCGACCTGATCGGCGGCTGACAGGCCGCGACATCTGCGCAGCAGCGGCTACTGCTGTTTGCGGAACCAACCGATGGCCAGACCGAGTGCGCCGAACAACATCAGGAAATAAGCCACGGGCACCAGCCAATGCAGGCCCTGCCCGTTCAGATCGTCACGAAGCGGTAGCGTCAGGATTCCGGCGCCGATCAGCAGGATAACGACGGATCCCCAAAGGATGACTTTGCTGGACATGGTATAAACCTCGCTGTTTGATGTCTGGAAAACCCAAAGGCTCCGGCTGAAGTTCCTTCGGCTGTGCCACGCAATCGGCATGCAACCCCCGGAATCGCAATGACCCGAGCGCCAAGGGGCAATCAATCCTGCGCCGCCTCCGGGGTCTCACCCGGCTCGACGGCGATGAACAGTCCATTGCCGCCACGGTTGATCCGCAGCAGAAGCGGGCGATCTTCGTCGCGCGCTGTGGCCCATGCGCGCGACAGGTCGTCGACCGACCCGATGTCTGCGCCGCTGGCGCTCAGGACCACGTCACCGCGCATCAGGCCCGCGTCAGCCGCGGCACTGCCCGGCTGGACGTTCTGGATCATGATGGCTTCGCCTTCCTGCAAACCAAGATTCCGGCGCACCAGTTCGGGAACGGTCGAAACCGCCACGCCCAAAGGTTCGCCGTCGTCGGTCGGCACGGCGCTTTCGGCACGGCGCTCGGCGTTGCGTTCCGCGAGTGTCAGCGTGATCTCGATCTGCAAACCGATCCCGACGTTGCCGCCCCCCGGCGAGAAGATCGCCGTATTGACGCCGATCACCTGACCCGACCCGTTGAACAGCGGACCGCCGGAATTGCCCGAATTGATCGAGGCATCGGTCTGCAGGAATGCATCATAAGGACCTGCGCCGATCACGCGTGAAGTGGCCGACAGGACGCCCACCGTAACCGTGCCGCCCAGACCGAAGGGGCTACCGATGGCGATCGTCCATGCGCCCGGTTCCATCGCATCGCTGTCACCCCACGGGGCGACGACGATGTCGGACGCGTCGTCGATCTTGAGAACGGCGATGTCGGTCGCAGGGTCGGTTCCGACCAGCGTCGCATCGCGCGTCGAGCCGTCGGTCAGCACGACCTCGATCTCTGACGCACCTTCGATGACGTGGTTATTGGTGACGATATAGCCGTCATCGCTGATCATGAAGCCTGACCCACCGGCCACGACCTCGCGCTGCGGGGCATCTTGACCCGGCATCGCGCCGAAAGGCTCTGGCATCGGCATGCCGTCTGGCATCGCCTGCTGCGGCGGTGCCATGCCACGCGCCGTGATCCCGACCACCGAAGGGCTCATTTCGGCGACGATCGCCGTGAAATCCTGGGGCGGTGTGAACGCCGTGTCCTGCGCCGATGCAGGGCCGGCCGGGCCTGTCAGACAGGCCGCCACGGCCAAGGCAGATACGGCGTGATGCAGCTTGCGGGGTGTCATGATGTTGCTCCGTTCCAGTTTCGGGACGTTCCAGACCGGACGGGACCCTGCAGGTCAAAGCGCCTTTGCGCACACCACCGTGACGAAAACCAACAATGAGGGCGTCCGGTCGACGTCGTCACTCGGCGGATCAACAGGACGCGGGCCAAATTGTTCCGGGCCCGACCTGGTCCCGAGCGAGAGCAAGCCAACCCGCAGGACCCGAAAGCCATGGAACAAGTCCCCGTCCGCGATGGTTTCCGCCAGAAATGGAGGGCCGCGCCATGACGTTCTTTCGCAGCTTGTCCGCCGCAGGGTTCGCCGCCACAGCGATCAGCTACGGCCCCGCCCGCATGGGGTTCGGGCTATTCGTGCCCAAGTTCAGACAGGACTTCTCGCTGTCCTCATCCAGCGTCGGCCTACTCTCCGCTATTGGCTTTTCGGGCTTTTTCGTGGGCCTGCTTGTGGCACAATTCCTGTTGCACCGACGCGGCCCCAAACACCCGGTCCTGTCCGGGCTGACGCTTGCCACGGTCGGACTGGGGGTCGTCTCGATCGCGCCCAACGTGACGGTTCTTGCACTGGGTGTCTTTCTTGCCGCCACAAGTGCGGGGTTCGCGTGGACGCCTTTCAACGATGGGCCTTGTTCGCGACTGCAAGCGCCGTCGCGCTTGTCGCGAACTGGGTGGCGCTGCGGCAGGTCGACAAATCGCCGGACCCGGCCCCGGACGGGGGATGGCGCGACCTGCTGCGTCCCGTGTCGGTTCCTCTTTTCGGTATCGCCTTCGTCTTCGGGATCACGTCGTCCATCTACATCTCGTTTGCCGCGGATCATTTCTCGCAGCGCGGCCTGCCCGGCTTGCCGGATGGCACGACGCCGGCGATGGTTTTCATCCTTTATGGCATCTTCGGTCTTGCGGGTCTTGTCACCGGCCGGGCCCGCAATCTGGTCGGGCTGCTCTGGCTATTGCGGCTTCTTCTTGTGACGGGTGCGCTGTCGCTGGCCTTTACAACACTGCTGGCTGGATCATGGCCCGGGCTTGTGCTGTCCGCGGGGCTGCAAGGCGTCAACGTGATGATGC
The DNA here is from genome assembly GCA_020201155.1 of Loktanella sp. Lineage (GTDB taxonomy): Bacteria > Pseudomonadota > Alphaproteobacteria > Rhodobacterales > Rhodobacteraceae > JAIVHI01. Next base: position 1,024 of record JAIVHI010000076.1, on the reverse strand, counting down.
TAAGCGCCATTCTGGCATTCTGGTCGGAACGGCTTTTTCCTGACCTGCCGTCGCTTAGTTTCACGACCGTGCTTCTGGCGATGGCGGCGGGCAGCGTGGCAGGCCCCGTGCTGGCCGGGATCGGCTCGGACACCTTGAGCACCGCGGCCATGTTCCTTGGCGCATCCGCGCTGCCCCTTGCGACGGCTGCGATCTTGCCTGCGCGTATGGTTCAGGAGCGTCCCAAAGCGCCCGGACAACCTGGCATGGCCCAATCGGTGACGGAACATTAGAACCGGCTTTCCGTTGTTTTACGAAGCCGCAATGAAGAAGAGCCGCTTTCTGAGTGACGCTCTTCCACGCCTCCGGCCCGACGCATTTTGGGACGTTCGGTACCGGATAACTGCAGTCACACAAAAGGAGATGCCTCATGCACCGCAGTTCCGACCTCACTGGATATCAGATACGCGCGACAGACGGCACCATCGGCGCAGTCGACGATCTTCTGTTCGACGACAGGCACTTCGTTCTGCGGTGGATCGTCGTCGATACCGGCACATGGCTGCCCGGCCGTAGGGTGCTGTTGCCGCCATCGGCACTTGAAATCACGGACCAAACCAAACGAGAATTCAAAACGGACCTCACCCGCGATCAAATCGAAGCCGCACCGGGACTTGAGACAGACGAGCCCGTCTCGCGCCAGCTCGAAGTCGATATCTTCCACCATTATTCGTGGAACCCGTACTGGTATGGGACCTACGGCGCGCCCTTGCCGGTCGACATGGGGGCCCCGGTTCCACCCGAAAATCGCGACCCGTCGAACGCCCCGCAGGACAAGACGGACGACGATCCCCACCTGCGCAGCGCAAACGAAGTGACCGGGTATTACGTCGAGGCAACCGACGGAGACATCGGCCATATCGAAGACTTCATGATCGATGAAGACGACTGGGCGATCCGCTACCTGATGGTCGACACAAAGAACTGGTGGCCCGGCAAGATGGTGCTGGCCTCACCGGATTGGCTGATCGACATAGCATGGAGC
>JAIVHI010000075.1 GCA_020201155.1 Loktanella sp. | reverse complement strand
GCGCCCGCCCGAGGTTCGCCTGGATCGCCAACCAGCGTTCGGCTTCTTCGTCCATCATCAAGCCCCCCGACCAGGATGCGCCAAGATAGCACGAAAAAAATCCTCAGTCAGATTCCTCATAATCGTCGCTGCGCGCCACGGCGCAGCCATCATTGTTCGACAGCACGATCACCGGCACGCCCTTCAGAGTGGGGTCGAAGATCCTCTCCGCGCTGACGTAGAAGTTCGCGCTGTCGCTGATCGCGATCGGGCGCGTCACGCCAGATCATACCGCCGCACGACGCCGGCGATGACGCCCCAGATCTCGCTATCCTCGGTCAGTTCGATGTCGGGGAAGTCCTCTCGGCTGTTCGCCGTGGCCAGGTAGAACTTGCCCTCCCGCTTGCGCAGGATCTTGGCGGTCACCGCCCCCTCCACCACCGCGAGGACCGCACGTCCCAGGCGCCGTTTGCCGGCCCTATCGACGGCGATGATGTCTCCATCACGGATCCCGACATCCCAAAGACAGTCCCCCTCCACGCGCCACCAGAAGGTCGAGGCTGGGTGGCGCACGACCCAAGCCATCGGATCGACCTCATCCTCCAGGTCATCGCCTGCCGGGGACGGAAAACCAGCACTGGCGCGCGGCAGACGCAGGGAAACGACTCGTCCCTCCGACAGGACAGGAGCTTTGATCATATGGACGGGCATCAGCGACTCGTTGAATGTTCGTATAACGTTCTCCAATCTATCCGTCATGCCGTCCCGGCCTGTCAAGCGATGTGGCCGTGTCCTCGTGTCATTGGTTTCGTGCCCGGATCTCTGCCGCGCATAAAGGTCGCGCCGCGCCGGGTCGTCCTACGAGGAATGCATACCGGCCATGATTAGGAAATTGCCGCAGCGCAACAATATGAAACTTGTAAACGCCGAAATACCAAGTGAGGAAAAGCAAATGAACATCGAAATCCGAACCCCAAGTCTCGAAGAAGTCGACGCCATCCTACGTGAGGCCAGAGCGGCGCGCGCCTTGATGATCTCCGATTTTTTCCGCCGCCTGTTTCACCGTCCGGAGCACAAGCCTGTGGGCGCGGCTCACACCGCGTGATCGAGCCACCTATCCCGGTGCGATCTTACATGACGTGTTCCATCGTCAGTGTATGGGATGACCAAGCCAGAAACGGGCTCGCGCGGGATCCTGCGCGGGCTTGTCTTATCTTCGAGGTTTATGGGAGCTTACGTGAAGGAAACGTGCCGGCGCCTGAACCCATCCCCGTCACGATCGGAGGATAAACCTAGGACTTCGGACTTGGTCCCGCTCACTCCAGCTGTGGTATTTACCTGGATGACGAGCCATTCCTGATTTTTGCAATTCGAGGGAAGCGCTTCATGCCTACTGCGCTGCCAATGTTGCGAACATTATTCAAGCCGCAATGACTTCTTAACGCGGCAACAGTTTTCCTCTCAGCCGACTGCCCGGGCGGCCATGACACCGCCCCACGCCGACACCGCAGTAAGGGTCGCGCCCCAGACCATGTCGGCGGCCACCATCGAAGGATGCCAGTCGCGCATCACCGTCCAGCTGGTCAGCTCGTAAGTGCCGTAGGCGACAAAGCCGAGGATCGCGCCGTTGACCAGCGCCGTCCCAGGCGTGCCATCGCGCAGCGCCGGCCAGCCCGCGAACCAGACCACGCCAGCCATGTAGACCACATAAAACAGCACAGCCGGGAGGGGACGTATCCCATCAAGAAGCGTCTCGCCGAGATGCTGCGCGAAGAGCGGCTTCATGATGGTCGAGAGCATGACGGCATCGGCGATCAGGAAGATCACGCCGGTGACGACGACAAGAACGAGAAGGGACATGTGACTCTCCTTTTCCGTAAAGAGGTAGTCGGGCGGCGCGGCCCGTCCACGAAGCAATATGCCTGCGCCGCAGCGTGCCGTCCTTCGTCCGGTCAGTCTGTTTTGCAACCGGTCACGGGAAAGGTGTAACCGGGGGCGGGAAACGCCTCGGCCATCGCGTAGCCCTCTTCATGGTTCTCGAAGATCGCGGAGAGATGCCGTGCCGTGATCATCGCCGGAGGACCGCCGTCCTTTTGCCAACCGATGGAATAGAGCTTCGCGAATACGGACGCACCGCCATCCCTGTTCGTGACAAGATCCGCCGACATGCATTCGCTTGTCAGACCGGTCCTGATGCATTTCAGTGTTTCGGCGTCACGATGCGGCCAATTAGACACGAAAACCATTCGGTCGTCCTCAAGGGTGACATGACCGCCACCGTTCACTTCGTCATACGGCACCTGGCACCGCCACGTTTCGGCGAATGCCGGGCCTGCGAGCAGGACGAGAACTGCGAAGGGTGGTATCGGTTTCACGATGGGTCTCCTTGTTTGGACGAACACGCGGCCGGGTCCGCAGATTCATCCGCGTGGTTATTATACACCCTCGACCGCCCGTTTCACAACGACGTCACATCACCAAGGCGTAGAGCACCACCCAGATCGACAGCACGGCACCGCAGACAAGGGTGTAAGTATTCGATCAGAAAATAATGTGACCAACAGGACTATAGATGGCAACCTTGGCGTCCCTTACGTCGACGCAGTGCAGCTATAAGCTGTTTCAAGTGTGCTATTAAGAATCTCCCTCTCAATACCTCCCCGAGGTTAAATTCACAAAGAACCCGCCAGCTTGCACCGGCGGGACTTGGTCGTGGTCGTTATGGTTCTTCTCAGACTGTGCGAGGCCGGATCACGCAAATCCGGTCATTGCTTTCGATAACACCGACGATCGGGCCGATCTTCGTATTGAAGATTACAAGGCCGTGGAAGTTCTTACACTTCTCAGGCTTTACATAAGGGGCTTCATCATCACCGACATCAATATTCCGACCGAATGCCTTCATCAAAAGCGATCCCTGAGCACGGCGCGTCATCCAATGGACGTTATAAGCCGGGGCTTTAGGGCCGATACCCTTGAGCGGCTCAACGATATTGCAAAAATTGGCAGCAACATCGTCGCCAATGATTGCCGGGTGAATACCATCTACCTGCGCGGCATCCGTGTCATGGTGTGCGAGCACAATCAAACCCGCCGGTGCGTTGAGGTATTCAACAAGATAATAAGGCGCAGCCATCTGAACTGAGGGGCGAACTGTTTTGCGCCCGACAATGCCGGTGATATATGCATTGAATTCCTCGCGGGTCATAGTCTCGTGCGTGAATATCCCGCTCTGCGGCTTGGTCAAGGTTGTCACGTTTGACTGGTTCGTGATATCGATCATCATGTTGTCTCTCCTATGCTTGAGACATTACATTGAGCGGGGTGGCGCAGCTTCCACACATAGCCACCCCGCAATTATGGGCGTCAGACGCCCCTTACCTTCCACTGTGGGAAGTCGCTGCGAACCCGCTTGTCCAGCTGGTCCAGTAACTTGTTGAGCCTAACAGCCGCTTTCATGGCTGTGGCTTTATCGGCTGCATCCGAGGCTTCCAGCTCCTTGAGGCGTGTTTCGATCTCCTCGCGCTTGTAGCTGTTGATCGCTGCCGCGATGCAGCTCGCTGCGCCGATCAAACTGTCGACCATGGCCTCAGCACGGCCGATCGACCTCTCGTAGCCTTCGTAGTATTTGTCGATGTCATCGCCGAAGGCACCGTCATTGGGCCTAGGTCCGCCATCATCCTCGAATTGCGGCATTTCGATCGAGGCCAAGTTCAACTCGAGGTCGGCCGCGGTCCAATCGCCGCCACCGTCGGTCCTTTCCAGCCACAGGTAGAACGGCTCTTTCAGAAACGGATACGTCGCATCACCGGCCGCTTGTGCGGCAGCCTTCTTTCTCTCGCGATACGCCTTTTGAATTTCTGCGGGGCTCTGCGCCATGTTGGCCTCCTATGCTGTCATCTTGTTGAGGGCATATAACACTAACGCGTTATTGTTGGCAAGCACTTTGTTGCATCAGCCCATAAAAACAGCATCCAAATACGGCTGTGGCTCTTTTGCACTCGACGATCACTCGAAAACTGAACGAGACATCGCCAATACTGCCCAGCCTGGTCCGACCGGGTCACCGCGAACGCCATCAACAACAGCTTGTAGAATCGGCTGGGGTCCTGCCACCGTCCGCGCATGTGTGGACGCTTCATAGATCCCGACCTGCGCGGCACCGAGTTCGAGTTCGCCGAGCTCAAGATCACGCCGTTCCCGCGCCGGTTCAACGTCAAGCCGACCGAAGAGGTATATGTGCTCCTCGGCAACGAGCTGACCTGCGCGCGGTGGGGGCTGATCCCGGGCTGGCACAAGGGTGATCTGAAGGACTGGCGTGCGAGCACGATCAACGCGCGGATCGAGGAGGCCGCGACCAAGCCCAGTTTTCGCGGGGCGTGGCGCCATGGCCGCTGCATGATCCCCGCCGGCGGCTATTACGAGTGGACCGGGGCCAAGAGCCCCAAGCAGCCGCATTTCTTCTCCAGCGCCGGTAATGAGGACACGCTGTGGTTTGCCGGTCTCCTCTCGGTCTGGAACGACCTGCGCACCTGCGCCATCGTGACCCGGGCAGCGAATGAAACAGCCGCACCGATCCATGACCGCATGCCGGTGATCCTTAACAGCGACGAACGGAAGGACTGGCTCGCAGGATCAGATCGATCTGACCTCGGGTTGGCCGCCCGCATCAAGCACCGTCCAGTCGCGCGGTTTAGCATCAAGGATGAGGGTGAGGCGCTGATTGAGCCAATATCTCGAGGCGAATGATCACCCATAAAATACAGGCTTGTGTGCGCCAGGTCGCTACGTTGCGTGGCGATCAGGATACTCATCATGTTACCCAGTGTGCCTAGAAGATACTCAAGGTTGTTACCTCGTTCCAGTAGCTTCGGTGGCCGCTTTTGGCTCAGGCTTTAATATGAAGATGTCTCGCAAAAACTCAGAGATGGGCGCGACTCCGGACATCCACAGATGATCTCGGGCGCGCGATGCGGCAACATATAGAAGGTGCCTTTCTGTATTCACGATCTCGTCGAGCCGCGCCTCGTCATTAGCGGACAGCAGACGCTCCGCAAGCGGAACGACATCCTGATCGAGCGCCAGAACGGCGACAGCGCGGTATTCAGCCCCTTTGGCCTCGTGCATCGGCATCACCCGGACAGGTAGCAGCGGCGCGATTTCGGCAACAAGGCTGGATGTGCGAACAAGGCAGACGACGTCATCACTTGGGACACCGCCTCGCACAATGTTTTCGAGCCACGCGTTTACCGCCAGCACTTCGTCTGCACGTGTCTCAAAGCTGTGCACCTCAGGAGCAGCACCATCGAACACCGACGTGACGCCAAGCCGATTTTCCTCGGTGCCGTCCGGCTCAACCAATGTTTCCGGCAGCAGATCATCACTGTAGCGGCGGATTTGATGAGATGTGCGATAGTTCACCTTGAGGCTGCGGGAACGCCCTCGGATCTCAACACCGGTTGCGGCCCATGGAAATGGGGCGCGGAAGATGCGCTGGCCGATATCACCGGCGAAGAACAACCCGTTTTCGCGTTGTCCTAGAG
>JAIVHI010000074.1 GCA_020201155.1 Loktanella sp. | reverse complement strand
CTGGGCTTGGCCCTGTCGTTCAGCCAGGATTCGACGATCATCGCGGCACCCGCAAAACAGAACCCCGATATCGCGCGCACGGGAATCCAGACCCGGACATCAACGAGCAAAGCCTGCATCAGGATCGTGACGGCGGCCAGCGCGCACATTACCCCGAACGTCCGGATATGTCCGACGCCACCCACAAGGCGCGGCGTCACAAGACAACCGGCGACATATCCAATGGCCCAGCCGGTGCCCAGCAGGCCAAGCGACGCCGCGGTAAAGCCTTCCGCCGATCCGCGGACGGGCAGGATCAACCCGTGGACTCCCCCCGCGAAAAGCAGAAGGCCCGAGCCGAGCAGCAGCGCAGAAATCGGTACAAGTTGCCTGAGCATGGTCATCAATCTAACGGGCCAAAGAACAACGTGAAGGTGACAAAGGGCCTTGTCCGCTGTTCAACGCACGGGCCGGCATCACGTTCCAGACGGCTGGTGGTTCCACCTTATCCCCGACCGACCCGCCCTGCGACACTGTCAGAGGGCGGGTGCCGGAATCCCGCCTAGGCGGTTTCGGTCACACAATCGGCAAAGTACTGGATCCTGCCGTCCTTGTCCTTTTCCTGCACCAGACCGTGGATATCGGTCTCGAAGCCCGGACATTCGGCGGCGAATTCACGGTTGAACTTGAGGTAGTCGACGATCTTGCGATTGAAGACCTCGCCCGGGATCAGCAGGGGAATCCCCGGCGGATAGGGCGTGACAAGGCTTGTGGTGATCCGCCCTTCCAACTGGTCGATCGGCACCCGTTCGGTGGTGCGACGCGCGATGTGGGAATAGGCCTCGCTTGGTTTCATGGCCGGGGTCAGGTCGCTGAGGTAGATCTCGGTCGACAGGATCGCCACGTCGTATTTGGCGTATTGTTCATGCACATGATCGCAAAGGTCGCGCAGCCCCATGCTTTCGTAGCGCGGATGCTTGGCGCAGAACTCCGGCATGGACCGCCACATCGGCTGGTTCTTGGCGTGGTCGTCCTTGAATTGCTGCAACGCGGTCAGCAGCGTGTTCCAGCGGCCCTTGGTGATCCCGATGGTGAACATGATGAAGAAGCTGTAAAGCCCGGTCTTTTCCACCACAACGCCGTGTTCGGTCAGATACTTGGTCACGATCGAGGCGGGAATCCCGCTGTCTTCGAACCGGCCATCGAGGTTGAGACCCGGTGTGATGATCGTCGCCTTGATCGGATCAAGCATGTTGAAGCCCGGCGCCATGTCGCCAAAGCCATGCCAGCTTTCGGACCCGTCCGAGGGCTGAACGCCATCGGCGTCGGTGCGCTTGAGCACCCAGTCCTTGTTCTCTCCGATGCCTTCCTCGGCCAGATCGTCCGGCCCCCAGACCTTGAACCACCAGTCGTCGTCGCCGTACTCCTCGTCCACCTTGCGCATGGCCCGGCGGAAATCGAGCGCCTCTTCGATGCTTTCCTCGACCAAGGCCGTGCCGCCCGGCGGCTCCATCATCGCGGCGGCCACGTCGCAGCTGGCGATGATGCTGTATTGCGGGCTGGTCGAGGTGTGCATCAGGTAGGCTTCGTTGAAGAGATGCCGGTCCAGCGGCGTATCCTGGCTGTCCTGCACCAGCACGTGGCTGGCTTGGCTGATGCCCGCCAGCAGCTTGTGGATCGACTGGGTGGCGTAGGTGACCGAATGCTTGGGCCGCTCGCGCTTCAAACCCATCGAATGGAAGTTGCCGTAGAACGGATGGAAGGCCGCATGTGGCAGCCAGGCCTCGTCAAAGTGCAGGTTGTCGACATATCCGTCGAGCTGACCCTTGATCGTCTCGGTGTTGTAAAGCACGCCGTCATAGGTCGACTGCGTCAGCGTCATGATGCGGGGTTTCACGGTGTCCGCATCCACATGCGCCAGCAGCGGGTTCGCCCGGATCTTGGCCTTGATCGCATCGACCTCGAAGGCGCTTTGCTGGATCGGGCCGATCAGCCCCCAATGGTTGCGGGTGGGCTTGAGGAAGACCGGCACGGCACCCGTCATGATGATGCTGTGCAGGATCGACTTGTGGCAATTGCGGTCGACCACGACCACGTCATCGGGGGCCACCGTATGGTGCCAGACCATCTTGTTGCTGGTCGATGTGCCGTTGGTGACGAAAAAGCAGTGATCCGCGTTGAAGATGCGCGCCGCGTTCCGTTCAGACGCGCCGATGGCACCGTTATGGTCCAGCAGCTGGCCCAGTTCCTCGACCGAATTGCAAACATCGGCCCGCAGCATGTTTTCACCGTAGAACTGGTGATACATCTGCCCGATGGGGCTTTTCAGAAAAGCCACGCCACCGGAATGACCGGGGCAGTGCCACGAATAGGAGCCATCCTCGGCGTAATCCAGCAGCGCCTTGAAGAACGGCGGCTGGATGCCTTCGAGATAGGCCTTGGCCTCGCGGATGATGTGACGGGCCACGAATTCCGGCGTGTCCTCGAACATGTGGATGAAGCCGTGCAATTCGCGCAGGATGTCATTGGGCAGGTGCCGGCTGGTCTTGGTTTCACCGTAGACGTAGATCGGCACGTCCTCGTTCTTCCAGCGCACCTCTTCGATGAAGCTGCGCAGGTTCACGACCGCCGGGTCAAGGTCGGGGCCGGGGCTGAATTCCTCGTCATCGATCGAAAGGACAAAGGCGCTGGCGCGCGATTGCTGCTGCGCGAATTTCGAAAGATCGCCGTAACTGGTGACGCCCAGCACTTCGAAGCCTTCGTTTTCGATCGCTTCGGCCATGGCGCGGATGCCAAGCCCCGACGAGTTCTCGGACCGAAAATCCTCGTCGATGATGATGATGGGAAAGCGGAATTTCATGGAATTTACCTCAGGGGCAACGGGAATGGAAAGGCGCAGTCGCCTGCATGGGAATCTGACCCCCGCCCGAAAACCGGCGCGATGTCTTTGGGTGGTGTGTTTCCCTTGCCGCGGACAGGGTCAAGGGCCGGGATCATCAACAATCGGACATGCATGCTGCACGCCACCTGCGCAAGCCAGCGAAGCTTGGATCAGGATAAACCAAGCTGCTGTCCTGTGACAGGCCCGACACGCCGAACGGATCGGCAGACCTGCCTGCGGGGTCGTAGGGCATGCGTTTTTCCTGTATCGTGACCGCAACCCGAACGGGTCGACCGCAAAAAGGCACATCGAATGACGGACAATACCCAACCCCCGACCGGAGCAGGTGGCCGCTCGCACCTCGGCAAGGGCTCGCGCATCACGGGCGAATTATACTTTCCCGGCACTGTCGAATTGCCGGGTTACATCAAGGGACGCGTGGAAGCCTCTGCCATCGTGATCGAGGAGGCCGGCGAAGTCGAAGGCGAAATCCACGCCGCGAGCGTCACGATACAGGGGCGCTTTGACGGCAAGGTATCGGGCGGCAAGGTCGCGCTGCATGCGAATGCCCGTGTCACCGGCGAAATCACCTACGATTCCATCAGCATCGAAAGCGGTGCCCAGATCGAGGCGAAGTGCACCCGCCGCGCGCCCGCCGAAGAAGCCGCGCCGGTCGCCGCCCAAAAGGCCCAGACCTCCTGACCCCTGCCCTACGCCGACTCCGGTCGATCACGCGACCGGGTCGCGTGTCGTGATCCGGTCAGGCATCAAGCAGGTCACGCAAGCGCTGAGAGACCTGTTTGCGGTTGAAAGGCTTGTCCAGCCATCCAACCCGCGCCGGTATCAAATGCGTGCGGGACACTTCGGCATCGGCGACACCAGAGATAAGCAGGACCGGAAGGGACGGATGATCCTGACACACCTCGCTGGCAAGCGAGATCCCGTCCTGATGACCGCCAAGCACGACATCGGACAAAAGCAGGTCCACACGATCTGTGTCCGACAGCAGGTCGCGCGCCTCTTGCGCGCAGGACGCCAGTAGCACCCTGTAGCCAAGGCGGGTCAGAAGGGTGTTCAGCACGTCGCGCACCGCGTCATCGTTCTCGACAAGAATGACGGTTTCATTGCCCTGCCGATCGCCGCCGGCATCGAAGTGATGCGACAAAGCCCGTTCCCCCGTTTCCGCGAAGGGGAAATAGAGAGCCACGCAGGTGCCACGGCCCACCTTGCTTTGAACGATCACGTGGCCGCCCGATTGCTTCACGAACGTGTAGACCGTCGGAAAGCCAAGGCCACATCGATATTCCGCGGCTCAAGCGATTGCCCGCGCGAGAAGGCAAGCAGACGACGCGTCAGGTCGGCACCGCGTTCAGCCGCAAGCAATGCGCTGTCGGCCTGCCTGCGCAGGGCGCTGTTTGCCCCTGCGTCCTGATGGATCATCTCGAGATTGCCGAAGATCACGGTCAGAAAGTTGTTGAAGTCATGGGCCACGCCGTTGGTCAGCTGCCCAACCGCCTCCATTCGCTGCGCCCGCATGAGTTGCTGTTCCACCTTCCGGCGCCGGCGTAGCTCGCGGTCGGCCAGAAGATATATCAGGATGGCCGACAGAAAAACGAACGCGAGACCTTTGACCGTTTGAAACCCCGGGAGCCAGTCGGTCCAGCCGTCTGCTTCGACGACCCAGTCAGACAGGACGATGTAGATCGCACTGACCGCGAAATAGATCCCGGCGATCCGGCAAGGTGGCGTATTCCAGCGATGAATCATAGGATCCCTCTCCGGTTTGACGGATGCGATGAAATCCGTCTCAACCGCTCGCGCGCGGCAATACCGGATAGGTTGTGCAGAGACGGGCCTTTTGTCAAATACTTATACTTGGTTTCCAAGCCGAAGCTACCGTTTTCACGGGACCGTTACCGGGACGAATTCACCGCGATATCGCCTCAAGACTCCGTGGTGGGCTCAAAGGGGCCAGACGACCAGCAGCAACGGGACGCTGATGGCAACCACGATGATCTCGAGCGGCAGGCCCAGTTTCCAGTAGTCCCCGAAGCGAAAGCCCCCCGGGCCCAGGATCAGCGCGGTGTTCTGATGCCCGATGGGCGTCAGGAATGCACAGGACGCCCCGATCGCGACCGCCATCAGAAAGCTGTCGGGGTTCACGCCAAGACTTGCGGAAATGCCCAGCGCGATGGGGCACAGCACGGCTGCGGTGGCGACGTTGTTCATCACGGCCGACAGGCCCATCGTGGTGATCAGGATAACCGACAAGGCGGCAATCGGGTTTCCCCGAGCAATGGTGTCGACCAGAAATTGCGCCAGCACATCCGCGGCCCCTGTGGATTGCATTGCGCCGGCGACCGGGATCAGTGCCGCCAGCAGCACGATGACCGGCCAGTCGATCGCCGTGTAGATCTGCCGGGGCGGCACGGTCCGCAGCACCATCGAGGCCAGCACGCCAAGCGCGAAGGCGACCGCTGCAGGAAGCAGTCCGAATGTGACGGTCGCGATGGATCCCAGCATGATCGCGCCCGCGATGACGGCCATGCGCTTGTCGGGGATGCGCAACTCGCGTTCGCCCAAGGGGACACAACCGGTGTCGTTGACGAACCCGGTGACGGCATCCGCAGCCCCCTGAACCATCAAGAGATCACCCGACTTGAGGTCAAGCGTCCGCAGCCGCGATCGCGGCGGATGACCGGCACGCGACACGGCAAGAAGGTTGATACCGTAGCGCGTCCGCAGTTGAAGGTCCTGTGCGGACCGCCCCACGATGGTCGAGCCCGGCAATACTGCAAGTTCGCGCAACACGATTTCGTCGGCGGGCTTGGGCTTGGATTCTTCATCCTTGTCTTTGTCGTCGGCGCCTTCGTGATCGGTCGCCTCGATGGTTTTCCCACCATTTTCCAGGGCAGCGGTCTTGAGGTCTTCCAGTTCGATATCGAACACCGAAAGGGCCTCGGCCAGCGCTTCGACATCGGCTTCGAGCACGAGAATGTCGTCGGCGCGAATCCGGCGCCCGCCGTGGGGCGCGGTCATGCTGACCTCATTGCGCACCAGCCCCACGATCTGCGCTTCGCTGTCCTCGATCTCGCGTTCAAACGCGCGCAGGGTCAGGCCGACAGCTTTGCTGTCATCGGGAACGCGCATTTCGGTAAAGTATGCGCCGGTGTGGAACTTGTCGCCCGCAGCAGACGTGCGTGCCGGGACCAACCGCCAGCCCAACAGCGCCACGAAGACTATGCCCGCCAACGCGACCGCCACGCCAATCGGGGCGAAATCGAATATCGCGAAATGGCCCAGCCCGGCCTCGGCCCGAAAGCCCGAAACGATCAGGTTGGGCGGCGTGCCGATCAGCGTCGTCATCCCGCCAAGGATGGTGCCGTAGGCCAGCGGCATCAGCACCTGTCCCGCTGTCAGGTCAAGGCGGTCGGCCAGTTGCACCGCGATCGGCATCAACAGGGCCATTGCGCCCACGTTGTTCATGAAGCCCGACAAGGCGGCCCCCAGCCCCATCAGCGCAAGCATGCTGGTCAACCGACCGGCGTCACGCGGAAGCATGACGCGCGCCAGCCAGTCCACGGCACCGGTGTTCTGCAAGCCGCGGCTCAGCACAAGCACACAGGCCACCGTGATGACCGCCGGATGCCCGAAACCCGCAAAAGCGAGGTCGGCAGGCACCAGCCCCGCAAGCACGCTGGCCATCAGCGCAGCCAAAGCCACCACATCGTGACGAAAACGCCCCCACAGGAACAACCCCATGGTGGCGGCAAGAATCGCGAAGATCAGCAGTTGGTCTGCGTTCATGACTTTCGCCTGCGCGGGTCGGCGCCCCGCGTCAGCGTCGCGACAGCTTGCCGAATTCGCTGTCCAGCAGGGACCGCAGTTTCTTTGCCCCCCCGCGCAAGGCGGACTCGACGTTGGCATCGGCATGGGTGACGGTCTGCGGCTGCATCCCTTCGGGCCGTGCCTCGATCGTGCACTTGATATCGTCGGACCCGCCCTTGGCGGCATTTGTGTCGATCAGGTGCACCTCGACCCGGGTCAGACGGCCGGACAGATGTCCCACCGCAGAGGTGACGATGTCTTCGGCAATCTCGGCCAGACGGGTATCGCCTTCGATATTCGAGTCGGTGTTCAGTTGGAATTGCATGTCAGGCTTTCTTTGTTTGATCGGACTTTACAGGTTACTGACATAGCAGCGGTATGGCTGGCGTCAGTCCCTTTCGTTCATTTCGCGGATTTCAGCCGCCTTACGCCGTGTCACGGTCGGCGGATCGTTGCGCGGCGGGTGTCCGCGGCTCATCCCGCGCTCTTGCCTTCTGTTTCGATCTTCAGGGACTCTCCGCAGTGCTTGCAGTGGATCGCGTCAGGTTCGTGGCGGTTCAGACCACATTCGGGGCAGGTGTGCTTGATCTTGGATGGTTGAAAGATCGCCCGGGCCAACTGCACGAAAAGCGCGACGCCCACCACCATGATCAAAACAGCAAGCAGCCTGCCCCCTGTCGTCGTCATCGTGATATCGCCGAACCCGGTCGTCGTCAGCGTCGCCACCGTAAAATACAGCGCGTCGACGTAACCCGCGAAACTTGGCTGATCGTCGAAAAACAGCACGAAGACCAAGGATGTCGTGACGAATATGAACACAAAGAGGTTCACGGCCGCAAGGATCGCGTCTTCGTGGCGTCGGAAGAAATGGCTCTCGTGCCGGAGGTCACGAAGCAGATGATAGGCCCGGATCAGCCGCAACCCCCGCAGCACGCGCAGAAAGCCCAAGGAGGCTTCGAAAAGCGGCGCCAGAAGAAGCGAAGCGACGACGATGATATCCGCCAAGGTGTAGATTCGCGTCAGCTCTTTGCGCCGGTTGTCGGAAATCCAGAGCCGGGCTGCGAAATCGAGCATGATCAACACGCCCAGAACCAGATTCAACGCAGTGGTCATGACCGAAGCCGACAAGGGCGCCGTGACGATGAAATAGCAGATGCTGAAGGCATCGAAGGCAATCAGACCATAGCGGAACCGCCGCGCGCGTTTGCTTTGCCCGGTATAGAGAAGCCGGACGGTCCGATGAAGATCACTCATCGGGATGACGGGCGTCGCGGCATTGCCCCAGCCGGTATGGTGCGGATGTCAGGGCCGGTTCCTGTTCCATGGCCATCTCCCTTCGATCTCGACCTCCAGGGCGAAACTCAGGAAGGTCCGTACCGCAACGATTGCCGCCAGAACGGCGACGCTTTCCAGCGTCGGGTCGATGGCCACGGTATTGATGATATCGGCAGCGACCAGAAACTCCAGCCCCAGCAAGATCGACCGGCCAAGAGAGGCACGAAAACCGTTGTATTCCTCTTCTTTCGGACCGGTGCGGATCGTGCGGTAGGCATAGATCACGCTGCAGGTCAGCGCACCGATCACGATGACCGCGATTCCGGCCACCTCGATGCCGCGAACGGCCCATTGCAGACCACTGTCGATCAGGGCCGAGACCGGCTCCAGCGCAGGGCTGGCGGACGGCATCGCCTGCTGGAACTGGGCGCTGGCGGGTTGCGATCCCGACAGGACGAAAACGCCAAACAGCCCAAGGGCCAGTGCGATCCGGAAGATTGGGGGGTGAATTGTCATCATGAATGTCAAACGCAGCCTGCTTTTGTCGGTTCCCACGGCCCCGACGGCGCCGATCGGGCATCAATGGCATACCATTGTCTTCAGCCTCGCGATATGGCCCAGTCAGATGGACCCGAATAAGACCAAGGAAAGCTGATGTTCCAGACCATCCCGACGCCGGCAGTATTGGTCGATCTGGAGGTGGCACAGGCAAATATCGAAAAGTTTCAGCGATATGCCGATGCGGCAGGGTTCAAGCTGCGCCCCCATATCAAGACCCACAAGATGCCGCTGATCGCCAAGCGCCAGATCGCGGCGGGCGCGGTGGGCGTGACCTGCCAGAAGATTTCCGAAGCCCGCGCCATGATATCCCAAGGCGGTATCGACGACGTGCTGCTGACCTTCAACATTGTCGGTGCGGACAAGGTGGCCGCGCTGAAGAAACTCGCCGGTGATGTGCGCCTGACCGTCGTGGCCGACAGCCTCACCGTGGTCGACGGACTGGCAAAGGTGTTCGACGATCCCGACGCGCGGCTGGGCGTCATGGTGGAATGCGATACAGGGGCGGAACGCTGCGGCGTGGTCACACCCGACGACGCGGTGCCCGTGGCCGCCCGGATCGACGCCGCACCGGGATTGCGCTTTGCGGGCCTGATGACCTATCCGCCCGTAGGGCGGGCACGCCACGTGGCAGACTGGCTGGCAACCGCCGCCGGCGCTTGCGAGGCCGTGGGTTTGCAGGTGCCGCTGATCTCGACCGGCGGATCGCCGGGCATGTGGGATGCCGCCGCTCTCGACTGGCCGACAGAATACCGCATCGGCACCTATGTCTACAACGACCGTTCGCTTGTGCAGCGCGGCGTCTGTGATTGGGCCGACTGCGCGCTCACGGTGCTTGCCACGGTGGTTTCGGTGCCCACAACAGGCCGGGCCATCATCGACGCGGGATCAAAAGTTCTCACCTCTGATCTGCTGGGGCTCGCTGGTCATGGGCACGTGCTGGGCCGACCGGACATCGCCATCGCCGCACTGTCCGAAGAACACGGCACGCTGAAGGCCGAAAACATCGACCTACAGGTGGGCGACCGGCTGCGCATCGTGCCTAACCATGCCTGCGTCGTGGCGAACATGCTGGACCATGTGCAACAACCATGCCTGCGTCGTGGCGAACATGCTGGACCATGTGCAACTGATCGAGAATGGCATACCGCAGGCCCAGCCGGTCACGGCGCGCGGGCTGGTCTGGTAACCTGCGCCCCACCCCATCGACCGAATCCATGACCAAAAGGAGAGACGACATGACAATCGAACGTATTGGTGCCACGAAATCCGGGGCCGGAGGGCAGCCGCTGCCGTTCTCTCCTGCCGTCAGGGCGGGTGATTTCATCTATGTCTCAGGACAGATCGCGATGCAGGACAATGGCGAGTTGGAACCCGGCGGCATCGAATCCCAGACCCGCCGCACGATGGAAAACCTGCGCCGGGTGCTCGAACTTGCAGGTTGCACCTTCGACGACGTGGTCAAGGCAAATTGCTGGCTGGATGATCCGCGCGACTTCTGGACCTTCAACCGTGTCTACGCCGAATCCTTTCCGAACGGCGGCCCTACGCGATCGACGGTAAGGGCCGAGCTGATGGTTGACGCAAAGGTCGAAATCGACGTGATTGCCTACAAGCCGCTGGCCGGGTGAGCAACAGCGGCATCAAGGCGGGTAGGCTTGGGTTTGCCTTGACCGGGCCTTTCAATGGTGTGTGTCAAATGGGGGAAGAGGATTATCATGACCTGGTCCATACGGTCCATTGCAGCAGACGAAGCGTCCTGCCTGCTGGCACTGAACCTTCAAGTCCATGCTCTCCATGTCGAGGCGCGTCCCGACGACTACCGGCCCGTTTCTGACCAAGACGAACTTCGTGCCTTCTTCAGCGACTGGCTGTCCAAAGAAGAGACTTCGGGCCTTGTCGCATTTTCACCCGACGGAACGGCATTGGGCTACCTGATCTTCGAAGTCGTAGATCGCGCACCGTCGCTTTTAAAGAATGCGAGGCGATACGGCATGTTGCATCACATTGCTGTTGACCCCGGCTCGCGCCGTTCCGGGATCGGGTTTGCCTTGATCAACGAGATGAAGGCAAGACTACGAAAGGAATGGATAGACCGAGTAAGAACCGTCTATGCAGCCTTCAATGCGCCGTCCGCTGCACTCATGCGGAAGGCGGGTCTCGAGCCTGCCGCAAGCCAGCAGCGACTGGTTCACAGCCGGTCAGACGACCATCGAAGAGCGCCTCGCGCTCGAGCCCAACACCAACCGCGCGCGCAACGTCATCCTGCTGAACGCAGACGGCAACGGTGTCGCGACGAACTATGCCCTGCGCCTGTTCGCGGGCCAGCAGGCCGGCGGTCTGGGCGACGACCACGTGCTGCCGCACGAGACGTTTCCGCACATGGCGCTGGTCAAGACCTATACGGTCAACGGGCAGACGCCCGATTCCGCGCCAACTGCCTCTGCGATGCTGACAGGCGTGAAAAGCAAGAACACGATGATCAACGTCTCGGAAGAGGTTGCCGTCAGCGATTGCGCAAACCTGCCCGGCAACGAGCTGACCACCCTGACCCAGATCGCGGACGAAATGGGCAAATCGGTCGGTGTCATTTCGACCGCCCGCCTCACCCACGCGACGCCAGCCGCCGCCTATGCAGTCACCGTCAACCGCAACTGGGAAGACGACTCGGCCGTACCCGAGGACTGCACCGCGCAGGTCGACATCGCGCAGCAGTTGCTGATGGGCATGGAAAGCGGGCTGATCGATCTGGCCATGGGTGGCGGTCGTCGTCACTTCGTTCCCGCCGGCACCACGAGCGAGGAAGGCAACGAGGGCTCGCGCACCGATGGCCGCAACCTGATCGAAGAGATGGAAGCCCTTGGCGCCCAGTATGTGTGGAACGACGAGACCTTCAGCGACCTGAGCGACCTGGGCAACGCCCCGATCATCGGCCTGTTCGAAGATTCGCACATGATGTACGAGCATGACCGCACCGGCGAGCCGTCGCTGGCCGAGATGACAGCCGCTGCGATCACCGCGCTGTCGACCAACGAGGAAGGCTACTTCCTGTCGATCGAAGGTGGCCGCGTCGACCACGCCAACCACGCCGGCAACCTGCACCGCGTTCTGACCGACGGCGTCGCCTTTGCCGAGGCCGTCCAGATGGCCATCGACATGACCGACGACAGCGAGACGCTGATCATCGTGACCGCCGACCACGAGCACGCCATTGCGATGAACGGCTACTGCGGTCGCGGATCGGACATCACCGGCCTTTGCATGGGGATCAACAACGAAGGTGTCGAAAACACCGGCGAGCCGAACCTTGCTTCGGACGGCAAGCCTTACACGGTCGTCGGATACCTCAACGGCGCCGGCTCGGTGCTGATCGAACAGGAAGACGGCACCTATTCGGGCGAGCGTCCTGAAGTGACCAACGAAGATGCGATGGACCCCGACTACCTGCAGCAAGCGCTGGTGCCGATGTCGTCCGAAACCCACTCGGGTGCCGATGTGGCTGCCTATGCGCACGGGCCCTACGCCCACCTTCTTGGCGGCACCATCGAGCAGAACGTGATCTTCCACGTCATGCACCATGCGATGACCGCTGAATAATCGCGGATTGCCGATGCAGCGGGCCCCTTTTCAGGGGCCCGTTTGCGTTTCCTCCGCCAAAGCGAGATCCGGCCCCATCTTTCACGGTGTCATCGAACCTTTATACGATCGCGGTATGACCTGACCACAGGATGAATCGATGCAAAAACTGACCCGCCGTTCCCTCTTGTCCCTGATGCCCGCCGCGCCGCTTGCGCTGACGCTGCCCGGTCGCTTGCACGCACAGGATGCCCCGATCAAGCTGCGCGACCTTTACAATCGCGATATGAGCTTCTCTGACATCGCCTTGGCCAACGAAGGCGCGCGGGTGACCATTGCCGGTTTCATGGCACCACCGCTCAAGGCGGAATCGGATTTCTTCGTCCTGACCAAGATGCCGATGGCTGTCTGCCCCTTTTGCGAACCGGGCACGCCCTGGCCCGATGACATCCTTGCCGTTTACACCAAGCGTATCGTCAACGTTGTCCCCTTCAATGTCCCGCTCGAAACGACTGGCGTGCTGGAGCTTGGCGAATACATCGACCCCGAGCTCGGGTTTTATTCCGAAGTGCGTCTGACCGACGCAACCTATGGCCGTGCTTGACACAACCCACCGCCCCGGTTTGCCGCTGGCCGTCACCGACCTCGACCTGCGCGGCCTCGACGGAAGACCCCTTGCGTCACTCACGCGGCTGAACGTCACCGCTGGCACCTCGCTTGCGATCCGCGGCCCGTCGGGGGCAGGCAAATCGACCCTTCTTCATGCTTTCTCGGGCCTGGTGCGTCCTGCCGGCGGGCAGGTTCTCTGGGGCGACACCGACCTTGCCACCCTGAGCGACAGCGCCCGCACGCGGTTCCGGCGCGAGAATGTCGGGCTGATCTTTCAGGATTTCCTGCTGTTCGAGGAATTGGGCGCGCTCGACAATGCCGCACTGTCCGCCGCCTTCGCGCCCCGCACCGCACGCGCGGCCCTGCAGGACCGCGCGGCCAACTGGCTCGACCGGCTTGGGTTGGCGCAGACCGGGACGCGCCGCGCCGACAGCTTTTCGGGGGGCGAACGCCAGCGGATCGCCGTGGCCCGCGCGCTGAGCAATGATCCCGCCGTGATCCTGGCAGATGAACCGACAGCCAGCCTTGACCGCGCCACGGCGGACCGGCTGATCGACGATCTGGTCGCCCTGTCGCAAGACAGTGGCCGGACCTTGATCGCCGTGACGCATGACGAAGCACTGGCAAGCCGGCTCGACCGGGTCCTGATCGAACGCGATCTTTGTCGGGCTGATCGCGGTATCGGTCGCGATTGGCGTCGGTCTGACCGCACAGGAGCGCGGATTGAGGCAAGGCAGCGCCCGGGCCGCCGCGGCCTTCGACCTGATCGTCGCGGCCCCCGGCAGCGAAATCACGGTCATGCTGGCCGCTGTCTATCTTCAGCCATCGGATGTGCCATTGCTGACCGGCGACCAATACGCCGAGATTTCAGCCGATCCGGATGTCGCCTTGGCCGCGCCCATCGCCTTTGGCGACAGCTACGACGGTGCACCCGTTGTCGGCACCACCGCTGACTTCGTCGCCCACCTTGCGGGGGATCTGGCCGAAGGTCGCATCTTCGCCACCTCGACCGAGGCGGTCGCCGGGGCCTTCGCCACCGTTCCGGTGGGCGAAAGCTTCACGCCCGCCCACGGTCACGGGGCCGCCGCCGAAGACGATGCGCACGCAGGGTCATCCTACACCGTGACCGGACGGATGGCCCCGACAGGCAGCCCGTGGGACCGCGCGATCCTGGTGCCGATCGAAGGTGTCTGGGAAGTCCACGGTCTTGCAAACGGGCATGCACCCGCGGCGGGCGACCAGATCGGCCCACCTTTCGATGCGGCCTATTTTCCCGGAACCCCTGCCGTGCTTGTCAGGGCCGACGCGCTTTGGGGCAGCTACGCCTTGCAATCGCGCTTTACCCGGCCCGACATGATGGCTTTCTTTCCGGGCACGGTGCTGGCCCAGATGCACGGCCTGATGCGCGACGTGCGCGAGGCGATGTCCCTGTTGGCCGTGGTGACACAGGTGCTGGTCACCGTGTCGATTCTGGCCGGGCTGGTCATCCTGACCCGCATCTTCGCCCGCGGTCTGGCCCTGCTGCGCGCCATCGGGGCCGGTCGGCGCTTTGTCTTCGCCGTGGTTTGGAGCTACAGCGCCACGTTGATTGCCGCAGGTTCAGTGATCGGACTCGGGCTGGGCTGGCTGGCGGCGATGGGCTTTTCACGCGTCATCACGGCGCGCACCGATGTTCTGGTGACCGCAAACGTGACCTGGACCGAAGTCCAGCTTGTCGCGGGATTTGTCAGTCTGACACTGATCCTCGCCCTCTTGCCCGCGCTGGCCGCAACGCGCCGCCAGCTTCTGACCGACCTTCGCAATTGACCCCAAGGACCCGAACCATGCGCAATCTCAGCCTTTCCATCGCTTTCACGCTTGCCGCCACGGCTTTGGCCGCACAGGACGATCATGACCACCTCTCCGAAGCGGAAGGCTTGCGCGTCGTTCACGCGTGGACCCCGGCGACCACGGGGCCAGACGCCCTGATCTACATGGAGATCGAGAACGACTCCGAAACCCTGCAAACCCTGACCGGGGCCGAGACCGAAGACGGTCAAACCGCTGAGCTGGTCGGGTTCACCTACGTTGATGGCGTCGAGGAATGGCAGGTCCTGCCGGGTATTCCCATCGGCGCGGGCCAGCATCTTGATCTGGCCCCGCGCGCGGCTGCCTTGCGGCTTTCGGATGTGCAGACCCCACTGGCCGAAGGCGATGAAATCGAGATCGAAGTGATGTTCGGCGATCTTCATCTGGACGTTCATGTCGCTGTCGAAGCGCAAGGAGCGACCGGTCACAGTCATGCAGGACACAACCACTAAAAGCCGGACCCTGGCAAAACAGCCCTGACCCCGATCCCCGGGCCCGCCAAAAGCGTGGCCCGGCTGCGACTGGCGCTTGCGCCAGAACGAGTCTCACGATTGGTCTGACGCGGCTTCGATCCGGTCGAGGGACGCATTCATGTGATCCATGAAATCCCCCTCGTCGGGCTTGTTGGCGAGCGGCGGCATGACCACACTGACCAGCCCGAGTTCGCCGATCCTGCTCAGCGCGGCTTCGGAAGGCTCCGCCTCCCACACAAAGGCCTTGGCGCCTGTCTCGACGACCATGGCATCGAGCGCCGCCCATTGATCCTCGGTCGGCTCTTCGCGGGCATCCCAATCGACAGAGTGGATCGTGAGATCGTAGGCCCTGGCGAAATACTGATACCTTGGATGCGATGCGATGACCGGCCCGATGGCGGCATCGCCGATGACCGCGCGGGCGCGCTCATCCAGCGCGGACAGGTCGGCCAGCAACGCGTCACGTTCGCTTTCGATCTCGGCGGCAAGGTCCGGGATCTGGCGGATCATCGCGTCCGCCAGGGCCTCGGCCTGCTGCGACGCAAGCGAAAAGTCGAGCCAGGTGTAGCTGGCCGTGGCCGTGTGCGAATGCTCACCGTCGTCACCATGCGAATGTGTCACCGTCTCGGTCCGGATCAGGCTGTCCGCAAAGCCAGCCGATGTCTCGACCGTCCGCGAACGGGGCAATGACGCCTTGGTGGGCCAAGTGGAAAAACCCGCACCGTTAAGCGCGATGACGCGGGCCCCCTGAATGGCGGCGATGTCGGACACGCCGGGACGCCAGAAAGACGGGTCGGTCCCTGCGGGCACCGGAAAGATCACATCCACAGCGCCTGCGCCCAGCCGATCTGCAAAATAGGCCAAGGGGTAGCTGTCTGCCGCCACGGTCGGGCGATCCTGCGCGACGAGTGGCGATGCCGCGACGGACAGGACCAGCCCCAGAACCGTGCGACGTGCAAGCGTGAGAGATTTCATCACGTCAGCTCCCCGATCCGCTGGCGATGTCGCTGGGCGTCAGGATCCAGTAGTCATCATGCCCCTCGCCCGTCGAAACTTCGATCGTCAGCCCTTCGGACGCAAGGTTGGGGTCCAGCGGGAAGCACGCTGTGCCATCGGGCTCCAGCGACAGGGTCGACAGAACCTGCCCCGCGTCATCCAAGACCCGCACCTCGCCCGAGACCGGTATCTTGCCCGAGGAGAACTTGGTTTCCACGACAACGTCACCATCCTGCACCGAGGCAAAGACGTTCAGCTGGTGGGCATGTGCGGCGGTGGCGAAAGCCACCACCGCAAGAGTTGCGAAAAGACGGCGCATCAGTCGTCCCACTCTTCAAAGTGAACCCAGATCACGGCGCCCAGTTCGATGGCTTTTTCCTCGCCTTCGTAGTCCATGGTCTCGGGGGCCGTGCTCAGTGCGCCGAAGCCCCACCAGCCGTCGGTCGGCGTGGCGTAGGTGAAAACACCGTTGGCGTCGGCCTTGATGGTCTGCGTGACCATCAGGTCGCTGGGCACTTCGGCGTCGCCGTCCTCGTTGTAGTATTCAACCTCGACCTCGGCGAAAGGCACCGCTTCACCTTCCAGCATGACCATGCCCTGAAACACGTTGCCTTCCCACAGACCGAAGGGCTTGCTCAGCGGCACGATCTCGGTGCGCAGGCCCAGTTCGGTATCCCAGCCTTCGTCGTCACCGAAGGCGGTGACGTAGGTCTTGGTGTAGTGGACGATATAGCTGTCTTCGGCAGGTTCCCAATAGGGCTGCGGCTCCATCGCGAAAACATAGGTGCCGGGGCGTTCAAGAGCGTAGTCC
>JAIVHI010000073.1 GCA_020201155.1 Loktanella sp. | reverse complement strand
AACAGGGCCGCGAAGAAGGCGCCGATCGCAATAAAAGCCACCCCGCGCGAGACCGGCATCGTGACGTGCCCGCCGACTGGCGCGCGGGTCCCGCGCCCCAGCGTCAGGCCAGCCACGGCGCCAAAACCGATCGCACCGATCATCCCATAAGCGCCGGGCAGGAACGCAAGAATGATTACTGCACCGACTGCAATCGCCGCGCGCTCCTTGTCCGGGCAGAGGTTTTTCGCCATGCCCCAGACCGCTTGGGCGACAATGGCCACCGCCACGATCTTGAGCCCGTTGAGGGCGCCTGTTCCGATGGGCCCCGAAATGGACGCAGCTGTTATCGCAAAAACCAGCAGCACCAGCGCAGACGGAAGTGTAAACGCAGTAAAGGCGGCCAGCGCCCCGAGCCAGCCCGCACGCATCATCCCAAGGGCGAAGCCGACCTGTGAGGACGCCGGACCGGGCAAGAACTGACACAACGCAACCAGATCGGCATAGGCGTGATCACTCAGCCATCCGCGCCGCGTCACCAATTCATCGCGGAAATAACCAAGATGTGCGATCGGTCCGCCGAATGAGGTCAGGCCGAGCTTGAAAAAGGCTGAGAACACCTCGCTTGGAGTGCCCTGCGCCGGTTGCTCCTCAGCCGAGTCCGTCCTGTCCGTCATTCCGTTCCTGCCTCGCACTATAGGTCCCAAAAACGGAGGCGCGCCACCGCTGCGCCTGCGTTTTTTCAATACCTTAACGCAAGTTTCGTCGCATCAAATGCGAGTATGTTTCACGACAATCAATCTGCGCAAATCTCAAAAAGTGCATCAAAAGCGCAAGGTGCGGCGGCAAGAACCCGTCCTCCCTGCGCCAGCATGTCTGCCATCGCGAAGGATTCGCAGCACCCGCCTGCTTCCGCAATCATCAGCAGGCCACCAAGACAATCCCAGGCGAACATATGCGGCTCATAATAGCCCGCAAGGCGTCCGGCCGCGACATCGGCCAGCATCATCGCTCCCGACCCGTTGCGATAGTATGCACCACCTGCCAGCAAGAGCCGTTCGATCACGCCTGAGGCGTCGGCGGGAGGCGTCCGGTGGCTTGCGCCGATGGCCGTCATGGCATCCGCAAGTGTAAGGTCGCGCGACACCTGCTGACGAATACCATTGCAGCGGAACCCACCGCCGGTCTGCGCATCGTAGAGCACGTCATGGACCGGCGCGAAGGTGGCCGCCGCGACGGTGCGGTCCCCTTCCACAACAGCGATGGCCACGCACCAATGCGGCAGACCCGACAGAAAGGGCATGGTGCCGTCGATTGGGTCGATCACCCATGTGAAGCCGCTGGTGCCGGGCTTCGGTGCATCTTCCTCGCCCAGTATCGCATCCTCTGGGAATGCTTCTGAGATCAGGCCGCGGATCAGCACCTCGACTTCGCGGTCGGCGCGGCTGACGACGTCCTGCGGGGTCGCCTTTGCCTCCACGGCAAGCGTGTCGCGCCGGTTGAAGAAATCGAGTGCAGCCGCTCCGCCGCTGCGTGCCAGATTGCAGGCATGGGCGTGGCGTTCGGTGATCGCGTTGGTCATGAAAGCTCCGTCAGTCAAGGCGGGTCACGCCTGCTTGGTCGATCTGAAGTTGCACGGCGTCGCCCCGTTCAAACCGAGGCTCGGTGATCGGACGCGACACGAGCAGCGCCAGACCGCCGCTGGTTACCGCATATTCCATCCGGCTGCCAAGATAAGTGACGCTGTCGATGCGGGCCGTCCCCCCTGCGGCCAGCACTATCCGCTCTGGCCGGATCGATAGGGTCGCGGCGCCAGCGTCTCCGGGCACAGGCAGATCCAGCCCCGCACCAATGAACCGACCGGATTGCACCTTGCCCGCAATGATATTGGCGTCGCCGATGAAACTCGAGATGAAGGCGGAGGCCGGGCGTTCATAAAGGTCCTCAGGCGTGCCGAACTGCGCAATTTGCCCTTTTTCCATCACGACGATCCGGTCCGACACGGCCAGCGCCTCTTCCTGATCGTGGGTGACGTAGACGGCGGTCAGCCCGAATTCCTGCTGCAACGCGCGGATTTCGGACCGCACCCGGCGGCGCAGCTTGGCATCCACGTTCGACAGCGGTTCGTCGAACAGGATCACATCCGGTTGCTGGACGATGGCGCGTGCGACCGCGACGCGCTGCTGCTGACCGCCTGACAGTTCCGACGGCAGGCGGTCGTGCAGGCCGCCCAGCCCGATCTGATCAAGGATCGTGCGTGCTTTATCGCGTGCCTGCGGCTTCTTCACGCCGCGGATGATCGGTCCGTAGGCCACATTTTCCAGAACACTGATATGGGGAAACAGGGCATAGGACTGAAACACCATTCCCACGTTGCGTTCCGACGCCGGATCGCGGCTGACGTCGCGGCCCGCAATCAGTAATCGGCCTTCAGTCGGCAGTTCCAGCCCGGCAATCAGGCGCAGGCTGGTGGTCTTGCCACAGCCCGAGGGTCCAAGGAAGGTGACAAGCTCGCCACGCCGGATCGACAGGCTGAGACCGTTTACCGCCACGGCGTCACCATAGCGCTTGATCACGCCTTCAAACTCGATTGCCGTCTCTGTCACGCTGTCCATGTCCTTCATGCCGTCACTCCGCAGGTTGTGCGGCTGCCGCACCCTGCAATTCGGTCCGCCGCCCCAATTGCCGCCGGCCCACGGCAAACTGGATCAACG
Source organism: Loktanella sp. (assembly GCA_020201155.1). Classification (GTDB taxonomy): domain Bacteria; phylum Pseudomonadota; class Alphaproteobacteria; order Rhodobacterales; family Rhodobacteraceae; genus JAIVHI01. Next base: position 2,855 of record JAIVHI010000073.1, on the reverse strand, counting down.
CTACGCAGGCAATCATCACGATCATCAGCACCGCCGAATAGGCGATGGCAAGGGCGTATTCGCCATTTTCGACCCGTCCCATGATGTAGGCCGTCGCCATATTGTAGCGCGCCGAGACGAGGAAAATCACCGCCGAAACTGCCGTCATCGCGGTGACGAAGGCATAGACAAGTGCGGTGAAGATTGCGGGCCGGATCAACGGGATCACGACGTCGCGCAGGGTGCGCGCGCCGCCTGCGCCCATCGTCTGGCTTGCTTCTTCCATGCTGCGGTCGATCTGGGCGAGCGCCGCCATGCCCGCACGCATGCCCACCGGCATGTTGCGGAACATGAAGCAAATCACGAGGATCGCCATAGTTCCGGTGATGTCCACGGGTGGGACGTTGAAGGCCACGATATAGCTGACGCCGACCACCGTGCCGGGGATGGCGAACGACAGCATGGTGCCGAACTCGAACGCGCGGCGGCCAAAGAAATCCTGCCGCATCACCAGCCAGGCGGTCAGGATGCCGATACCCATCGTCAGCGGAGCCGACAATGCCGACACCCAGAGCGTTGTGATGAGCGAATCCCAGGCCGAGCCATAGAGGCGAAGGCCCTCTGCGCCGATTTCGAAGGAAAAGGCGGTCCAGATATGACTTACGGTCGGTGTCAGATCGAGCCGACCCACATCGGTCACGAAGCCACCGAAGAGAATGATGACGTAGATCGCAAGCGTGAACACAACGAAGGGCACCACCGCGGCAATCGCAGCGACGCGCACCCAGCGCGGGACAGGCGCGGCAAGCCCCGCGTCGCTACGTCCCGTCACGGTGACGTAGCTGGCGCGGCCAAGCCACCGGGTCTGCACCCAGAAGGCCGCCAGTGTCAGCGCCAGCAGCACGATGGCCAGCGTCGCGGCATTGCCAAGGTCGTATTGCGCGCCAACGACGGCAAAGAATATCTTGGTCGACAAAACGTCATAGCCACCGCCCAGCACGATCGGGTTGCCAAAATCGGCAAGGCTTTCGATGAAGGCCAGCAGGAACGCCGCCGCGATGCCGGGGCGCAGCAGCGGCCATGTGATCTTGCGGAAGGTGACAAAGGGCTTGGCGCCCAAGGTGCCCGAGGCTTCCTCGAGCGTCGGATTGATTGCTTCCAGCGTCCCCAACAGGACAAGAAACGTCACCGGCGTGAAGGCCAGAACCTGTGCCAGCAAAATGCCGGGCAAGCCATAGATCCAGCGGCCGGGACGCACGCCAAACCAGTCCGCGACTTCGGCGGTAACAACACCGCTGCGCCCGAAGAGCACGATGATCGCCACGCCGACCACGAAAGGCGGCGTGATGATCGGCAGGATCGAAATCGCCCGCAGCGTCCGCTTCAACCGGAAATCGGTGCGCGCGACCAGCAGCGCCAGCGCCAGCCCGAGACCGGTGGCAAAAGCAGCTGACAGCACGCCCAGCACGACGGTGTTGATGACGACACCGCAACTGTAGCGCGACGTCAGACAGGCCAGCCCCCAGAGATCCGCGCCCAAGATGCGGGTGAGAAACGGGGCAATGGCCAAGGAACCATCTGCATCGGTAAAGGCCGCTGAGCCAAGTTTGACGATGGGAAAGAAAACGAAGAGCGATAACAACGCAACAATTATGACGACGCAGGCAGCGGCGAATCGCTCGCCCCGGCAGAACCCGCGTGCGGCCAGCGCGTCCGAGATCAGCCCCAAAAGCGCCAGCCCCGTCAGAAGCCCACCGAGACCTATGCCCGGCTGACCCTGCGCCGCCGTGGGATAGATCGACGAAATGCCCTGCATCAGCGGTCCGTTCAAACCAATCGCAAAGCCCTGAAGCGTCATCAGCACAAGCCCGGCAATGCTCAGCGGCAGGATCGCCGCATGGCGACGCCAGTCGGCCACGGACAGGGCAAGACCCACCAGCAAGACAGCGGAAACCGCGACGGGCAGAAGCCAAGGCCGCGCACCCAGCCCTTCACCCAAGGCAGAAGCACCGAGGTCGCCACCGCGATACCAAGGCAGGACAAGGACGGATAACAGCAGAAGACCGAGCCAGCCAAAGCTGGCCCGGTCAAACTGTTTCATTCTGGACACCGCGATCAATTCGGCAGCGCGCCGATCTCAGCGTCCCACCGAGCCAGCAGGCGCGAGCGGGTTTCGCTGGAGCCATACTCTGCAAAGTCGTAGTCGATCAGCTTGATGTCCGCCAGCTTGGGTGCCTCCGGCGGAGTGGTCGCGTTGGTGTTCGACGGAACCTGGTAGCTGTTCGCGGTCGCGCCGATTTCCTGCGCCGCAGGCGACAGAGCCCAGTCATACCAGACCTTCGCGCTTTCGGGGTTGGGGCCGCCTTCGATGATCGACATCGAGCCGACCTCATAGCCCGTGCCCTCACAGGGGGCGACGGTCACGATCGGCGCACCCTGAACGGTCTGCGCCACGGCGTCGTGCTGGAACACGATGCCGACGGCGGTTTCACCTGTTGCAGCGGCACGGATCGGCGCGCTGCCGGACTTGGTATACTGGCTGATGTTGTCGTGAAGCTTGGTCAGGTAATCGAACGCCTCATCCTCGCCCATCAGCTGCACCATTGTGGCGAGCATGGTGTAGGACGTCCCCGATGAATTCGGGTTCGCGACCTGCACATCGTCTTGAAAGCGTTCGTCAAGCAAATCAGCCCAGCAGGCGGGAGGATTGTCTGTGACCAGATCGCTGTTGTAGCCGTAACCAAGCGCGCCAGCATAGATGCCCACGGTCCGGTAGCCACCGGTTTCGGCCTGCGCGGTGGCCCAGTTCTGAAGTTCGTCCAGCATGGGCGAGCGGTATTCCATCGTCAGCCCTTCCTGCGCAGCCTGCAGGTGCG
>JAIVHI010000259.1 GCA_020201155.1 Loktanella sp. | reverse complement strand
ACTGGTCGAGCGGGCCGTCACCATCGTCGAAGGTCTGGGCGCGCGGGTGATCGGCCCGCAGGACGTGCGCGCGCGCTTGAACCTGACCAAGCGGGCGCCGCGATGAGGCTGGGACTGCCCGCCTCGGCTCTGATCGTGATAGCTGCCTGTGCGCCCTTGCCGAGCGAACCGGTGGGCGGACTGTTCGATGTCTATCGGGATACGCAGGTACCGATCGCATCAAAGGCGGATTTCGATCCCGCGCGCTATCTGGGTCGCTGGCACGAGGTTGCGCGCTATCCGGTGCCGTTCGAAGCAGGCTGCGTCGGGGTCACGGCAGACTACGGCGCCTTGCCGGATGGCGGTACTTCGGTGACCAATACATGTCGGACCCCCGACGGCGCAGTCCGGTCGAAGATCGCGGGCCGGGCGGATGTCGTGGCTCCGGGGCAGTTGAAGGTGACCTTTCCCTCCGTGCCTTTCGGAGCGGCGGATTACTGGGTGCTTTGGACCGATCCCGACTATCGCACCGCTGTCGTCGGCGCGCCCAATGGCCGGTCGGGCTGGATCTTGAACCGCACACCAGAGATTGCGGACGACATGCGCGATCAGGCGCGGGCCGTGCTGGCGCGCAACGGCTATGATCTGGCGCGATTGCTGGATGTGCCTGCAACAGGAGGGTTCGAGGATGATTAGGTGGATCGTTGTGGGCTTGGTGGGCCTTGTCGGTTGTGTGACGGCGGAGCCGCCGCAGGATTTCGGCAGCATCCCGCTGCGCAATCCGACCGCGCCCTTTGCCAGCCAGACGAATGTGACCGCGTCGGAGCTTGCGGGCGACTGGGCGGTGCGGCGGCAGGCGGGTGCGGCTTTTGGCGGGCGCGAGACCCTCGCCATCACGGTCGACGCGGGTGCGATCGGTCTGCCGGTTCCCGTCATCCAGTGTTCCGACGCGGCTGATCTGTGCGAGAGCGTTGAGCGGAGGGTCGATTTTGCCGCGACCGGGCCGGGGCGTTGGGGCGTTGCCGAACCGGGGGCAGGGGTCACTGGCCCAAGCGAGGTCTGGGTGCTTTGGGCCGATACCTCGCGCCGGACAGTCGTTCTGGGTGACCCGGATGGCAGCTATGTCCTGATCCTCGACCGTGCGCCGTCCGGTGGGGCCGACCGGTTGACGGCAGCCGCCGAGATTATGGACTGGTACGGCTACGATCTGACACGGTTGGAGCCGGGCCAATGACGATAGCTGCGCAAACGGCGGCGATCATCGGCGGTGGGGTCATCGGTGGTGGCTGGGCGGCGCGGTTCCTTCTGATGGGCTGGAACGTGCAGGTCTTCGATCCGGACACCGAAGCGCGGCGCAAGATCGGTGAGGTCATCGACAATGCCCGCCGCGCGCTGCCGGGCCTGTCTGATGTAGCGCTGCCCGAGGAAGGGCGGCTGAGCTTTCACGCCGATCTGGCCGATGCCGTCGCGGGGGCTGTCTACATACAGGAAAGCGTGCCCGAGAGGCTGGACCTCAAACACGCGGTCTACGCCGATCTGCAGGCGTACTGCGACCCGGATGCGATCATCGGGTCCTCCACCAGCGGCTTCACACCTTCGCAATTGCAGCAAGGAGCGGCGCGACCGGGGCAGATCGTCGTGACGCATCCGTTCAACCCGGTCTATCTGTTGCCACTGGTCGAAGTCGTGGGTTCGCCCGCGAACGACACCGCTTTGATGGACCGCACGTCAGAGATCCTGACCGCGCTTGGCCTTTATCCCCTGCGGGTACGCGGCGAGATCGACGCCCATATCGCGGACCGCTTGCTTGAGGCCGTCTGGCGCGAGGCGCTGTGGCTGGTCAAGGACGGCATCGCCACGACCGAAGAGATCGACAACGCGATCCGCTACGGCTTTGGTCTGCGCTGGGCGCAGATGGGGCTGTTCGAGACCTACCGGATCGCGGGCGGCGAGGCGGGGATGCGCCATTTTCTAGCGCAGTTCGGGCCGGCGCTGGCCTGGCCCTGGACCAAGCTGATGGACGTGCCCGACCTTGACGATGCGCTGATCGAGAAGCTGTCGGATCAATCTGATGCGCAATCGGGGCACATGACCCTTCGTGCGCTTGAACAGGCGCGGGACGACAACCTTGTGACGATCCTGCGTGGGCTGAAGGCGCGGGACTATGGCGCCGGTGCTCTTTTGAACGCGCAGGACAGACGCATCGACAGGTTGCCCGCCGCGCTTGACGCGGTGCCCGACCTTGCTGCGCCGATCCCGACGTTGTCCCGCGCGGTGCCGGTCGATTGGGTCGACTACAATGGTCACATGAACGAGGCCCGATACCTTGAGACCTTCGGGGCGGCCACGGATCGGTTCATGGCGTTGGTTGGCTGTGATGCGGCATACATCGAAGGCGGCAGCAGTTATTTTACAGCCGAGACCCACATTCGACATCTTGGTGAAGTCAGGGCGGGCGAAGGCATCGGCGTCGAGACGCAGGTGTTGAAAGGAGAGGGCAAGAAGCTGCACATCTTCCATTGGATGCGGGCGGGCGACCGGCTTTTGGCGACCGGCGAGCAAATGTTGATCCATGTGAATTTGGGGACACGGCGGGCCAGTGAGCCCGAGGCAAATGTGGCCGGTCCCTTGGCCCGCGTGGCCGCCGCCCATGCCGCACTGCCTTGGCCCGAGGGGGCTGGCGCGGCGATCGGGGCGCGCTGACGGCCGAAGTGTTGGCTGCGCGCGGGACATGCGGCCGAACGGGTGGGGCGTGCGCTTACCCTTGAAAGCGTTTCGCGAAAAACCTGAATCACAGATTTTCGCGAAACGCAGTGCTCCGCTCAATCGTTGCACGCGTTCCGCCTTTCGCTGATGCCTCAGATTAAAGGCGGAACGCGTTAAAGCGGCGAGCGTCCAGCCAGACGTTGCACGAGCAGCGCTTCGTCATCGTTGCGAAAGAAGGGCGGGTCGTAGGGGGCTTTTGGATTGGCCAGATGGGCCCGCAATTCTGCCAAAACCACCTGTGTAATAAAGGGCAGGTCGAAGTGGCGGGCCTTGTCCAGATCGATCCACTGCAGATGCGACAGCTCGTCGTCGGCCTGGCTGAAATCGTCGGGGTCCGTGCAAAGGGCCGTGGCAGAGGCCAGAAAAAACCGGGCATCAAAACGGCGCGGGCGCCCAGCGGGGGTGACGGCGCGGAAAAAGAACGTCAGGGGTGTGGCATCGGGTCGGTATCCGGCGGCGGCAAAGCCCTGCCAAGCGGGTGGGGCGTCTGGCCAGTCGCCGGGTGTGCCGATGATCTGGCCTGTCTCTTCCCACAACTCGCGAATTGCGGCGGCGGCAAGACCGCGTGGGTCACTGCCGCTTTCGACCGAGAGAGACTTGGTCAGATCGTCTGACATCGCAGGGAAGATGTCCGCGTCGGCGGGATCGACGGCGCCACCGGGAAAAACGAACTTTCCCGGCATGAAGATCGCGCCCCTGTTGCGCTGTCCCATCAGGACGGATGCGCCATCTGGCCGCTGCTCCACGACGATCAAGGTCGCCGCGTCGCGGATGGGCGCGGGTGGCTTTGGCTCAGTTGTTTCCACCGAAACCGTGCATGCGCTTTGCCCACTGAATTCCGATCACGACACCCTTGAGCCGAGGCAGAAGATAGAGGCAAAGAGCCACGCAGCCCGTCGTGAACCCGATGGCCATGACCCAGGGGTCGGGGCGGAAGTGAGTGAAAACGACGTGGATCAGCGGTGCCATGAGGTGGCCGACGATGAGGATCGTCAGATAGGCGGGGCCGTCGTCGGCACGGTGATGGTGAAACGCTTGCCCGCATGCCTCACAGCTATCGGCAACCTTGAGATATCCATTGAAAAGATGACCCTTGCCGCAATTCGGGCATTCGCGCTTGAAACCGCGCCACATGGCGGGTTTTGCGGGGCGGTCTGCTGGAAAGGCGGCCGTTTGATCTGACATGGTGCATACTCCCTGCCCCCCCATTAACGCCTCTCGGGGATGAGGAAAAGGACGCTGTTCCCGCGCGGCTGCAGCCGATTGTCACGCGGCTTAATCCTGCGAAACGCCCAGGTTTCAGGCGGCAAGATGCAGTTGCACCTTGTTGCGCCCCGCAGATTTCGCGGCATAGAGCGCGCCGTCGGCCCGATCCAGCATTTCGCCCAAGCTGGGAGGAAGCGGAGTGTCGGGTTCATCCACGGCCACACCGATCGAGATGGTGACGTTCACCGTCGGCCCCCCCGGACCGGTACTGAACGGTGTGGCATCCACGACATGCCGCAGTCTTTCGGCTGCGAGTGCGGCCTCTTGTGCCGTGGTGCGGGGCATGGCGACCAAAAACTCCTCGCCCCCCATGCGGGCGATCAGGTCGATCTTGCGAAAACACCGGGTCAATCGCAGGGCCAGTTGCTTGAGAACGGCGTCGCCTGCCGCATGTCCGTAGCGATCGTTGATCTGCTTGAAGTGATCGATATCCAGCATCATCAGCGCGTAGTCGCAATGTGCTTCGTGCGCCTGTTGCGCGATCCGGTACAGGTGCTGTTCGGCGTAGCGGCGGTTGCGCAGACCGGTCAGGCAATCCGTCACCGAGGCCGTCAGCCCGTCACGCACCCTTTCGCGCATGCGGTCCTGCCGTGCCTTGTGACGAAGCAGATTGCGCGCACGCAACCCGATTTCGGGGGCCGCAACCTGGGTGTCGACCACATCGTCGGCGCCCAGATCCAGGAACAGGGCGGCGAGATCGGGCCTGTTGCGAGGCAAGATGACCATCCGTCCGGCAAATCGCCGTTCGGCGCAGCCGTGCAGGTCCGACACGAGTTGCATCAGCCTGTCGGGCCTGTTGTGGGCATCGCTGGCATCGATGACGTAAAGGTCCGGCACGCGCATCGGTGGGGTCGAGGTCAGGACGCGGGTCGCTGGCAGTTGCCGGACGGCGTGACCCAGTCCCGCCTGCAAAAGAGCGGAAAGATCGACGCTTGTCACCGGATTGTCCGACAGCAGAAGGACGGCGGCGGGCGTCAGGCTTTCGGCGCGTTCCTCTTCCCAGCCGAAGCTGGCGTTCGTGCCGTCCTGCATTGTCCATTCCTGGTACAGGTTTCGCCTGCGCAGCAGGTGCCGCACGCGTGCCAGCAACAGCGAGTCGTTGAGCGGGCTTGGCAGGACTTCGTCTGCACCGGCATCCAGCGCTGCAAACCGCGCTTTCGCCGTGTCGTCCATACCCAGCGCGATGATCCCCAGATTCGCGGTGGCATTGTCCGACCGGAGCCGGCGACAGAAAGCGTAGCGATCCTCGGTCGGGTCCGAGAGGTTGATGAGCAGAAGATCCGGGGGATCCGACCGGACGTGTGGGTCTGCTTCATTGCAATTGGGGAAGGCGACAACATCGTATTGCGCCGCCTTCATTTTAACGCGAAGAACGATCCGGTTCGTCGCGACCGAGTCGATTATCAGGACCTTGCGTGACATTCTGCCACCCCATGCTTGCCAATTTCCGAAGCTGGGGACACTTTGGCGCGCATTCGTAAAAAAAACGTTCATGACCAGAGGATCGCGCAAGATGAGCCCGGAAGCCGCACAGACGATCGCGTTGCAGGCCCTTGGCTGGCTTGC
>JAIVHI010000178.1 GCA_020201155.1 Loktanella sp. | reverse complement strand
CTGATTGCCGAAGCCACGGGGAACGCCGCATGGGACTGGGATATTCCTGCCGGGCGGCTGTGGTGGAGCGACGGTATGGAACGTCAGTTCGGCCACCGGCCCGATCCCGAAGGCCGGCTGCCGACGGTCTGGCGCGAGAACGTGCACCCCGAGGATGAAAAGCGCGTCGATGAATTGACGGACAGACTGCTTCGCGGTGAAATCGACAGGCTTCAGGACAGATACCGGTTCCGCCGCGCCGACGGCACCTGGACCCATGTCGAAAATCATGCCTTCGCGATCCGCGACGACGAAGGGCGCACCGTACGGATCCTCGGCAGCGTTTCGGACATCTCGCATCGGCTGGAGATGGAAGAGCGGTTGCGCCAATCCCAGAAACTGGAGGCTGTCGGACAGCTGACCGGCGGTGTGGCCCATGATTTCAACAATCTGCTGACGATCATCATGGGCAACACCGAAATGCTTCAGGACAGCCTCGACGAAGGTGACCCTCTGCGGCGGTTCGCGGACATGAGTGCGGTGGCGGCAGATCGTGGTGCGGAATTGACCAATCGGCTCTTGGCGTTTTCCCGCAAGCAGTCGCTGCAGCCCTTGGTGATCGACATCAACTCGGTCATCGTCGGAATCGAGGACATGCTAAGTCGCACTCTGGGCGAGGATGTCGAGCTTGGGATCGAACTGGCCGACGGACTGTGGCCTGCAGAGATCGACCTGGCCCAGCTTGAGTCCGCCTTGCTGAACCTTGCGATCAATTCACGCGACGCGATGCCCGATGGCGGCAGGCTACGATTTGAAACCGCCAATGCCTCGCTTGACCACGTGGATCTGTCGACGGAGCCAGAGCTGATTTCGGGTCAATACGTCGTCATTTCCGTCAGTGACACGGGCCACGGAATCCCGGAAGATCAGATCGCCCATGTCTTCGAACCGTTTTTCACGACCAAGACCGTGGAGATGGGCACGGGTCTTGGGCTCAGCATGGTCTACGGCTTCGTCAAGCAGACGGGCGGCTATGTCCGCATCTGGTCCGAGCCGGGCGAAGGAACGACGGTCAAGCTGTATTTCCCGCGCTACACCGGCGATCATGCGGCGCATGACGTCGAAAAACAAAGTGAACGGGTGCAAGGCGGGCAGGAAACGCTTTTGGTTGTCGAAGATGATACGCTCATCCTGCATCAGTTGACTGCGCAACTGACGGGGCTTGGCTACCAGGTGGTCACCGCATCGGCGGGTGGTCCGGCCTTGGACATCCTTCGCAAACGATCCGATATCGATCTGCTGTTCACCGATATCGTCCTGCCCGGCGGCATGAACGGTCGACAGATCGTCGACAAGGCCCAGAAGATCGCTCCGGGCCTGAAGGTTCTGTACACCTCTGGCTATTCGGAAAATACCATCGCGCACCAAGGGCGGCTCGATGCCGAGGTCGAGCTTCTGGGCAAGCCCTACAGGCGCACCGAACTGGCTGCAAAACTGCGCAGGGTTCTCGATTCTTGACCGAAGCGGCACCTAGTCCGGCGCAGGTTCACCGGTCAGATCCGCGATCAGGGCCTTCATTTCCGCGATTTCCGTGACCTGTGCTTCGATGATCTCATCCGCCAGTTCACGCACGCGCGGGTCCGAAATCTCGGCGCGGCGCGAGGTCATGATGGCGATGGAATGGTGCGGGATCATCGCACGCATGTAGCTTACGTCCTGCACCGTGGTCTGCGCCCGCACCAGCCAAAGCGAGCCGGCGAAGACCGCGATCGCACCTGCGAAAATGGCGATGTTGGCTGTCCTGTTGCGATACATCGACAGCATGAAGGCCAGCATGATGATGGCCATCGTCGCCCCCATCAAAAGCGCCATGTAAAGGCGGGTTTCCGAAAAGGTGACATGATCGATGGCGTAGGTGTTGAGATACATCAGACCGAACATGACGACGGTCGAGGTTGCGATCATGGCGGCAAATCTGGCGTAGGACATGACGTGCTCCCGTTATGGTCGTTGTGGGGACAACGGTCCGGGCGCCTGATTGTTTCCTTTTTGCCTGCCCTCGCATCGGGTGCCTGCAGGGGAGGACAATCGTTGTCCGCCCCTGCAGGCGCGGGCTTAGTCGTCGGACAGACTGCGCTGGCGTCTGGCGCTCAGCCGTTCGATGGCGTCCGCCAGATGGCTGTCGGCGATGTTCCCGTCACCCGCCTCGATGCGGATCAGGTGGGCTTCGTGCAGCACATCGGCATGGGTCGCGCCTTCCGGCGGGACGAAACGATAGCTGGCCAGTTCGATCAGCATGCCAAGGGGGTCCTTGAAGTAGATCGAGTTCATGAAGCCACGGTCTTTCTCGCCCGAGTGGGCGATGCCGCGCGCATCCAGCCGCGCGGCCAGTTGCGAATACATCGACTGGCTGACGGCAAAGGCGATGTGGTGGACGGCGCCCGCGCCCAGATCGGTGCGCCGGCTGTCGGGCTTGCGGTTTTCGTCGGTAAAGATCGTAATCAGCCGCCCGTCGCCGGGATCGAAATAGAGATGGCCTTGGCTGGGGTCGTCCAGATTGGGTTGCTCGAACAGGAACGGCATGCCCAGCACGCCTTCCCAGAAATCGATGGATGTCTGGCGGTCCGCGCCCATCAGGGTGATGTGATGCAGTCCCTGGCTTTGAAGTTTTTGCATTGTCGTCGTCCTTGATTGTGCCACTTCGAAATGGTGACGGACTGCGCCTGTTTCATCGGGCACTGCCGCACCGCACCTGTGCGCCCCCGCAAGCGGGCGGGGGCGCAGCCGGTCAGCTTGGCGCGTTGTCCGACCCCGAGGATTGCGCCCAGAGGTTGATGTTCGCATCCCCCGCAAGGCTGTCGATGCGGTCGAGCTCCTCTGCCGTGAAATCGAGGTTCTCCACGGCGCCGGCGCAGTCTTCGATCTGCGCGGGCTTGCTGGCTCCGATCAGCGCGGTCGTGATGCCTTCGTTGCGCAGGACCCATGCGATGGCCATCTGCGCCAGCGTCTGCCCCCGGTCCTTGGCCAGATCGTCCAGCGACCGGATCGCGGTCAACGTCTCTTCGGTGATCAGGTCCTCGGACAGGGATTTGTCCTGCGCCGCACGGCTGTCGTCGGGGATGCCGCCGAGATATTTCTTGGTCAGCATGCCCTGCGCCAGTGGCGTAAAGGCGATCGACCCGATCCCCAGCTCGTGCAGCGTATCTTTCAGCCCGTCGGTCTCGACCCAGCGGTTGAAGATGTTGTAGCTGGGCTGGTGGATCAGGCAGGGCGTGCCAAGGTCTTTCAGGATCGCCGCCGCTTCGCGGGTCTTTTCGGCCGAATAGCTGGAGATCCCCGCGTAAAGCGCACGGCCCGAGCGGACGATGGTATCGAGCGCGCCCATCGTTTCCTCAAGCGGCGTGTCGGGATCGAAGCGGTGTGAATAGAAGATGTCGACGTAATCCAGCCCCATCCGTTCCAGCGACTGGTCGCAGGACGCGATCAGGTATTTGCGGCTGCCCCATTCGCCATAGGGCCCCGGCCACATGCCGTAACCTGCCTTGGACGAGATGATCATCTCGTCCCGGTAGCCCGCGAAATCGGTGGCGAGGATATCGCCAAAAGCCTCTTCCGCGCTGCCGGGGGGTGGGCCATAGTTGTTGGCCAGATCGAAATGGGTGATGCCGTGGTCAAAGGCGGTCTGGCACATGGCACGCTTGATGTCGTGCGGCGTGTCGCCGCCGAAGTTGTGCCACAGGCCAAGCGATACGGCAGGCAGCTTCAGGCCGGATTTGCCGCAATGGCGATAGGTCATCCGTTCGTAACGGTCTTCTGCGGGGGTATATGTCATGGGTGTCTCCTTTACGGGCAACGTAATGGAAAGGGCCCGAGAGGGAAGGGGCTGCCGCCAAGGATGCGCTTGCCGGGCGTCCGCTTCTGCGCTGGTTGACAGGGCGGGAATCCCCCGTATAAGCCCCCAATTCATTGGTGTTGGTGGCCCGCGCGAGCGGATCCCTGTCAGTCCGGCAAAATCCGGGCAGAGGACAACGCCCTTCGCAATCAAAGAAGGAGAACAGCCGTGACCAAACGCACGTCTGCCAAGTACAAAATCGACCGCCGTATGGGCGAAAACATCTGGGGTCGCCCCAAGTCGCCCGTCAATCGCCGCGAATACGGCCCCGGCCAGCACGGCCAGCGCCGCAAGGGCAAACTGTCCGACTTCGGTATCCAGCTGCGCGCCAAGCAAAAGCTCAAGGGTTACTACGGCGACCTGACCGAAAAGCAGTTCCGCCGCATCTACGCGGAAGCCGAGCGTGTCAAGGGCGACACCGGTGAGAACCTGATCGGCCTGCTCGAGCGTCGTCTCGACGCCGTGGTCTACCGCGCCAAGTTCGTGCCGACCGTCTTTGCCGCCCGCCAGTTCGTGAACCACGGCCACGTGACCGTGAACGGCCAGCGTGTGAACATCCCGTCCTACCGCGTCAAGGAAGGCGACGTGATCGCAGTCCGCGACAAGTCCCGCCAGCTCGAGTCGGTTCTGGTCGCGACGCAATTGCCCGAGCGTGACGTGCCCGACTACATGGAAGTCGACCACAACAAGATGACCGCGACCTTCACCCGGACGCCTTCACTGGGCGACGTGCCGTACCCGGTGACGATGGAACCGAACCTGGTCGTCGAATTCTACGCCAAGAACTAAGCGTTCAGACATATGCCCCGGCGCCTTGGCGCGGGGGCACCTGCAAGGGCCTCGTCAGTGCGACGGGGCCTTTTGCTTTTTACGGCCTCATCGCCCGTTTGCTTTTTGCGCCATGCTTTGCCAAACCCTAGCCAAACATCAGTTGGAGACCGCCATGACCGATCATCCCATCTATGCCCGTATCGACGGACCTGTCGTGATGATCGGATACGGGTCCATCGGGCGGGGCACCTTGCCGCTGATCCAGCGCCATTTCGATTTTGACGCGACCCAGTTGAGCGTGATCGACCCCAGTCCTGAGGTGGCGGGTCTTCTGGCCGACAAGGGCATCACACATCATCAGGTCGCCCTGACGCCCGACAACTACAAAAAGCTGCTGAACGAGAGGTTTCCTGACGGCAAAGGCTTCTGCGTCAACCTCTCGGTCGATACCTCGTCGCTCGAGCTGATGAAGCACTGCCGCGAAATCGGCGTTCTCTACATCGACACGGTCGTCGAACCCTGGGAGGGATTCTATTTCGACACGCCGGACAACGCCGCGCGCACGAACTACGCTTTGCGGCAGGCGGTGCGCGACGAAAAGGCAGCGAACCCCGGCGGCACCACGGCGGTCTCCTGCTGCGGGGCCAATCCCGGCATGGTCAGCTGGTTCGTGAAAGAGGGGCTGATGACCCTGTCCCGCGATCTTGGGCGCGACGATGCGGTGCCCGCCGACCGTGCGGGCTGGGCCGCGCTGATGCAAAGCCTTGGGGTCAAGGGTGTGCATATCGCGGAACGTGACACGCAGGTGCGCGAAAAGCCCCGCCCCCGCGATGTTTTCGTCAACACATGGTCGGTCGAAGGCTTCATCGCCGAAGGTTTCCAGCCCGCCGAGCTGGGCTGGGGCACGCATGAGACGTGGACGCCCGATGATGCCCATGGCCACAAGACAGGCTGCAGGGCCGGGATCTGGCTGAACCGGCCCGGTGCCAATACGCGCGTCAACACGTGGTGCCCGACCCCCGGCCCACAGTTCGGCTTTCTCGTGACCCATAACGAGGCGATTTCGATCGCCGACTATTACACCGTGGGCGATGCGGCGAACCCCGCGTTCCGCCCCACCTGCCACTATGCCTATCATCCCTGCGATGATGCCGTTCTGTCCCTGCACGAGATGTTCGGGGCCGGGCGCGTGCAGAAAGAGCACGAGATTCTGGACGCAGGCGAGATCGTCGATGGGGTCGACGAACTTGGTGTGCTTCTCTACGGACACGACAAGAACGCCCTTTGGTTCGGGTCGCGACTGTCCAACGAAGAGGCCAAGGGGCTTGCCCCCGACCAGAACGCAACCGGTCTGCAGGTCACCAGCGCCGTGCTGGCGGGCATGGTCTGGGCGCTGGAAAACCCCGAAGCCGGGATCGTCGAGACGGATGAGATGGACCATGCCCGTTGTCTGGAGGTTCAACGCCCCTACCTTGGCCCGGTCGAGGCGCATTACACCGACTGGACGCCGCTGGTGGACCGGTCCGAGCATTTCCCCGAGGATCTGGACCTCGCGAACCCCTGGGCCTTCCGCAACGTTCTCGTGCGCTAGGCATCCGGTCAGCTACCGCTTGCCGCACCGCCGCCTAAGGCGCGCCAAGCCTCTGGCCTTGCGGACCTGTCACCGCTAGAACCCGTCGTGACGAAGGGACCGCTGCCATGGCCAATGATATCACGCCCCAACCGGGCATCCTTGAAATCGCGCTCTACAAGGGCGGGGCGAGTACTGCGCCGGGATTCGAGAACGTCCTCAAGCTGAGTTCGAACGAGAATCCCCTCGGCGCTCCCGACAGCGCCAAGGAGGCGGTGCGCCGTGCCAGCCACGATCTGCACCGCTATCCGTCGACCGACCACGCCGCATTGCGGCACGCCATTGCCGATGTCTGGAAGCTGGATGCGGAAAAGATCGTTTGCGGAAACGGGTCGGGGGAAATCCTCAAGCTGCTGACCGAAGGCTTCGCCGGTCCCGGCGACGAGGTGCTGTTCACCGAACACGGCTTTTCGATGTATCCGATCTATGCCCACGCCAGTGGTGCCACACCCGTGATCGTGAGCGAACGCGAAAGGGTCGTGGATGTCGATGCGATCCTTGCCGCCGCCACTGACCGGACCAAGGTGGTTTTCCTCGCGAACCCGGCCAATCCCACGGGCACCATGCTTGGGCCGCGCGAGATCGAGCGGTTGGCCGAGGAGCTGCCCGGTCAGGCGATCCTTGCGCTGGACGGCGCCTATGCCGAGTTCGTCGAAGGCTATGATGCCGGTGCGAAATTGGTGGAAAAGCGCGAGAACGTCATCA
Organism: Loktanella sp.; assembly: GCA_020201155.1. Taxonomy (GTDB): domain Bacteria; phylum Pseudomonadota; class Alphaproteobacteria; order Rhodobacterales; family Rhodobacteraceae; genus JAIVHI01. The sequence goes on along the minus strand of JAIVHI010000178.1, from coordinate 12,243 downwards.
TGTCGCGCACCTTTTCCAAGATCTACGGGCTGGGTGGTCTGCGGATCGGCTGGGGCTATGGCCCACAGCGGATCGTGGACGTGATCAACCGCATTCGCGGGCCGTTCAACCTGTCGGTGGCGGCACTGGCTGCCGCCGAAGCCGCCGTGCGCGATGGGGCTTGGCTGGAACGATGCCGTGCGGAAAACGCGCGCTGCCGCGACTGGATGGCCAATGCGCTGGCCGAACTGGGTGTGCCTTCGGATACCTCCACCGCGAACTTCATCCTCGCCCGCTTTGCCAGCGAAGATGAGGCCAATGCCTGCGACGAGTATTTGAAATCGCAAGGCATTCTCGTGCGGCGCGTCGCCGGTTACGGCCTGCCGCAATGTCTGCGGATCACCGTTGGCGACGAGGCATCCTGCCGCCGCGTCGTCCACGCCGTGTCGCAGTTCAAAGGGCAGGCGTGATGCCGGTCATCTACGATCGTGTCGCGCTGATCGGTCTGGGGCTGATCGCGTCGTCCATCGCACTTGCCGCCAAGCGGGCGGGCTGCGTGGGCGAGATCACGGGCTATGCGCGGTCGTCCGACACCCGCGATACTGCCCGCGAACTCGACCTTTGCACGGTCTGCGATACCGCGGCCGCAGCAGTGCGCGACGCCGATCTGGTGATCCTTTGCGTGCCCGTGGGGGCGATGGACAGCGTCATGGCGGAAATCGCACCGGCGCTGAAGGCGGGCGCGGTGCTGAGCGACGTGGGATCGACCAAGCTCAGCGTCATCGCGGCGGTCGAGCCGCATCTGCCCGAGAGCGTTCATTTCATCCCCGCTCACCCATTGGCGGGCACCGAACACTCTGGCCCGCGTGCGGGATTTGCAGAACTTTACGACAATCGCTGGTGCATACTTGTCCCGCCCGAGGGGGCCGATCGGGATCAGGTCGCACGGCTGGCCGACTTCTGGCACGCGCTGGGTGCGAATACCGACGAGATGGACGCGGACCACCACGACCTCGTGCTGGCCGTGACATCCCACGCGCCGCATCTCATCGCCTATACGATGGTGGGTGTCGCAGACGATCTGTCCCGCGTGACCGACAGCGAGGTCATCAAGTATTCCGCCGCCGGCTTCCGCGATTTCACCCGCATCGCGGCCTCTGATCCGACGATGTGGCGCGACGTGTTCCTGCACAACAAGGATGCGACACTGGAAATCCTCGGGCGGTTCACCGAAGAGCTGTTCGCGTTGCAACGGGCGATCCGACAAGGCGACGGCGATCACCTGCACGCCTATTTCACGCGCACCCGAGCGATCCGGCGCGGGATCATCGAAGCCGGGCAGGACACCGACGCGCCGAACTTTGGCCGGACGCCTGGCGGTGCGAAATGATGCGGGGCGTGTTCTGCCTGACGTTTGCCTTGGCCGCGGCCCCGCTTTGGGCGCAAGAGCCGGACTTGCGTCCTCAGACCCGCCCGACCCCATCGACCGAGGCCAAGGCCACGCCTATGTCGACACCCGATACGGCCGATATAAGGCCGGCGTCGCGTCCCGCGGTCGAGGATGCAGAGGTCATACTGGCCAGCGCCATTGTTGACCAAAGACCGGAACAGCGCCCGTTCGAACGCCCGGAACTGGCCTATGGGGCGCAGACCCTGCCGATCTTCCGCGCGGAGAAGAACATGTTCGCCTTCGACCCCAACCTGATGCGTGCTTCGCTCCGTCCGACGGTGCGTCCCGCCGCGATCGTCGAGGCGGCGAATGCAGCCCGCGTCGCGCGCGAGCGCGGTCAGGTTTGCGGCGACCCCGCGTTGCAGGGCGATGCGCTGGGCGCCGTGCCCGGCCCGGGACGCTGCGGTGTGGACGAGGCCGTGCGCCTGCGGTCGGTCGCGGGCGTAGCCTTGCAGCCTGCGGCGACCATCGACTGCAAAACGGCATCCGCGCTCAAGAACTGGGTCGAAGGCGGTGCGAAACCTGCGGTCGGACAGATGGGCGGTGGTGTCTCGTCGCTGCGTGTCGTGTCGCATTATTCCTGCAGAAACCGCAATTCCGCCTCTTCGGGGCGTTTGTCGGAACACTCTTTTGGACATGCCATCGACATCGCAGGTGTAAAGCTGTCCTCTGGTGAGGAATTGACGGTGCTGACCGACTGGGGCCGGGGCGCTGCCGGGCGGGCCTTGGCGGCGATGTGGCAGGCGGCCTGTGGCCCGTTCGGAACTGTGCTGGGCCCGAACGCCAACGCCGCCCATCGGGACCATTTCCATTTCGATACCGCACGTTACCGCAGTGGTTCCTATTGCCGCTAATCCGCTTTTGACGGGCGGTCGCCTGCCCTTGTTCCCCCTTGGCGTGGCCGCTATAGAACGGCGCATGACGCATGGTTTTCGCATACAGATTAGCAACCCGGCGTGCCTGTAGAACGGGCATGGCCGGGTCGAAGGCGCAGATCCATTTCGCGCCGCCCTTTCCCTCAGACCGATTGCTGCAAGGACGCCTGACATGTGCGCCGACACCCCCGATTACAAAGACACCCTGAACCTGCCGCAGACCGAGTTTCCGATGCGGGCCGGACTGCCCAAGCGCGAACCTGAGTGGCTGGCGCGCTGGGCCGAGATGGACGTTTACGGCCAGTTGCGCGCCAAGGAGGGTCGCCCGCCCTTCACGCTGCACGACGGCCCCCCTTACGCCAACGGGCATTTGCACATCGGTCACGCGCTGAACAAGATCCTCAAGGACATGGTGGTGCGGTCGCACCAGATGATGGGGCACGATGCCCGCTACGTTCCCGGCTGGGACTGCCACGGCCTGCCGATCGAATGGAAGATCGAAGAACAGTACCGCGCCAAGGGGCAGGACAAGGACGATGTGGATATCGTCGAGTTTCGCAAGGAGTGCCGGGATTTCGCAAACGGCTGGGTCGATATCCAGCGCGAGGAATTCAAGCGGCTGGGTGTCGCCGGCAACTGGGACGACCCTTACCTCACCATGAATTTCCACGCCGAGCGTGTCATCGCCGAGGAATTTCAGAAATTCCTGATGAACGGCACGCTTTATCAGGGCAGCAAGCCTGTGATGTGGTCGCCGGTGGAACAGACCGCGCTGGCCGAGGCCGAGGTCGAATACCAGGACAAGGAAAGCTTTACCGTCTGGGTCAAGTTCAAGGTCTATTCCAACGACGAGGATGCAGATGAACTGGCCGGCGCCCATGTCGTGATCTGGACTACGACGCCCTGGACGATCCCCTCGAACAAGGCGGTCGTCTACGGCGAGGATATCGACTACGGCCTTTACGAGGTCACCGGCACGCCCGATGAATCGTGGGTGTCGGTCGGGGATCGCTACGTGTTGTCCGACACTCTGGCCGAGGCCGTGCTGAAGAAGGCGCGGCTGGAGCCCGACCAGTGGACGCGAGTCCGGTCGGTCGAAAAGCGGGAATTGCGGGCCGCCCAGCTTGCCCACCCGCTGAAAGCGGCTGCGGGCGCGAATGGCGAATGGGACGACATGCGCGACTTCCGTGCTGCCGATTTCGTGACGGACGAGGAAGGCACCGGTTTTGTCCATTGCGCGCCCAGCCACGGCATGGAGGAGTTCGAGCTTTACCGCGATCTGGGCATGCTCGAGGACGTGATCACCTACAACGTCATGGAAGACGGGCGTTTCCGCGACGACCTGCCATTTTTCGGCGGCAAGGCCATCCTGCGCGACAAGCCCAACAAGAAGAACAAGACGAACCCTTGGGAGGGCGATGCCAACGCCGCCATCATCGCCAAGCTGGTCGAGGTGGACGGGCTTCTGGCACGGGGCGTCATCAAGCATTCCTACCCCCACTCGTGGCGGTCGAAAGCGCCGGTGATCTACCGCAACACGCCGCAGTGGTTCGCCGCGATCGACCGGCCCGTCGGTGACGGGTTGGACACGCATGGCACGACGATCCGCGAACGCGCGCTGCGCTCTATCGACGAGCTTGTCACGTGGACGCCCAAGGCGGGGCGCAACCGCCTTTATTCGATGATCGAGAACCGTCCCGACTGGGTGCTGTCGCGCCAGCGGGCCTGGGGCGTGCCGCTGACCTGTTTCGTCAGGAAAGGCGTTTTGCCGACCGATCCGTCCTTTTTGCTGCGCGACGCGTCGGTGAATGCCCGCATCTGCGAGGCCTTCGAGACGGAAGGCGCGGATGCGTGGTACAAGGACGGTGCGAAAGCGCGGTTCATCGGTGATGCCGCGAACCCTGACGACTACGATCAGGTGTTCGACATCCTCGATGTCTGGTTCGATTCAGGCTCGACCCATGCCTTCGTGCTGCGCGACCGCCCGGACGGGTCCGAGGACGGGATCGCGGATGTCTACCTTGAAGGCACCGACCAGCATCGCGGCTGGTTCCATTCGTCGATGCTGCAGGCCTGCGGGACGCTGGGCCGTGCGCCTTACCGCGCTGTCGTAACCCATGCCTTCACGCTGGACGGCAAGGGCGAGAAGATGTCGAAGTCGCTGGGCAACATCATCGCCCCCGACGAGGTGGTCAAGCAATACGGCGCGGATATCCTGCGGCTTTGGGTGGCCACGACCGACTACAAGCACGACCACCGGATCGGCGACGAGATCCTGAAAGGGGTGGCGGACAGCTATCGCCGGTTGCGCAACACCTTCCGCTTCCTGCTGGGTAACGTGCAGGCCGATGCGACCGAGGTCGCGGTGGCCGAGATGCCAGAGCTGGAACAATGGGTGCTGCACCGTCTGGCTGAATTGGACGCCCATGTGCGCGCCCGCTATGCCGCCTACGACTATCAGGGGATGTTCCAGGCGGTGTTCCAGTTCGCCACGGTCGATCTGTCGGCCTATTACTTCGATATCCGCAAGGATGCGCTTTATTGCGACGGCGATACCGACCGGCGCCGCGCGGCGCTCTGGACGCTGGAGCTTGTGCTGGACCGGTTGAACGCCTGGCTGGCCCCCGTGCTGGCCTTCACGATGGAAGAGGTCTGGCTGGAGCGGAAGAAAGAAGGATCCGTGCACCTGCAGGACTTCCCCGCGACACCGGATGACTGGATGAACCGGGAACTGGCAGACAAGTGGCAGACCATCCGCGCGGTCCGCCGTGTCGTGACCGGTGCTCTCGAGGTGCAGCGGACCAACAAGGTGATCGGTGCCTCGCTCGAGGCGCATCCGACGGTTTTCGTCGAGCCGGATGTGGCAAGCGTGCTGGAGACGGTGAGCTTCGCGGACCTTTGCATCACCTCGGGCATCACGGTTTCGTCCGATCCTGCGCCTCAGGATGCTTTCCGTCTGGAAGGTGAAAGCGGCATCGCGGTCAGCTTCATGCGGGCCGATGGCGAGAAGTGCCAGCGCTGCTGGAAGATCCTGCCCGACGTGGGCAGCCACGCGCATCCGGGCGTCTGCGCCCGCTGCGACGCAGCCCTGTCGTGATCCGGCTGGGCGGCGCTCTTTGCCGCGCGCGGCCAAGACGCCCCGCCCGCCGTCCCGACCGGGTCACGTGAACCGGTTGCCCTTTCCGGCGGTGCGATGCCGGGTCTGGATATTTTTGGCAAGATGATGAGAGGCGCGTCGCTGGGGGCGTTCGGCGTGCGTTTACGGCCCCGAGCGAGGTGCTAGCCCTCTTTTCCGTACATCACCTGTTGGGCGGCACCCGCCAGAAGCAGGTAGACCGATGTGACGATCAGCCCCCAATGCGCCCAGCTTTGGGGGTCGAAGTCGACCCAAGCCGCCCAGCCCGCGAAGATGACCCAACCCATCGCCATCGGCAGCGTGACGGTTTTCCAGCGCTCGGTGCGTGTGGGGTGGACGAACTTGATCGGCAGGAACATCGCGGCCGTCAGCACCAGGACGAGGAACAGGCAGATCAGCCAGTGCGGTTCGAGCGCGAATAGGACGAGCACCAGCATGTTCCAGCAGCCGGGGAATCCCTTGAAGGAGTAATCCTGCGTTTTCATGCGGGTATCGCAGAAATACATGGCCGAGGCGAAGGTGATCACGATGATCGCAACCCAGCCGGACCAGCCGTCCATCAGCCCGCTTTCGTAAAGTGCGAAGGCCGGGATGAAAACATAGGTCAGGTAGTCGATGATCAGATCGAGCAGGACACCGTCGAAAATCGGTGCGTTCGTTTCCACGTCGTATTTGCGCGCCAGCGGGCCATCCACGCCGTCCACGAAGAAGGCCACGACCAGCCAGAGAAACATCAGGCTCCATTCGCTGTCCACGGCGGCGAGCATGGCCAGCATGGCGAAGACGGCACCTGTTGCGGTGAACAGGTGAACGGCGAGGGCTTTTTGCGCGAGTGTCATGGAAGCGGTCTGCCTGTGATTGGCGCGCGGTGCAACATCACGCGCGCGGGTGGGCCTTGTCGTAGACCTCCATCAGCCGTGCGGAGTCGACGGCGGTGTAAGCCTGAGTGGTAGAAAGACTGGCGTGGCCCAGAAGTTCCTGAATGGCGCGCAGATCGCCGCCGGCGCTGAGCAGGTGGGTCGCGAAGGAATGGCGCATCGCATGGGGGGTCGCGGTGGCCGGCAGGCCCAGTTGCAGGCGGGATTTTTCCATGACCTTTTGCACGAGGCGCGGGTTGAGCGCCCCGCCGCGCGCCCCCCGGAAGAGGGGGGCCGTGGGCTCTTTTGGAAAGGGCATGATGGCGAGATAGGCGTCAACCGCGTCGCGGGCCGCGTCGATCACGGGCACGATCCGTTCCTTGCCGCCCTTGCCGGTGATCCGCAGCACGGGGGGAAGGGGGGCTGCGGCGCAGGTCAGGCCCAATGCCTCGGAGATCCGCAAGCCGCAGCCGTAAAGCACCGTCACCACGGCAGCATCGCGAGCGGCGATCCAGCTGGTGGTCGATTGCAGCTCGACCGTGTCGATCATGTCGCTGGCGGAGTCTTCGGTCAGGGGGCGGGGAAGTTTTCTTTGAAACTTGGGCGTGCGGGTCGACAGAACGGCTGTGGGCTCGAAGCCTTCGCGTTCGGCCAGCCAACGGTAGAAGGACTTGACCGCCGACAGCTGCCGCCCCAGCGACCGCGCACCGACGCCGCGGGCGCGTTCATGGGCCATCCAGGCCCGCATGTCGCGCACGGTGATCCGGGCGATGGCCGCAAGGCCCTGTTCATGTCCGTGGTGGGTCTGCATGAAGGCCAGAAACCCCAGCACGTCGGTCTGGTAGGCGGTCAGCGTGTTCCTGGCTGCGCCCTTGATGCCGCGCTGGTGGTCCAGCCAAGCGGCGCAGGCCGTGCCAAGCGCGGGGCTGATCACTCCAGCCACCGGCGCATCGTGCGCTCGAACACGCCTGCGAAAAAGGTCAGCAGGTCGGTGCCCTGCTGCGGGGTGAACAGGTGCGGATCTTCGGACCCCATCACCAGAAGACCGGGCAGGCGGCCCTGGCCGAAGTCCAGCTTGAGGCAGGCCTCCGAGCGGATGTAATCGGCCTTTTCACCGTAAAGCGTGGTGTCGTCGGTCTGCACCTGCCGCAGCGTGACTTGTCGTGTGGGCACGTCGCGCCCCCGCGTGACATAGGCGGCGGCAAAGCCCTTGGGTGCGATGTTCAGCACCTCGCCCATGCGCTTGACCGCTTCGTCGGGACGCGGGTCTTCGCTTTCCAGCACCAGCCGCATCGCATCGACGCGCAGAATTTCGGCCACATCGCCCGCAAGATCGCGCAGGAAGACCTCGAACTTCGTGGCATCCATCAGCCGCAGCACGGCACGGTGAATCTGGTTGGTGCCCGCGAGGTTCTCGTAGGCGGCGGCGATCACCGAACGGTGCGTGTCTTCCAGCCGGTCGAGACGGGCGGCCAGCCGTTCCATCGCGATGCCGCGCAGATCGACGATATTGCCGCCCATCGCCGCCTCGTTCGCGGCGACAAGCGCCTGCATGATATCCTGATCTTCCAACAGCACTTCGGGATCCGCAATGATCCGTTCGCGGACGTGGTCGTCCATCAAGGGTTTGCCTGTCATTTCGCCTGCTCGGTCATTTGTGTTTTGCCTGTTCTAGCAGACCCGAGTCCCCGGTGGACAGGTTTTTTCGCCGGGCGCCCGAAGTGTCGCCCGGCGGCGACACGATGGTTTGGTCTTTTGTCCTGGTCCGCTGTCGCCTTGGGCTTGGCGTCAGCGGTCTGCGGGGTTACCTCGGTGACATGCAGCCGCACCCCGCCACACGCCCATGACCCGCACCCATTTCCACGAGGGCGATCTGATCGGTGTGCTCACCACTCAGCCGATCGGGCGGGTGCTGGATTACAAGGCGCCCGAAGGGGGCTGCTTTCTGGGCGCCTTCGTCGAGGTGCCTTTGGGGCCGCGCAAGGTGATGGGGGTCGTCTGGGCCGAAGGGCAGGGCGATTTCGATCATGCCAAGATCCGGCCCGTCACGCGGGTTCTGGACGTGGCACCGATGGCCGAGGAGATGCGCGTCTTCATCGACCGCGCCGCCGCCTACACGCTGACGCCCTTGCCCGCGATGCTGCGGCTGGCGACCCGTGCGCCGGGGTTGGGTGATGCGCCTTCCATGCGCAAGGTCTACCGCCTTGGCGGGCGCGAGCCTGACCGGATGACAGACGCCCGCCGCAAGGTGATGGAGGTCCTGCGCGACTATGGCGGGTTGTCCTTCACGCTGGGCGAAGTGGCCGAAATGGCGGGCGTCGGCACGTCCGTGGTCAAGGGGCTGGTTAAACAGGGGGCCGTCGCGGAAGAGGACGCCCCGCGCGATACGCCCTACCCGCGGCTCGATCCCGACTACGGCGGCAAGGCGCTGTCCGAGGATCAGACCCAGGCCGCCGAGGTGCTGCGCGGGGCGATCGGCTCTGGCCAGTATGGCACCACGCTGCTGAAAGGCGTGACCGGATCGGGCAAGACCGAGGTTTATCTCGAGGCCGTCGCGGCCTGCCTGCGCGCGGGACGTCAGGCGCTGGTGTTGCTGCCCGAGATCGCCCTGACGGGCGAGTTCATCGACCGGGTCGAGGCGCGCTTTGGCATGAAGCCTGCCGAATGGCATTCAGGGGTGACCATGACCGAACGGCGGCGCTGCTGGAAGATGGTGGGGCAGGGGGACGCGCAACTGGTCGTCGGCGCGCGATCGGCGCTGTTCCTGCCCTACCGCGACCTGGGGCTGATCGTCGTCGATGAGGAACACGACACCTCCTACAAGCAAGAGGACGGCGTCCTTTACAACGCGCGTGACATGGCGGTGCTGCGGGCGGCGGGTTGCGCCGCGCAGGTTGTGCTGGCCAGTGCCACGCCGAGCCTTGAAAGCTGGGCCAATGTGGAGGCGGGCAAGTATCGCAGACTGAACCTGACGTCGCGCTTTGGCGCGGCTGTCATGCCGTCGATGGGTGCCATCGACATGCGGAACGAAGACTTGCCGGGTGGCAAATGGGTGTCACCGACGCTGCGGGACGCCATCGCCCAGCGGCTGGAGAAGGGCGAGCAATCGCTGATGGTGCTGTCGTCCGATCTTTACGGGTCGGCCCGCGCGATGAAGGCGCATATCGAAGAGATCGCCCAAGGCGGCACCGATATCATCATCGGCACGCAGCTTGTGGCCAAGGGGCACAACTTTCCCAACCTCACGCTGGTCGGCGTGATCGATGCGGATCTGGGATTGCAGGGGTCAGACCTGCGCGCGGCGGAACGCACGTTTCAATTGATGCGGCAGGTGGCCGGTCGCGCGGGGCGGGCCGAGGTGCCGGGCGAGGCTTTGTTGCAGACCTACCAGCCCGAGCACCCGGTCATTCGCGCCATACTTGGTGGCGACGAAGAGGCGTTCTGGGCCGCCGAAGCGGCGGAACGCAAGGCGGCGGGTGTGCCGCCCTACGGACGCATGGCAGGGATCGTGCTCAGTTCGCCCAACGTGCAGGAGGTGTTCGATCTGGGCGGAGAAATGGCGCGGCGCGACGCGCCCTTGCGCCGGATCGGGGCGCAGGTCTTCGGGCCTGCGCCGGCACCCATCGCCCGCATCAGGGGCCGCCACCGCGTCCGGCTGCTGGTCAAGGCGGACAAGGGCGTGCCCTTGCAGCAGGCGCTGACGGAATGGGTCGGCCAGTTCCGTCTGCCGACGAACCTGCGACTGGCAATCGATATCGACCCGCAAAGCTTTTACTGACGCAGGTCTCCGGCGCTCAGGGCACCGACAGGACCGCGCAATCGGCCAGATGCGTGATCCGTTGCGACGTGCTGCCCAGAACGAGCCCGGCGAAATTACCCAGACCGCGGCGCCCGGTCACGATCAGGTCCGCGCCGTCCTTCTTGGCCTGTGCGATGATTTCGTCGCCGGGATCGCCGCGCAGGATGACGCTGTTCCTCACCTCGCAGCCGTATGACCACGCCGCCTTCTTTGCGTCTTCGATGATCTGTCGGGCTGCGGCCTGAACCTCTTCCTCGTCGGGCATCGTCGTGATCATCTGGTAGCCCGCCATGGCACCCGCCGCGAAAGCCACGGTATCGGGGCGCGGGGTGTGGACGAGGGTGATCTCGCCATCGCAGAGCTTGGCCAGATCGCAAGCGACCTTGAGCGCGCGCAATGCATGATCAGAGCCGTCCGTGCCAACGAGAATGGTCTTGAACATTCGATGTCCTTCCTGTTGCGGCGATTGCGTTACGCTAGCATCCTCTGCACCCGCGCACATTGATACAGCGCAAACCAGCATCTTTCCGCCGTCGCGGAATGGGCTTACTGAGATCGCCATGAAGATCGTCCGCCTTGAAGATGCCCGCGACCAGCCCGTCTGGCGTCGCCCGATTGCCCTGCTGTTCCTGATGGCGCTGGCGATGCCGGTGGCGTTCAACACATGGTCCGCCCTTCTGAACAACTTCGTCATCGAGGTGGCGGGCTTCGACGGTGCCGACATCGGGTTGCTGCACTCGATCCGCGAGATCCCGGGCTTTCTGGCGATCGGCGTGATCGCGATCATCATCTTCATGCGCGAACAGGTGTTGGGGCTGGTGTCGCTTGTGATGCTGGGCGTGGCGACGGCGATGACCGCCTATTTCCCGTCGCTGGGCGGTATCCTGACGCTGACCATGCTGTCCTCGATCGGGTTCCACTACTACGAGACGGTCAACCAGTCGCTGCAGCTGCAGTGGATCGAAAAGGCCCGCGCGCCGCAGATGATCGGCTGGCTGATGGCGGCCGGTTCCGCCGCGACCTTCGTGGCCTATGCGCTGATCGTGCTGACATGGGACCGCTTCGATCTGAGCTATTCCTTCGTCTACATGATGGGCGGCGGCTTTACTGCCATCGTGGCGATTTTCGCCTATTTCGCCTACCCGCAGTTCGAAGCCCCCCATCCGCAGCGCAAGACATTCGTGCTGCGGCGGCGCTATTGGCTGTATTACGCGTTGCAGTTCATGGCGGGTGCGCGGCGGCAGATCTTCGTGGTCTTTGCGGGGTTCATGATGGTGGAACGCTTTGGATTCCAAGTGCATCAGGTCACGTCGCTTTATCTGATCACATTGGTGGCCAATATGATCTTCGCACCGCTGATGGGGCGGGTCGTGTTCCTGTTCGGCGAACGGCGGGCGCTTTTGATCGAATACGCAGGGCTTGTGCTGGTGTTTCTGGCCTATGGCGGCGTGTACTTTTTCAGCTGGGGCGTGGTGATCGCCGCGTCGCTTTACGTGATCGACCACATCTTCTTTGCGCTGGCACTGGCGCTCAAGACCTATTTCCAGAAGATCGCCGACCCCGGTGACATCGCACCCACTGCGGCTGTCGCCTTTACCATCAACCACATCGCCGCAGTCTTTCTGCCCGCGCTTCTGGGCTTTCTCTGGCTGACCTCGCCTGCGGCGGTCTTTGGTCTGGCCGCGGTGATGGCTGCCGTGTCGTTCCTGCTGGCTCTCTTGATCCCGAGGCACCCCGAACCGGGTCACGAAACGGTGTTTTCACCGCTTCTGGCTGCACCGGCAGAGTAGAAAAACCCAGCGGACGGCATATATTCACGGTTAACCCACCAAGGAGACCCGCCGATGTTTTTCATGTCCCGCGACAAGTCGCAGATGGTCGATCCCGCCGACGCGCTCAAGGGGCGCCCCGATCCGATCCCCACGGCCAGCACCCACCACGTCCTTGGCACCCCGATCAAGGATGTGCCCGACGGAATGGAAGTTGCCGTTTTCGGTATGGGCTGTTTCTGGGGTGTCGAGCGAATGTTCTGGAAGTTGGACGGGGTTCATTCCACTTCGGTCGGCTATGCAGGCGGCTACACACCCAACCCGACCTACGAAGAGGTCTGCACCGGCAAGACCGGCCATAACGAAGTGGTGCGCGTG